>CAYRFV010000094.1:0-18148 GCA_964423545.1 uncultured Anaerolineales bacterium | reverse complement strand
GATCTGTCGAACGGCGTGAGCGAAAACCTGGAATTCGCCCGTGGTCGGGGCCGCGTGCGCCTGGTGTTGGGTTCGGTGGAAGATGCGAGGCTCGTGCGAAGCCTGGTCGTCGAGGAAGAGCGCACCGTCGTCTTCCACCTCGCGGCGCTGAACCTGCTCAAGTCCGTGGCCGATCCGCAGCGCGATCTGTTGGTGAATGGGCTCGGCACGCTCAATCTCCTGCGCGCGATGCAGGAGAGCCCCGTCTCGCCCATCATGGTGTTCAGCTCGACCGGATCGGTGTACGGCGAGCCAGAGTACCAGCCGCAGGATGAGGGGCATCCGCTGCAGCCAGTCTCGCCGTACGGCATCAGCAAGCTGGCCGCCGAGAAGTATGTGCTGCTGTGGCACAGGGTCTTCGGCGTCAGGACGATCGCGCTGCGCTACTACAACGTCTACGGCCCGCGCCAGAACTACGGACCCACGGGCGGGGTCGTCAGCATCTTCATCGATCGTGTGCTGCACGGGCTGCCGCCGGTGATCGAAGGCACGGGCGACCAGGAGCGTTGCTTCACGTATGTCGAGGATGTCGTGCGCGCCAATCTGCTTGCCGCCCAAGCCGAGGCCGCCTGGGGAGGCGTCTTCAACATCGGCACGACCGAGATAACGACCATCCGGACGTTGACGGAGATCGTGCTCAAACGGTGTCACAGCACGCTGCAGCCGGTCAGCGCGCCGCGGCGGGTCGGCGATGTGGATGTGTTTCGCCCCGACATCTCCGAGGCAGCGCGCTGCCTCGGCTACTTTCCGACGGTGCCGCTGGCGACGGGGCTGCAGCGGACCATCGACTGGTTCGTGCAGACCGGTCGCGCGCCCGCACCGGCGACGCAGCCATGCCAGAGATGATGGCGCCGGCAGGTCCGGGGTTGTCGCTGGTTGTTCCGGTGTACAACGAAGAGGCGCTGCTGGCGGCCGCCGTGCAAGAGATCATGGCGGGATTGCCGGGCTTGGGCGTCGGCTTCGAAGTGATCCTGGTCGAGAACGGGAGCACCGATCGTTCACCGGAGATCGTCGATATGCTGGCGCGCACAGACGGCCGGATTCTCGGCGTCCATCTGCCTGCTGCGAACTACGGCCAGGCGCTGCGCCACGGCTTCCTGGCCGCGCACGGTGATCTGATGGCGAACTTCTCGATCGACTGGGTCGACTTCGCATTTCTTGAGGCGGCCATGGCACGGGTGCCGGAGTTTGACCTGGTGCTTGCGACGAAGGGCGCTCCCGACCAGGCGGATCAGCGCCCGTGGCTCCGTCGCGCCGGGGGCGCTGCCTTCCATGGTCTGGTGCGGGTGCTCTTCGGGGTGCCGATCTCTGACACTCACGGCATCAAGCTGATGCGCCGCGAGCGGGTCGACGGCTTGGTTGAGCGGTGCCGGTACGATGCGGAAGTTTTCGACACCGAGCTTGTGGTGCGTGCATGCCGTGCAGGTTTGCGGATCTGTGAGATACCGGTCCGTGTTGGCGAAAAGCGACCTAGCCGTGTGCGTGTGATCAAGCGGGCGTGGCTTGGCCTGGCGCAGTTGGTCAGACTGCGGTTTGCGCTCTGGAAGGAGATGTTGGGGACGTGAGCGACAGAGTAGAGTCCGGTGGAGCGGCGCCGGCGGGGAAACCAGTTGGCCTCAGCCACATGCTGGGATCGGCAGGCGTTTGGCTGCGCACCGATAGCGCAGCGGTGTGGCTGCTGTTGGGTATTCTGCTGGTCGCGGCCTTCTTGCGTCTGACGAACCTCAACTGGGATATGAACACGCATATCCACCCGGATGAGCGCTTCCTCACGATGGTGTCGGACGCCATGAAGCTGCCCAAGAGCCTGGGTGAATTCTTCGACAGCACCCGATCGAAGATGAGCCCGTACAACCTTAACTACAATTTCTTCGTCTACGGCACACTGCCCCTGTTCATTGTCCGGATTGTCGCTGAAATCGCGAACACCTTCAACCAGGTCGCCAACCTCTGGTCGACGGCGTCGGGACAGCCGCTCTACCTGATCGGGTACGACGGGATTCACCTGGTCGGCCGCGCGCTGTCTGGCCTTTTCGATCTCGGCTGCGTGTTTCTGGCCTTCGTGATCGGGCGACGACTCTATAGCAAGAAGGTGGGACTGCTTGCGGCAGCGTTGTACGCGTTCGCTGTGTTGCCGCTGCAGCAGTCGCATTTCTACACCGTCGACACCTTCGGCGCCTTCTTCGCCATGGTGACCTTCTATTTCGCCGTGCGGGTTGCGCAGGGTGGGGAGGCCGGCCGCTCCGGCGGGGGGTGGGGCAGCTATCTCGGCCTGGGTCTGGGGTTCGGCGCCAGCCTGGCTTCGCGCATCAACCTTGCACCGCTCGCTGGCATTGCGCTGCTTGCGGCCGGCATCCGGCTGTGGGACGACTGGCGCGGGATGGACGGCCGCCGATCTACGGCTGAGAGCGCAACGCTCGACCGGCGTTGGCTTGCCACACTGATTCAGGCAACGCTGTTCCGCCTGCTGCTGATGGGACTGGTGGCTCTTGCGGTCTTCCGCATGGCCCAGCCCTACGCGTTCGGCGGTTCGACGCTCCTGGACTTCAGCCTGGCGCAGAAATTCCGCGACAACATGGCGCAGATCAGCCTGCTGATCAGCGGTGGCGCCGACTATCCGCCCGGTCATCAGTGGACGAGCCGCACGCCGTTTGTCTTTCCCTTTGTCAACATGGTGGTGTGGGGGCTTGGGGTGGCATTGGGGCTCACCGCGTGGGCGGGCTGGGCGCTCGCAGCACTGCACGTAGTCATCGGGCTGACGCAGGTGCCGGGACGGGGAAAGCTCCCGCCACCGTTTCGTGCGCACCTGCTCCCGGTAGCCTGGATCGGTGGTATGTTTCTGTGGCAGGGGCTGCAATACGTCCAGTCGATGCGCTATCTGTTGCCCATCTATCCGCTGCTGGCGATCATGGCCGCGTGGCTGCTTTGGCGCCTGGTGGAGAAGGCGGGGCGCCAACGGCAGCCGGAAGACCAGCAGCTCGAAGGGGAAGGACCCAAGCCGGTCATCGAACCCCAGCGGCCCGCCTCCGGGCTCCGCTATGCTGCTTACGCCCTGATGGTCGCGGTTACCGTCTTCACCATGCTGTGGGGCTGGGGTTTCCTGGCAATCTACCGGCGGCCGCTCACGCGCATCACGGCTTCACGCTGGATCTACGCCAACATCCCGCCCGGCAAAGTAATCGCCAACGAGCACTGGGACGACGGACTGCCGCTGCGTGTCGAGGGCAAGGATGGCTTCGGCACGTGGGGCTACAAAGGGATGAGCAGCTCCAGTGACGGGAACATGCAGATGTATTCGGAGGACGTGCCGGAGAAGCGAGAGCTGTTGTACCGATGGCTCAACGAGGCGGACTACCTGGTTCTCTCCAGCAATCGGCTATGGGGTTCAATCCCGCGGCTGCCTATGCGATACCCGATGACGACCCTCTACTACAAGCTGCTGTTTGAGGGCAAGCTGGGCTTCAAGCAGGTGGGACACTTCACCTCCTTTCCGACGGTTCTCGGCATTCCGTTCAACGACACCGGCGCCGAGGAGGCGTTCAGCGTCTACGACCATCCGGAAGTCTACATCTTCCAGAAGACGCCAGAGTACAGCGAGGCGCTGGCGCGCTCCTATTTCGATCCAATCAACCTGGAGCATACGCTCCAGATGTGGCCCAAACAGGTCAGCGCTGCGCCCACGGCATTGCGTTTCACACCGGAGGAGGCGGAGCGCCAGCAGTTGGGAGGCACTTGGCGCGACATTTTCAGCGAGGAGAGCCCGATCAACCGGTCGCCCGTTGTCGCGGTGGTGGTCTGGCTGGCGACCCTCTGGCTCCTCGGCCTGATCGCTTTTCCGCTCGGGTTCGTCATCCTGCGCAGTCTTGCGGACCGGGGATACGGGGTCAGCAAGACGCTGGGCATCCTGCTGCTGGGCTGGCTGAGCTGGATCGGCCCCGCCCTGAAGGTGGCGCCATACCAGCGTTGGTGGATTGCGCTGGCGCTAGGCTTGCTGATAGTCATCGCAGCGGTGATTACTTGGCGACGGTGGCCCGCGATCCGGGCCTTCGCGCGCGAACGCAAATCCCTGCTGGTGGCCGAGGAGCTCGTTTTCCTGGCGCTGTTCGCGCTCTTCCTGCTGATCCGCATCGGCAACCCCGACCTGTGGCATCCGGCCCGCGGGGGCGAGAAGCCGATGGACTTCGCGTATCTGAACGCCGTCATCAAGTCCACGATCTTTCCGCCGTACGATCCGTGGCACTCCGGCGGGTTCATGAACTACTACTACTTCGGCTTCGTCATGGTTGGCACGGTGGCCAAGCTTCTCGGCATGATGCCTTGGCTGGCGTACAACCTGATGATCCCGATGTTGTTCGCGCTGACGGCCGTCGGCGCGTTTTCGGTGGTCTATTCGTTGGTCGAGGGGGATGCCGGCGCCGCAACGCCTCACCCGCATGACCTGACGGTGGATGCGCCGGGAACAGCGACGGCTTCTGCATCTTCGCTCGCTCATCCGCAATCTCAGCCTTCATCCGACGCGCTGGCCGTTTCCCCGCTGTTCGGTGGCCTTGTTGCGACCTTTTTCGTGGCGGTCATCGGCAATTTCGGCACGGTGAAGCTTCTGCTCGACCAGTTCGCCGCCCGCGGTGCTGTGGAGGTCCAGAGCAGCCTGCCCGGCCTGCCGAAACTGGTGCGCGCGCTGGACGGCCTCGTCGCATGGCTCAGCGGAAAACAGCCGTTGAGCTTCCCGAACGACTGGTGGTTCTGGAATCCATCGCGCGTCATCCCGGAGACGATCAACGAGTTTCCCTTCTTCACGTTTACCTATGCCGATCTGCACGCGCATATGATCGCCCTGCCGCTGACGCTGCTGGCGTTGGCGGTGGCCGTCGCACTCGTGCGCATTGACACTGGCGGCCGGCCAACCGCAGGCGGTGGCGAATCGGCGGTGGAGGAAGGCCATCCTGCTGAGCAGACCGGCGCAGCCGGCGCCGGCCGCGCGCCTCAGCCGCTGGCGATTGTCTCGCAAGAAGCCGCGCCGTGGCGCATCCCACGACCTGAACTGCTGCCGCTCCTCCTGATGGGGCTGGTGGTTGGCGCGCTGCGCGCCACGAACACATGGGATTTCCCGACCTATGTGCTGGTGGGAGCGGCGGCCATCGCCGTCCTGGAGGGCACGCGGCGGCTGCAGATGCCGTTCCCCGCCGAGCTGGGAGATCGGTTGGCGTTCCTCTTCCGCACCGGCGTGGCGGTGTTCTGGCGCCTGATCATCCTGGTGGCAGTCGGCAGCCTGGCGTTCCTCCCTTACACGAAGCACTACGCCACGGCCTATGCGGGGCTCCAGGTGTGGCGAGAGGCGACGACCACTCTTCCGGACTACCTGACCGTATGGGGTTTCTTTCTCGTGCTGGCGGTGATTCACCTGGCAAGCGAATGGTCCTGCCAACTGCGCGAACGCCAGATGCCGCGCTGGCTCGACAGCCTTCTCCCGCTCATCGTGGTGGCGGTGGTTGCCGTCATGGGTGTGGGATTCCTGACCAAGGCGACCGTCTGGCTGATCGCGGCGCCCCTGCTCGCGCTTGCAGTCATCCTGGCCCTGGCGCGCGAAATCCCGGCGACCCGCCGCCTGGCCCTGCTCTTGTTGGCGTTGGCGCTGGCGATCACGATGGGCGTCGAGGTGGTGCGTCAGAAGGATGACATCGGCAGGATGAACACGGTGTTCAAGTTCTACATGCAGGCGTGGGTTCTGTTCGGCGTCAGCACAGCCTTCGGGCTTGCCAGCTGGACCGCGCGGTCTCGCTCGTGGCCATCGGGCCTGCGGCGGTTGGCATGGGCCGTCACCGCGCTGCTGTTCGCCGGTGTCATGCTTTACCCCATCACTGCCGCACCGGCGAAGATTCGTGATCGCTTCTCGGCGGAGGCATCGCCGCGGGGCCTGGATGGCATGGCCTTCATGGATCGGGCAGTTTACGTCGACAACAACAAGGATATGATGCTGTCCGATGACAAGGATGCAATCCAGTGGATGCTGCGCCATGTCGATGGCTCACCGGTCATCCTGGAAGGGACGACGCCGGGATATCGGTGGGGCAGCCGGTTCAGCATCTACAGCGGGTTGCCGACCGTTCAGGGGTGGGATTGGCACCAGAAGCAGCAACGCAGCGTCATACCTGGCATTGAGATCGATCGCCGCCTGGCAAATGTACGTGAGATTTATGACACAGGTGACCTGGCGCGCGCACAGAAGTTGCTCGATCACTATGGTGTCTCCTACATCGTCGTCGGACCGTTGGAGCGGGCCTACTACAGCCCGCAGGGTCTGGCGAAGTTCGAGAAGATGGTGGATCTGGGTTACCTGCAACCGGCCTACAGTAACGCATCAGTGAAGCTATACGAGGTCGTCGGCCGGAACATTCCGGTCGAGCGACCCACGCCCATCCCTGCGTCCGGAGTCGGACCCCGTCCGGTGCCGACCCCGACGCCGGCGGGCGCCGCGCCGTTCACCTCGCCGCCAACCTGATGCGGCGGCGGATAGTGGCCGCCCTCGCCGCCTGGATGGCGGACCGCACGAGATAACGTGGAATCTGGCAGCCCGATACGGATGTCCCGATCCTGTCAGCGCGTGCTTGTCGCCGCGCTTCTGGTCGGCCTGGTGGGGGCAGCCGCAGTGCTGCGGCTGACGAACCTCAACTGGGACCAACACCAACACGTCCATCCCGATGAGCGTTTCATCGTCTGGGTGGCCGACACGATCTCGCGCCCGACGGATATCGCTTCGGCGTTCGATCCGCTGCGATCCACGATCAATCCGTTTCGGTGGCCGCCGGGCCATGGCGACGAAGCGGGAAAGCCTCGCGGCTACGCCTACGGTCACGTCCCGCTCTACCTCCTGGTGGTCGTGGCGCATGCCGCTCAGTCCTTGGGGGAGTGGATGGGACAAACTCCCCTCGCGTTTCCGCTGGTTCTTCAGCCCCTGCACACCGTTGGGCGACATCTGGCGGAGTTCGGCTACCTGGCGCTGGTGGGCCGCGCGCTCTCGACCCTCTGCGACCTGGGAGTATTGCTGCTGGTCTTCGTGCTGGGGCGTCGCGCCTACGGCCCGCTCGCAGGGCTGTTGGCGGCTGGCGGCTACGCGTTCGCGGTGCTGCCGATCCAGCTCAGCCACTTCTACGCCGTGGATATGGTGCTGACGTTCTGTGTTGTGGCTGCGGTGGCGCTGGCTGCGCGTTGGGCCGACGGAGGCCGGTGGCCGGCCTGGATCGGCGCCGGGGTCTTTGCCGGGCTGGCGGTTGGCTCGAAGTTCAGCGCCATCCTCGTCGGCGGTCCGCTCATTGCCGCTGCATGGCATCGAGTGTGTGCCGGCGCATCGCTCCGACGATCTGCAGCGATGACGGGACAGCTCGTCGTCGTCGGCGCCGCTGCCATTGTGGCCTTTGTTGTGACCAATCCGTTCGCGGTGATCGAGCTTCGCGCCTATGCGGCCAACGTGTTCGCGCAGAACGCCATGGTCAGCGGCTTGATGGATGCCCCCTACACCCGGCAGTACATCGGCACACTCCCCTACTGGTACTTCATTCAGCAGCTCAGCCAGTGGGGATTGGGTTGGCCTTTGGGGATCGCAGCCTGGACCGGATTCGCCTGGGTGCTTGTTCGCTTTGGGATGCGGCGCGCGCGCCCGGTTGAGGTCATCATGTTGGCCTGGGCGTTCCCCTATTTCGCCTTGACCGGCGCGTTTCACGCGAAGTTTCTGCGCTATATGGCGCCCTTGCTTCCGTTCCTGCTCATCTTCGGCGCCGGAGCAGCGCTTGCCGCCTATCATTGGCTCAGCAGACGACAGGGCCGGCGGGGCCGCGTCCTCTGGGGTCTCGCCGCGTCTGCTGTCGCCATCACGACGCTCGGATGGGCGTTGGCCTTCATGGAAGTACACCGGCAGGAGCATCCCTGGCTGCAGGCGTCCCGTTGGATCTACACCCATATCCCCGAGGGCAGCGAGTTGCTGACCGAGCACTGGGACGATGCGTTGCCGCTGCGGATGGACGAGATCGTGGGGCGGCCTCCGCTGCGAGAGTACCGGCGGACGGAGCTGCCGCTGTACGATCCGGACTCCATGGCCAAGCTGGACCGGCTGGTCGATGCGCTCAGCAGCGGCGACTATCTGGTGCTTGCCAGCAACCGCCTGTCTGGGCCGCTTTCACGCCTGCGCGAACGCTACCCGATGACCAGCAGCTACTACCGCCTGCTCGAGAGCGGCGAGCTCGGCTACACACTGGTCAGGGAATTCACCGCCTATCCTCAAATCCTGGGTTGGTCGATCCCGGACGACCATGCCGACGAAAGCTTCACAGTCTACGACCATCCCAGGGCTAGAATCTTCCGGAACACGGGGCGCCTCAGCCCGGCGCTGCTGCGGGCGCGGCTGGAGCGGTATCTGCCCAGGTCTGGAGCGGACTCTCGCAGTTTGGCGCCGGAAGACGGTCGCAACGCCATCTCATTCCTTTCGCCGCCCGATTCGTCTCCGGCTGCCGGCGGCCGGCCTCCGGGCCACGCGAGGGATCTGCCGCAGCCTGGAGCAAACACGGCCGCCGAGCGGGCGGATGATCCGCCCGGTTTGCCCCCTATTGCGCTCGACGACCAAAGCCTCCCCTCGGAGCCGTTGCCCGTCGTGGCAGATTTCCGTTGGAACCGGGTGGCGAGCGAACGCCCGCCGATCGCCGCCCTGCTTTGGTGGCTGGCGCTAGGTGTGCTGGGATGGGCGGCGTGGCCCTTGCTCTTTCCGCTGCTCGGCGGCCTCCAGGATCGAGGCTATGGGCTGGCGCGGACCGCCGGGTGGCTGCTTGCCGGCTGGGTGCATTGGTTGGCGGTCAGCCTGGGGTGGTGGCAGAACCGGCTTCTGCCGCTGGCGTTGATCTGCGCGGGGATGATCCTGGCGGGTGCGGGCGCATGGTGGCTGCAGCGTCGCCGCATCGGCGCGTTTTGGGCCGCGCGCCGGCGCTTGCTGCTCGGCGAGGAGGGGCTGTTTGCTCTGGCATTCCTCGCATTCGTCGGCATTCGCACACTGAATCCTGATCTGTGGCAGCCGTGGAACGGCGGGGAGAAGTTCATGGAATCGGCATTCCTGAATGCCATTCTACGCAGCCCGCATTTCCCCCCATACGATCCCTATTTCGCCGGCGGCGTTCTCAACTACTACTACTTCGGGCTCTATCTGGTTTCCCTCCCGATCAAGCTCACTGGCATTACGACCGAGGTGGCGTTCAACCTGGCGGTGCCCGCGCTGTTCGCATTGACTGCGACCGGGATCTTCAGCGTGGGTTATACGTTGGCCGCCGGGGATGGAGAGCCGTTGGCCGGCGACCGCCGTGATCCCTTGCGACCGGTGCTCGCCGGCCTGTTAGCTGTCGTGTGTGCGCTTCTGCTGGGCAATCTCGATGCAGTCAACCAATTCCTCGCGCAGTTGGGACAGCGCCTGGTGCAGATGCCGGCGCCGGGCTTCGACTACTGGGCCGCCAGCCGGGTGATCCCGGAGACGATCAACGAGTTCCCGTTCTGGACCTTCCTGTTTGCGGACCTGCATCCGCATCTGATTGCGATGCCGTTCGGGATGATGGTGGTCGGACTGGCAGCCAACTGGGTGCTGGTCGCGCGAAACGGCTTGCCGGGAGCAGACCGCCGGCAGGCGCTGTCGTTCTACGCGCCCGCAGTGCTGCTGCTCATCGTGGCGCTCGGCGCGTTGGGTGCGATCAACACCTGGGATCTGCCGACGTTTTCCCTTCTGGTGGCAGGCGCGCTGCTGATACCGGCGTGGCGCAGCCGGCGCAGCGGGGCCGTCCTCGGTGCTCTCGCAGCAGCAGCCATCATCGGCGTCGCCGCAGTGGCCGCGTATGCGCCGTTCTACGTGCATTACCGGACCCAGCTTGGCGACCACGGCGGACCGCTCCTGGAGCGCTACCTTGGTTGGGTGCGCGCCGCAAGCCCTTTGCTCCCCTGGCTGAAGGTGTGGGGCATCCCGCTAATCCTCGGCCTGAGTGCGCTGGCGGGTCTATGGCTGGCGAAATGGAGGCGCCAAGCTGAGGCTGCGGCTTCCCCGCGTCGCCTCGCGGGGGAGCGAGCCGCGTCGTCGGCTGAGGCGAACTCCGACCATGTCCAGTTTTCCGGCCGTGGCGAGGCTGCGCCGTCAAACTCGTCCCATCTTGCTGCTGAGGGACGCGTTGGAACGCCCGACGAGTTCCGACACCGCCTGCACCTGTTGCCCGCCCTGCTGTGGATCGGTCTGGTATTCCTCCTGATCGCCTTGGACCGTCCGCCGGCGGCGCTGATGGCCTTGCTGCTCGGCATGACGCTGCCGATCCTCTTCAGCCGCGACGCGCCGCCTGAGGACAACCTGCTCGCGCTCCTGCTGTCGTTGGGCGCTGGGGTGGTTGCCGGGACGGAGCTCGTGTTCCTGCGCGATTTTCTGGCCGGCGGCGAGTGGTACCGCATGAACACGGTGTTCAAATTCTCGGTCCCCGCCTGGCTGCTTCTCGGCGTCGCCAGCGGCGTGATGCTGCCACGTCTCTGGTTGGAAGTGAGCCGTCTGCCGCGCGGGGTGTGCTGGCTCTGGCGCACGATCCTGGTGTGCGCCGTGTCTGCCGGCCTGCTGTTCCTGCCGCTGGGGATGCCGGCGCGCATCAACGACCGTTTCCCCGGTGCGCGGCCGCCCATCGGGACGTTGGACGGCATGGAATACATGACGGTAGGCAAACTGGCCTGGCCCGATCCGCAGCACGAGATCGACCTGGCCTACGATTACCTCGCGATCCGCTGGCTGCTCGATCACGTGCCTGGTGCGCCGGTTCTGGCAGAGGCGCCGGCAGGCGCGTACGTTGTCGATGGGCAGTCGGTCACGGCAGACTACTATCGGGCCGGCGGGCTGCGAGCATCCAGCTTCACCGGTCTGCCCACATTCGTCGGCCAGCATCAATATGAGCAGCGCGCCGCGGATCAGGTGTCGCAGCGCACGCAGTTGGGACAGGAATTCTTCGCGACCACCGACCTGGCGCGGACCAGGGAACTGATGTCAGAGTTGCGTGTGGGCTATATCTACGTCGGTCCACTGGAAAGAATCCTGTTCCGGCCCGAAGGCCTAGCCAAGTTCGATGCGTTGGTCGGCCAGGGCGACCTGGACCTGGTCTATCGGAATCAGCAGGTGACGATCTATCGAGCGCTCGCGCCCCGATGAGTTTGGTGGGTGCATGACCCTCATGCTAGAATTGGCGCATTCTTTTGCGGGTGGGGCGGACAGCATCTCGCTGTCATGAAACGATACATCGATGTCAGCGATCCTTTCCTGGTGGCTGGTGGTTCAGCTTTTTGCCTGGGCGGCGTTGCCCCTGAGTTGGCGGCTCTTCGGTCGTCTGCCGGGTCGCGGGTATCCGCTGGCCAAGGGTATGGGACTGCTCTTGGTCTCCTATGTCCTGTGGCTGGCGGCCAGCTTCCGGCTGCTGCCCAACAGCGTCGGCGGGATCGCGGTCTCACTTGCCATCGTCGCCGCGTTGTCAGTCTGGTTGGGGCGCGATGGCCTGTGTCGCCCTGCCGGCGCTGCGGGTACGCGGCCGATCTTTGCGTGGCTCCGGGCGCGTTGGCCGCTGGTCTTGACCACCGAGCTGTTGTTCGCGCTGGTCTTCGTGCTGTGGGCGGCGTTCCGTGCCTTCACCCCGGAGATCGCCGGCACCGAGAAGCCGATGGAGTTCGCCTTCATCAATGGCGTTTTGGGCAGCCGGTTCTTCCCGCCGCAGGACCCTTGGCTGTCAGGCTACGCCATCAGCTACTATTACTTCGGCTATGTCATGCTGGGGCTGTTGATCCGGTTGACCGGAGTCGATCCGGCCATCGGCTTCAACCTCGGCGTTGCGCTCTGGTACGCGCTGGTCGCGGTGGGCGCCTTTGGGGTAGTTTACGATCTGGTGCAGGCGGCTGGCGGCGCAACACCTGATGGCGAGGGGCATCCGCCAACTCAGGACCTGCGGACAAGCGACGATGAGCCGGAGACCCCGCCGCTTCGCACCCGGGGTGTAGGACGCAGCCTGGGTTTTGGGTTGCTTGGAGCGCTGTTCGTCGGGTTCATCGGCAATCTCGAGGTCTTGGTCGAGATCGCCTATCACCGGCAGCTTGCGCCCCTGGACTGGATCAAATGGCTTGACATCAAGCAGTTGATGGATACGCCGCCGACGGGCGACTGGACCGGTGGGTTCTGGTGGTGGTGGCGCGCCTCCCGCGTGATCCACGATCGCGATCTTCTCGGCAACTCGGTGGAGGTGATCGACGAGTTCCCGTTCTTCAGTTTTCTTCTGGGCGATCTGCACCCGCATGTCTTGGCGCTGCCGTTCGTGTTTCTGGCTGTGGGTCTGGCGCTCAGCCTCCTGTTGGGAGCGAGGAGCTGGAGGCAGGAAGATGACCGCGTGAACCTGAGTGCCGCGGGACTCCGTGGGCGCATTGCCGGCTTCCTGGACATGTTGGCCGCATTCTGCGGGCTCGGCGCTCCCGGCATTGTCCTGGCAGCGGTTGTGTTCGGGGCGTTGGGCTTTCTCAACACCTGGGATTTTCCGATCTATGTGGGGTTGGGAACGCTGGCGGTCGCCGCGGGGCAGGCGCTGGCGCATGGTCTCACGCGCGTCGCGGTCTGGCGCGCCGTGGGTGCGGGCGCGGCCTTGGGCGCCCTGGGCTGGCTGCTCTACCTGCCCTTCTATGTCGGATTCCAGTCGCAGTTGGGTGGGGTTCTTCCCAACCTGCTTTTTCCGAGCCGATTCAGTCAGTTCCTCGTGATGTTCGGTCTGTTCGTGGTGGTCGTGGTCCTCTTCATGAGCCTGTTGAACCGTCAGGCGCCGCGGCGCAAGCTGCGACGCGGCTTTCTCAGCGTCATTGCATGGGTCTTTCTGACACCGCTGGTCCTCATGGCGTTGTCGCTGTTCGTCCTGACTGTGCTGCCGCAGGGCCGCGCCTTGGTGAGCACCTTCCTGGATAACCCTGCGGTGAGGGTTGCTGTCGGCGACGGCTCGCTCGGCCAGGTTGCCGGCCTGGTTGCCCGGCTGCGTCTGGCGAGCCCATGGACCTATCTGGTTCTGGCCGGTCTGTTGGGTTGGGCCGGTGGTCTGCTGTGGGCCCTGCTTGCGCCGGTCGGCGCTGGACGAACCGAGGAAGCGCCCGAGGCGACCGGTCCCCCGGTTCGACCGCCCGCCGTCCTTTCGGCGCGGGGGAGCGCACCGGATGTCTTTGCTCTGCTCCTGATCGTCCTGGCGCTCTTGCTCGTCTACAGTGTGGAGTTCGTGTATCTGCGCGATCTGTTCAACACGCGCATGAACACCGTTTTTAAGTTCTACTATCAGGCGTGGGTGGTGCTGGCGCTTGCATCGGCCTACGGTGTGAGCCGGTTGGTGGAGCGGTCATCGCCCTGGCTGTTGAAGGCGCCGGCGATCCTGCTCACGGCTCTCCTGGCGACCGGATCGCTGATCTATCCGTTCGCGGCCATTCCGAGCAAAGCCGGCGACTTCCGCGGCCGGCCGACCCTCGACGGTCTGGCTCATCTGCGCCAAGGCAGTCCAGCCGATGTTGCGGCCATCGAATGGATCCGGGCCAACCTGCCTCCCACCGCAGTGGTGTTGGAAGCCACCGGAGGCTCCTACAGTCCGGAGGGCGCCGGCCGCATTTCGATGTCAACCGGCAATCCTACGCTGCTTGGCTGGGACTTCCACGAGCGCCAGTGGCGCGGCGGCGCCTATGATCGCCTCGCGGCCGGCCGGCCGGAGGCCCTGGAACAAATCTACCGCATCGCTCGGCCTGAGGAGCTGCGCAGCTTGCTGGAGCGTTGGAACGTCGACTATGTGCTCATCGGTCCCCTGGAGCGGCGGAAGTACGGTATGACCGACGCGGCGCTGGTCCGGTTCGATCGGGTCCTGGCCCAGGTGTACAACAAAGACGGCGTGAGGATCTACGCTCGATAGTTTTTTTGGGGTGTCAGCATGAGTTCGGCGTTGCAGGGGGTTGATGCGGGCGGTCATGTCGACCCGCGGCCGAGCCTGGTCGACTGGCTCACGGTGGAGCGCGTGCTGTACGGCGCCGTCACATGGGTGGCGTTGACCGTCCGGCTGGTTGGCCTGGGTTGGATGCCGCTGCATCCGTCCGAGGCGATGCAGGCGCTGCCGGCCCTGGCGGCAGCACAGGGCCAGCCTTATGAACTGACTGGGATTAGCCCGCTGCTGTTCAGTCTGCAACGGGCTTCGTTCATGCTGCTCGGTTCCGATGAGGTGGTGGCGCGGTGGTGGACGGCGCTGTTTGGCGGCCTGGCTTGTCTGCTCTTCTACGCCCTGCGCGATCGCTTGACTCGTGGAGGAGCCTTGGCTGCGGCAGCGCTGTGGGCAGCCTCGCCGATCGCGGTCTTCAATGCTCGATCGGCACTGGGCGACAGCCTCACGCCGGCGTTAGCATTGGCCTTACTGGCCAGCATCAACCTGTATGCCCGCGAAGTTGGGGTGCGACGCGGCGCCTTCGGATCGGCTGCCGGGGTTGCGCCGCCCCGGAGGAGCGCGGCCCTGGTGGCGGCGGCTGTCGCATTCGGATTGCTGCTGACTGCCGGATCGGGCGCCTACACCGTTATTCTGATCGGACTGGCGGCCGCGCTCTGGTGGCGATCGGAGTGGACGACGTTTTGGGCCGATCTGCGAGAGACGCGGCGCGGCGTGGCCATCGGCGCCCTCGCCGCAATCTTCTTTGGCTCGACCTTCCTCGGGCTGTCGCCTGCGGGCCTCGCTGCGGCCGCCGACCTGTTGGGTGGCTGGCTGCGCGACATCGGGTCGGTGGCGACCGAAACCACCTCGTGGGAGATCGTGCGCCGGCTGCTGATCAGCGAACCGTTGCTGCTTGGGTTTGCGATCGGGGGTTTTGTGAGGGCAGGCAGGCGACGTGATCGCTTCGGACTTTTCGCAGGCCTGGCTGCACTCATCGCGGTGCTGTCGGCAGTGTTGCCAGCCGGTCGTCAGACCACGGATCTGGGCCTGGTGGTGATGGCCCTTGCGCTGTTGGCAGGCCCGGCCATTGCAGCCACCCTGCGTCCGATTTCCTCGTGGCGTGGCCAGCTCGATCCGTGGGTGTTATTGCTTCTGGAGCTGATACTGATCGCCATTGCCGCTCAAAGTCTGCCGGGCGCGCTTCACCCGACCAACAAGGCCGACTGGGTCCAGCTTTACACCACGCTCGGCATCCTTACGGCATCGATGGCCGGGCTTCTTTGGCTGGTGTACGGCGCCTTCGGAAGCTGGCGCACGGTCGCCGAGGTGCTGCCGGTGGTGCTGCTGATCGTGGGGTCAGTCTGGGGCGCCAGCCAACTGACGGCGTTGAGTTTTGATCGGGGGGTCGGTAGGCAATCGGGGGCGCTCGCGGTCGCGCCGGACGCGGGCGGGTTGGCCGATCTACATGCAACGCTGCGAGAGCTGGCATCGCTCAAAGGTGACGGCGGTGGCGAGGCGCCTGTGGACCTGGTGTTGCCCCTGGTCCACAGCCGGACCGTGGCGCCGGTCCTGCGCTGGGAGCTGCGGGAGCTGCCGAATCTGCGGGTGTTCACCAGCCTCCCCCCTGATCGCGCCCCACTGGTCATCACGGTTGCGGACAAAGCGGCGGCGCCCGGCGAGACGTATGGCGGCGCTGCATACAGTGTCCTTCAGCGCTGGCGGCCTGAAACGCTGAGCGATGCCGCTTCGTGGGTGCGCTGGCTGCTCTATCGGGAAACTGCAGGGCAGCCTGAGCGCCAGCAAATCGTGCTGTGGGTCGACCGTGCGGAGCCGGCAGACGGCTCAAGAGGCAGCAGATAGCTTGCCGGTGCGTCGTGCAGATGGGAATTGCGTGCGCCCGTTCGCCGTCTTCAGCCTTGAGCGCAGGCGCGTTGGGCGTTCGGCTGTTGGTCAACGAGAACATGTCGGAGATTAGTTTCCATGCAGAATGTTGAGGCCAGGCCTGCGAGTTTCCTGGATCGGACCCTCGTTTCCCTGTTGAGGTGGGACGCCGAGAAACTGCTCTGGGCGATGCTGCTGATTGTCACGGCCCTGAGCCGTGTGATCGGTCTCGGTGATCGGGCGATGAGCCACGACGAGAGCCTGCACACCGTCTACTCGTGGCAGCTCTACGATGGCCGCGGCTACCAGCATCAACCCATGATGCATGGTCCTCTGAAGTTTATCCTCAACGCGGTCGCCTACTTCGTCTTCGGCGTCGACGATTGGAGCTCGCGCATCCAGGTGGCGATCTTCGGCATCGCCCTGGTATGGCTGGCCTATTTCTTTCGCCGCTGGATGGGCAAGGTGGGTGCATTCGCAACGGGGTTGATGCTCGCCATATCGCCAGCGCTGCTCTACTACAGCCGCTACATCCGGGATGAAGTGATGCTGTGTGCCCTGTTGGTGCTGTTGGCGCTGTGCATGTTTCGCTACATGGAAACGCGGGGCACTGGGTGGCTGATCGCGACGGCGGCTGCACTCGCATTCGCCTTTCTGACGATGGAGGCCTCTTTCATCTTCGGCGGCGTCTTCGGAGGGTTCCTGGTGGTGGCGTTGGCGGCGCAACTCTGGGCTGCGGATTGGCCCGCCAATGGCGGCGATCAAGGCCGGCGCACATCCTATCGGGTCATGGCGGCCTTCGCGTTCGCTGCAGTGGGCGCCGGCCTGCTCAGCTATGTCTTCAAGGTGAAGCCGTTCGATGTGATCCTGTTGGGTCTCGGCGCGGCCGTCACCCTCATCCTTGTGGTCCTCGTCGCTTGGTCATGGCGGATGAGACTGCGCGCCTTCGCCGAGCTTGATCTGATCTTCCTGCTTGGCACCCTGGTGTTGCCCTACCTCTCGGCTGTGGTGCTCAAGGCTTTCGGCTGGCAGATCAGCCAGTTCAACAATCCCGGCCAGATCACGCTCCAGATGGTGTGGCAGGGCTTCATGGTGCTGGCGATTCTGTTCGTCTTGAGCGGCGTGATCGGGTGGCTGTGGTTCCGTGCGCGCTGGTTCTACGCGGCCGGTTTCTTCTGGGCGATCGAGATTCTCTTTTTTACGACGTTCCTGACGAACGGACAAGGGATCGGCACAGGGCTGATCGGTTCGCTCGGCTACTGGATCGATCAGCAAGCGGTGATGCGCGGCGGCCAGCCGTGGTACTACTTCTGGGGCCTGGTTCCCATCTACGAGTTTCTGCCGCTGTTGTTGGGCATAGGCGGCATCGCTGCATGGGTTGTGTGGCTGGTGAGGGGACGCTACACCACGTCCGGCGCCTCGCCGAGCGCTGAGCCGCAACGCGCGCGCGCCAGGAAGTCGGGTTCGGCGGGCAAGGAAGCTTCCGCGGCCGGCGTTGAGCTGCTGCCGACTCCTGTGTTCGGCGTCCAGGCGGTCTTCGAGGCGTTCCTGGTGTTTTGGGTTCTGGGCACGTGGGCCGTATTCACCTATGTTGGCGAAAAGATGGCCTGGCACGTGGTCTACTTCGCCACCTCGATGTCGTTTCTGGCCGGGTTGTGGTTTGGCCGGCTATGGGAAGGGATCGACTGGGGCGAGACGCGCAGAAGAGGCGGGTTCTGGCTGATGCTCATGACGCCGCTCCTGCTCCTTGCTCTGAAGGCGGTCTTTCCCGTGGCGGGGAAAAAGCCCTTTGCAGATGTCACGGTCAATGGGTTGAGCAATACGGTGCAATGGATTCTTGCGCTCCTGGTGGCGTTGGCGCTCCTGTACTTCATCTATGACCGCGTCGTCGTCTTGGGTTGGCGCCAGAGCCTGCGCATCGTCACCGTGACGTTGTTGGGCCTCCTTGCGCTCTTCACGGTGGCTGCAAGCTATCGCTTCGCCTTCATCAACTATGACTACGCCACCGAGCCGATGGTCTACGCCCATGCCACGCCGGATATCAAACTGGCGATGGCGCAGATCGAGGAAATCTCGCGCAAGACCACCGGCGACAACTCGATCAAGGTTGCCTATGACGACGACTCCACTTGGCCGCTGGAGTGGTACCTGCGCGATTACCCCAAGAAGGCGTACTTTGGGGCGAGTCCGAGCCGAGAGGCGGTCGACGCTCCGATCGTGGTCGTGGGCGACAAGAACCTGTCCAAGGTGAGGCCCTACCTCGGTGACCG
>CAYRFV010000093.1:15752-18493 GCA_964423545.1 uncultured Anaerolineales bacterium | reverse complement strand
CTGCTGCCAGCAACCTGCTTGCCGCCGCGTCAGTGGGGCGATGGAACCACTGACCGCTGCAAAGCAGTACGTGCAACCGGACCGCGGGCGCATCGTCTCATACCTGGACGCCGGACTGACCTCTGCGGCCGTGAACGTCCCGCAGGCCATGGCCCCTGTGCTGCCGGCGGCGATCGACCCCAGGGCCGCGATCTACAGGTGGTAATCGCCGTGCCGAGCTGAAGGCGTCAGGAGCGTATAGGGGGAGGACCTTGCAGGTGGAAACCCTGATCGCACCGCAGAGTGTGGGTTCCGTTCTGGTTGACCTGCTGCCATTGATGCTTGGCGCCGCCGTGGTGCCCATCCCGATCATCATCATTCTCCTGCTGTTGAGCCACCAGGGCGGCGTGTTGAGAGGCGCGGTCTTCATCGGCGGCGCCGCCCTCGTGCGTCTGGCGCAGGGCATTGTTTTCGGCTGGGTTCTCGGCAGCGATCCCGCGGCCACGACTGCGGCAGGGGGCAATCTCATCGTCTCGGCGCTGCTGCTGGTGATCGGCATCCTGATGCTGATCACCGCGTACAAGAAATGGAACAAGGAAGACGACCCTGATGCGCCGCCGCCGCAATGGCTGGCAGCGCTCGGGGGACTCTCGACGCTGCAAGCCTTCGGCCTGGGCGCGGCGCTGGTGGCGATCTCCGCCAAGCAGTGGGTGTTCACCCTGTCGGCGATAGGCATCCTGGGCAGTACGGGCCTGGGTCCGCCGGCCAACCTCGCGCTCTTTCTCACCTACGTGCTGGCTGCCCAGGCGTTCGGACTGATCGCCGTGATCGCTTACGCCGTATCACCGCGGCGGGCAGGCAGCGCTTTGGCTGCCATCCGTGCCTGGTTGGAGCGGAACGACCGCCAGGTCCTGGCGGCGGCCTCCTTGATCTTCGGCCTGTTCTTCTTGTTCAAAGGGATCACCGGCTTCGTCGGTTGATCCGCAAACACCAGTTGATCCGTAGACACCGGGAGCGAGCGCTATGGTCAACACATTGAAGTCGGTCGGGAAAGCGGAACTGACCGCCCCCTGGCTGCCCCTGATCATCATCGTCATCGCGCAACTGCAGATGGGCATCAACGTGAACGCGCTGCCGGTCTCGCTCGGTCCGATCGTGCAGGACTTGAACGCGCCTGCGACCGCGGTGTCGACGGCCCTGGTCTGGTACTCGCTGGCCGTTGCGGCTTTCGTGATGCTGGGGGCGAAGCTGGGGAAGCTGTTCGGCGAGCGCCTGGTGTTCCAGGTCAGCGCGGTCGCCCACGGCGTTGCCATGGCGATCATGGCGTTCAGCCGCGACGCGACCATGATGAACTTCGCGCAGCTTCTCGCGGGCCTGGCCGCCGCACTGCTGGTGCCGACGCTGGTCGTGCTGATCGCGGCCAATTACCGGGGGAAACAGCAGGCGCAGGCCCTCGGCATCCTGGCGAGCATCCCGGCCATCGCCAGCGGGCTGGCGTTCGTGGTGGCCGGCTTCATCGCAACCGCGCTCACATGGCGCGTTTCGTTCGGCCTCATTTTCCTCCAGTCGCTCCTGGTGCTGTTGTTGAGCTTCCGCATCGCGGCCGTGCCGCGGCAAAGAGATATCCAGATCGACTTCGTAGGCGTCGTGCTGTCGGCCCTCGCGATCACGCTCATCCTCGTCGCCTTCAACAATATCAACCGGTGGGGCCCGGTGCTGGCGACCCCGGACGCGCCGTTCAACGTGCTGGGCCTGTCGCCCGTGCCCATCTTCATGGTCATCGGCATCGTGCTGGGCCAGGCTTTCTTCGTCTGGCTGCGGCGTCGCGAGTCGCAGGGCAAAACGCCGCTGCTGGCCCGCGAGGTGCTGAATTCGTCTGAGGAGCGCAACGCCGTGTTGGCCTTCCTGGTGGCCGGGGCGCTCGGGTCTGCAATCAGCTTCCTCATCCCGCTCTACATCCAGATCGTGCAGGGCAGCACGCCGCTCTTCACGTCGGTGGCGATCGTGCCCTATGCCCTGGCCGTGGCTGCGGCCGCGATCCTCTCCGTGCGACTCTACGGCCGCCTCAACCCGCGCGTGCTGGGCGCGGGATGTTTCATCATCAACGCGCTCGGCTTCGCACTCGTCGCGCTGGCGATCGGCGCCGGCTGGGGCACGCTACTGGTGATTCTGGGCCTCATGCTCGCCGGGATCGGCGAAGGCACGATGCTGACATTGCTTTTCAACGTGCTGGTGTCCGCGTCGCCGAAGGAGTACGCGGGGGATGTCGGCGCGTTGCGCGGGGTGGTCAACAACGTCTCTTCGGCGCTCGGCGCGGCCTTTGCGGGCGTCGTAGCGGTAACGTTGCTGACCGCAGCGCTGGGAGCGGGCCTCAACCGCGCCACCTTGCCGCCTGAGTTCAACCTGGACAATGTCGACCAGGTGGACTTCGTCAGCGACGCGCAGCTCGAGAACCGGCTCGCCCAAACCGCGGCTACACCCGCGGAGATCGACGCGCTGATGCGCATTAACGAGAAAGCCCGGGTGAGGGCGCTCCAGTCGTCCTTCATGCTGCTGGCCCTGATCTGCCTGGTGGCGATTTTCCCGGCTTTGCGGCTGCCGCGGTACCGGCTCACGGAGCTCGACGCGAAAGAGATCGTCGACGAAGAAGGCAGGCACGCGCAGACGGCCCCGTCTGCCGCGGGATGAAGGAGGCATCATGACACACTCGACAGACACGGCGCGCGCGTACGCGCGTGACAACGGCGCGCGCCGAACGCATT
>CAYRFV010000093.1:0-15652 GCA_964423545.1 uncultured Anaerolineales bacterium | reverse complement strand
CGGGCGACCCGTTGCCTGACACGGCGCGCGCGTACGCGCGTGACAACGGCGCCCGCCGAACGCATTCGGGCGACCCGTTGCCTGACACGGCGCGCGCGTACGCGCGTGACAACGGCGCCCGGTTCGTGGACGAGCTCTTCGAGATGCTGCGCATTCCCAGCGTCGGCGCAGACCCCGCGTTCGCCGCGGACACGCGGCGCAACGCCGAGTGGCTGGCCGCGCACCTGGCGGCCCTGGGACTTGACGATGCCCGCGTCATGGAGACCGCCGGCCACCCGGTCGTATACGGCGAGTGGCTGGGCGCAGGGCCGGACAAACGGACGGTGCTGATCTACGGCCATTACGACGTGGTGCCCGCGGTCATGGAGGACGGCTGGGACACGCAGCCTTTCGAGCCGGTGATTAAGGACGGCAAAATCTACGCGCGCGGGGCCACCGACGACAAAGGCCAGCTCTTCATTCAGGTCAAGGCGCTCGAGTCGTATCTGAAGACGAGCGGCGCGGCGCCCGTCAACGTGAAGATCCTGCTGGAAGGCGAGGAGGAGGTATCCTCACCGAACCTCGTGCCGTGGGTCAAGGAGCACGCTGACTTGATCCGGGCCGACGTTTGCGTCATCAGCGACTCATCGATGCGCGTCGTCGAGGAGCCGGCCATCACGCACAGCCTGCGCGGGATGACCTACCTCGAGGTCGAGGTCCAGGGGCCGCGCGAGGACCTGCACAGCGGCTTCTGGGGCGGCGCGACGCACAATCCTGCGCTCGCGTTGGTCGAAATCCTCAGCAAGCTCTACCATGCAGACGGCACGATCGCAGTGCCCGGCTTCTATGACGACGTGGTGCCGCTCACGGCAGCGGAACGCACGATGCTCGCCAAGGCGCCGCTGACCGAAGAGCAGTTCAAGGCTGCGACCGGCGTGCCCGCGGCCTGGGGCGACGCGAATTACACGATCCGGGAGCGCGTCTCAGCGCGGCCGACGCTGGACATCAACGGCCTGTGGAGCGGCTACACCGGCCCTGGCCCCAAGACGATCATCCCCGTGCGCGCGGGGGCCAAGATCAGCTCCCGATTGGTGGGCAACCAGGACGCTCACAAGATCTACGAGCTGATCAAGAAGGCTATCGAAGCTGCGACGCCGCCGACGGTGAAGGTCGAGGTGCGGCTGCTCACGACCGGCAAGCCCGCGCTGATCCCCTTCGACCTGCTCGAGATGCAGGCCGCGGCGGCGGCGTACGAGCGAGGCTGGGGCCATACGCCGGTGTTCACGCGGGGCGGCGGCAGCATTCCCATCGTGGCCGAGCTGGCCGACCTGCTGAAGATCCCGGTGGTCATGATGGGCTACGGACTGGATACAGACGGCCTGCACTCGCCCAACGAGCATTACCGCATCGACATGTTTGAACGGGGCATCCAGACAGCCATCGTCTACCTTGACGAGCTGGCGCAGCTGCCGCGTTGAGAGCCGCATCGTTCGATGCGGCCGCAATGCGAGGAAAGGGAGGGTATGAGCGCACGATTCCTGGCGGAGCTAGAGGAGCGCTTCCTGCGCTACGTGAAGATCGACACGACAGCCGATCCCGCTTCGTCGACGTCGCCCAGCTCGCAGGTCCAATTCGATCTGCTGAACTTGCTGGCGGAGGAATTGAGGGAGATCGGCGCACAGGCGGTGACGCAGACTCCGTACGGGGCAGTGCTGGCAACCATCCCGGCCACGGTCGATACGGGAGCGCCCACCCTCGCGCTGCTGGCGCACGTGGACACCACGCCCCAATTCACCGGCAAGGATGTGACCCCGATCGTACACCGTCACTACGACGCAAGGGATATCGTCCTGCCTGACGACCCGGAGCAGGTGCTCTCGCCCAAGACACTGCCGTACCTGGGCCAAAAGGTGGGGGACGACATCGTGACGGCCTCGGGGAAAACACTCCTCGGCGCAGACGACAAGGCAGGCATCGCCATCATTATGGCGGCCGCACGCCACCTGCTGCAGACGCCTGAGCTGGCCCACGGCGCCATCCGGATCGGTTTCACGCCGGACGAAGAGATCGGCCGCGGCGTTCATCCCGACCTGCCGGCCGACCTGGCCGCCGAGGTCGCCTACACGCTTGACGGCGCACACCTGGGCGAGGTCGTCTTCGAGACGTTTTCGGCCGACGGCGCCCGGGTGAAGATCAAGGGCGTATCGATCCACCCGGGCTGGGCCAAGGATAAGCTGGTCAACGCGACGCACCTCGCGGCCAAGATTGTCGATGCGCTGCCGCACGCCACCCTGACGCCGGAGACCACGGCGGGCCGCCAGGGCTTCATCCACGTCACCGGCATGAGCGGCGGTGCAGCCGAGATGAATCTCGATCTCATCCTGCGCGACTTCGAGCTCGAAGGGCTGGCAGCCCAGGGGGAGCTGCTCCAGAAGGTGTGCGCCGCGATCCAGGCCGGCGAACCGCGAGCTCACATCGAATGCGCGATCACCAGGCAGTACCGCAACATGCGCTACTGGCTGGAGGACGACATGCGGCCGGTCGACCTGGCGCGAGAGGCGTGCCGGCAGGCGGGAGTCGAGCCGTTTTCCGTGCCCGTGCGCGGGGGAACCGATGGCTCGCGGCTGACCGAGCTGGGCCTGCCGACGCCCAACGTGTTCACCGGCATGCAGGAAATCCACGGACCGCTGGAGTGGATCAGCCTGCAAGACATGGCGCAGGCGACTGAGGTGTGCGTGAAGCTGGCCCAGCTCTGGGCGGCGGAGGCTGGCGTCCGATCGGGAGCGACCCCGGGCGCGCAGACAACGGGCGAACCAACGCCCGGCCATATGGGCTGATCGAGGTGCGCATGGAGATCAACGTCAAGACAGGGGACGTGCTGGCCGAACCATCAGGGCTGGCTGTGCTGGGCGTGTTCGAGGGCGAGGCGCTGCCTCCGGCGGTGGCCGGGCTGCTCGAACCCGGCGACTTTCGGGGGCGTGCGAACGAGACGCTGCTGCTCTATCCGTGTGGGGCCGTCGCGCCGCGGCGCGTGTTGCTCGCCGGCCTGGGCGCGCGGGCCAAAGCCGCTGCAGAAACGATCCGCCGTGTGAGCGCGACTGCGGGACGGGAGGCGCAGCGGCTGCAGGTGCGCGACGTGACTGTGGCGGTGGCGGGCGAACTGCCGCTGGCGGCCGCACAGGCGGGACAGGCGTTTGCCGAGGGGCTGGCGCTCGCGGGGTATCGTTTCTGGCGCTACCGAACGGGCCTGACCGATGAGCAGACGTTTGAGGTCGAGCGGGCGACGCTGTTCGCGGGCGACGCGGCGCGCGCGGGGGTGGGGCTGGGACTCGTGACCGCCCGTGCGGTGGCCTTTGCGCGCGATCTGGTCAACGGACCGGGCTATGCCATGACGCCGGCCAAGCTGGCGGACGCGGCCGTGCGGCTCGGCGAGCGCGGCGGCCTGAGGGTGACCGTACTGGATAAAGCCCTCCTGACTGAGGGTGGCTTCGGCGGTATCCTGGCAGTCGGCAAAGGTTCGGCCAACGACCCTCGCTTCATTGTGATGGAGTACGGCGAGGCGCGCGAAGGCGTTCCCACCATCTGCCTCGTGGGCAAGGGGCTGACCTTCGACTCCGGCGGCCTTTCGCTGAAGCCGGCCAACGCCATGGAAACGATGAAGTCGGATATGGGCGGCGCCGCGGCCGTGTTCGGCGCGATGCAGGTGGTGGCGGAGCTTCAGCTGCCGCTCCATGTCGTCGGACTCGTCTCCGCCGCGGAGAATATGCCGAGCAGTGACTCCTACCGGCCGGGCGACATCGTGCGCACGTTGAGCGGCAAGACCATTGAGGTGCTCAACACCGACGCCGAGGGCCGCATCATCCTCTCCGATGCGCTTTCCTACAGTCTCCGGTACAAACCTGACGCGATCGTCGAACTATCGACGCTGACCGGAGCGATGATCATCGCGCTGGGGTCTCATGCCGTCGGTATGATGGGCACAGATCAGGCCCTGCTCGACCGCGTGACAGCCGCGGGCGAAGAGACCGGCGAACGCGTGTGGCCGTTCCCCCTGTGGGATGAATACCGTGCGATGGTGAAAAGCGAGATCGCGGATCTCAAGAACCTGGCCGGGCCCGCGGCCGGTTCGATTACGGCCGGTGCATTCCTTGCCGCTTTCGTGGGCGACTATCCCTTTGTGCACCTGGATATCGCCGGCGTCGCCTGGGTCGACAAGCCGGCCAAGCCGTATGAGAGCCACGGCGGGACCGGCGCCGGCGTCCGGCTGCTCGCGGCGTTCCTCAGGCAGTATGCTCAATAGAGGTGCGTCGCCCGCTCCACGATGACAGGCGAGCGGGCGATGCATGCCATCGTGCTTCTGATCGAGGAGGGGAGACAATGACCGCAGGTGTT
Source organism: uncultured Anaerolineales bacterium (assembly GCA_964423545.1). Lineage (GTDB taxonomy): Bacteria > Chloroflexota > Anaerolineae > CG2-30-64-16 > CG2-30-64-16 > JALOOE01. The sequence continues at coordinate 11,281 of CAYRFV010000093.1, read as the reverse complement.
CCGGCCCAACCCGTTCAGCGCTCGTTCATGGACAAGCTGCTGGATGGCGTCGAGCGGGTGGGCAACAAGGTGCCTCACCCGGTGCTCATGTTTGCCTACTTGATTCTCTTTATTATCGTCCTGTCGTCCGTTCTGGGCTGGCTCGGCGTCAGCGTGACGGAAGAGATCGCCGTACCGGCGCCTATCGCGGTGCCGCCGAACTACTACGAGGACTTGAGCCAGCCGAGCGTGGAGCTGCCGCCCGTCGCCGACGCGACGCATTACGAAATCAAGTCGACGACGATCGCGATCCGGCCCATCTTGAGCATCGAAGGCATCCGGTTCATGTTCACGTCGTTTGTGCCGACGTTCCAGGGTTTCGGCGCGCTCGCCATTACCCTCATCGCGCTCCTGGGCGCGGGCGCGGCGGAGCAGGGCGGGCTGATGGCGGCCCTGATCCGCAAGCTCGTCAAGGTGGCCCCGGCCGCGCTGATTGCCTTCCTGATCGTCTTCGTCGGCGCGCTGTCGAGCGTGGCGTCAGATGCGGGCTACCTGATCCTCATCCCGTTGAGCGCAGTCGCGTTCCTGGCCGTCGGGAGACACCCGATTGCGGGCCTCGCGGCCGGCTTTGCCGGCGTGGCAGCCATCTTCATGGCGAATCTGATCGTGACGCCGAACGACGCGATGTTGTTCGAAATCACGAACGAGTCGCTGGAGCTGATCGGCGCGCCGGCCATCTCCATCACGGCGGACTACTTCTTCCAGGTCGTTTCGACCTTTGTGATGACGATCGTGGCGGGGATCATCACGGTGCGGGTGATCGAGCCGCGCCTGGGCGCCTACAATCCGGCGGATGCGGGCGAAGAGGGGCCGGCGCCAAGTGAAGAGGTCGATCCGAAACTCGACGCGCGAGGCATGCGCAACGCGGGGCTGGCGCTGCTCGGCGTGTTGGCCGTGGTGGCGCTGTGCACCTTCCCGCAGGGCGCGCCCTTGCGAGATCCGCAGACGGGCGAGATCATCGGGCGGACCCCCTTCATGGCCTCGCTGCTGTTCATCATCATGCTGTGCTTCTTCATCCCAGGCGTCGCGTATGGCGCGGCCGTAGGAAAGTACAAGCACGCGAACGATGTGATCGGGGCCATCATCAAGACCTTCGCCGGGCTGGGCGGGCTGATCCTGACGCTGCTGATGATCTCGCAGTTCATTGCCTACTTCAACTACAGCCAGATACCTAACGTGATCGCCGTCGCGCTTGCGGACGCGTTGAGCGCCGCCGGCATCGGCGCGATCCCACTGCTCATCGGGTTCGTGCTGGTCATCGTCGTGCTCGACCTGATCATGCCCGGTTCGTTGGCCAAATGGGCCATCTTCGCGCCCATCTTCGTGCCGCTGTTCGTGCGCCTCGGCGTGCCGGCGCAGACCCTGTTCGCCGCCTACCGCGTGGCCGACTCGCCCATGAACACGCTGACGCCGCTCATGGTATACTTCCCGGTCATCGTGGCGTTTGCGCAACGCTATGATAAGAAGTTCGGGGTAGGCAGCCTCGTCGCGCTCATGATGCCGTACGCCGTCGTGATGCTCGTGGTGTGGCTGCTCTTGCTGCTGTTGTGGTTCATCCTGGGCATCCCGGTCGGGCCGGGGTACCCGGTCCGGCTCTAGCCGCATGACTTCGCTGTCTTTTCAGCTTCCGCCGCTCTTCGACTACTTCGCCACCTTTCTCTGGGCGCTGAGCGGCGCGATTGTGGGCATGCACAAGCGCTATGACATGGCAGGGGTCGTCGTCATTGCGCTGCTGGCCGCAACGGGCGGCAGTCTGCTGCGCGACGGGCTGTTCTTGAATCAGCTGCCGCCCGTCGTGACCGATGCGTGGTACCTGCCGTTGATTTTGCTGGCCGCGTTCGTGGTGCGGCTCTTCCGCCAGCGGATCGCCAACATGCGGCTGGTTGACAATCTGATCAACCTGATCGACGCGCTGGGTGTGCCGGCCTTTGCGGTCGTAGGAATGCAGCTTTCGCTCGAGGCAGGGATCCCGACGCCCGGCGTCGTGCTGATCGGCATGATCAACGGTTTCGGCGGGGGGTTGCTGCGCGACATCACGGTGGGCAACACGCCGACCATCCTCAAGCCGGGCAGGTTCTACCTGTCGGCCGCGTTCGTCGCCTGCATCCTGTTCGTCGTGCTGGAAGTCTATCTGCACGTGAGCGCGACGGTCGCGGCCTGGATCATCATCGGTCTGTTCTTCGCGATCCGGACGCTGGCCATCCGCTACGATTGGCAGACGCAGCCCGTGCTGCTGCATACGGAGGAAAAGTAGATCGATTCCAGGAGTCGCCGGTAACACCGCCCGGCAACGGGCGCAATCGGCCCCGGCCTGGCTGCTGCGGAGCGAAGCGACGCGCTGCAGCGCATCGAGAGCCGCGCACCGCAATGCGCCCGACCACAATTTCATCCCAATCAGAAAGGAGTTGCTACTGTGGGAAGTCTCGCGAAATCTACCGTGTTTCTGATCGTTGTCTTGGTGACAGCGGTCAGCGTGCCGCTCGTTGCGCCGGCCGTCCCGGCCGCGGGCGCAATCGGCCCGGATAGGGCTGCGGCGGCCCCTATCAGCCTGGCCGATACGAAGTGGGTGCTCAGTGCACTCGACGGCAACCTGCCGCTGCCGGGCGCTATGGTCACACTCCAGTTGAACAAGGACGGCAGCGCGACCGGCTCTGACGGCTGTAATCGCTTCCGCACAACCTATGCTCAGAAAGGCGCCACCCTCACCTTCAGACAGCCGGCAGCCTCCACCATGATCATGTGTCCCGAGCCGGTCATGAAGCAGGCCACGGCATTCATGGCAGCGCTCGCCGCCACCACGAACTTCCTGGCCAACAAGAAGATCCTGGTCCTGCTGGCGGGCGATCAGATCCTGGCCACCTTCGTGGCTGACGCCCAGAGCCTGGCCGGCACCTCCTGGGAGGTGGTCAACTTCAACAACGGCCGGCAAGCCGTGGTGGGCCTCCTGGCCGACACCGAGATTTCTGCTAACTTCGGCGAGAGCGAGATCACCGGCGATGCCGGGTGCAACCAGTACTTCGCCGGCTACTCGGTGAACGGCGATGCCATAGAGATCGGAACGCCCGCCAGGACATTCCGTTTCTGCCCAGAGCCGGAAGGCGTCATGGATCAGGAAACGGAATTTCTGACCGCGCTGGAGAGCGCCGCGACCTACAGCATCGAGGGCGATATGCTGCAGATGCGGACGGCTGAGGATGCGCTCGCCGTCGTGATGAAGCGCAAGGCGATCATCGATCTGCCGGAGCCGAAGCCGGCCCCGAAGACGCCGAAGGGACGCGTGGTTGGCGCACAGACGCTCAATGTCCGTTCGGGGCCGAGCACCGCCTTCCCGGTCATCGCCGCCGCGCGCGCCGGTGACGAGGCCGAGATAGCCGGCCGCAGCGCAGACGGCCGGTGGTGGGCCGTGTCGGCGCCATCGTTGCCCGGCGGCATCGGCTGGGTGTCAGCCGATTTCGTGCTGGCCACCAACGCCGAAAACGTGCCGGTGATCCAGTCGCCGCCCCCGCCCACGCCTCGGCCCCCGACGCCGACCCCCGTGCCGACCGCACGGCCCACGGCGCTGCCACCGCCCCCGCCCACACCCTCACCCGAGATCTCGTTCTGGGCGGACCGGACCAGCATCACGCAAGGGGAGTGCGCCACCATTAACTGGTCGGTGCAGAATGTGCAGGCGGTCTGGGTCTACCCGCTGGGCGAGCCCTATCACCGCTTCCCGCGCACCGGGCAAGGCAGCGAGCGCGTCTGCCCGAGCACCACGACCACCTATGAGATGCGGGTGCTGCTGCGCAACGGTACGACCGTCTTCCGCCAGATCCCGATCAACGTATTGCAGCCGATCGCGCCGCCCCAACCCCCGCCGGTTGCACCACCGCCGGCCGTCGACCCGCTGGCCGGAACGCGCTGGACCGTGACGAACTTCAACAACGGCAGGGGCGCCGTAGTGGGGCTCATCGCGGGGACGACTATCTCGCTGGATTTCGACACGGCGGGTCGCGTCTCCGGTCGGTCCGGCTGCAACACATACAGCGCGGGCTATCGAGCCAGCGGCAACTCGCTGTCCGTCGACCGGCCGAGCGCAACCTCGATGATATGCGATAAGCCGGAAGGCGTCATGCTGCAGGAGCAGCAGTATCTCGAAGCGCTCCATTCCGCCGCAACGTTCCAGATCAGCGGCGACCAGTTGCAGATTCGGTCCGGGGCGGATGAGCTGGCCGTCTTTGCGACGCGCGCGCCGTAAGCGGCCGGCCAATCCCCGATGAACATCCTTCCCGAAGGCCTCACGGCCTTCGGGAAGGATCCGGCAACGCGATGCACGCCGGCTGGAGCAACCCGGCTGATGGATCGGTTCCGCAGAGCACGTCGGCGGACAGCCGGGAACGCTCCGCGTGGAGGGTGAATCCATGACCGCACGGATTCTGTATCCTCGTGCGCACGCCACACTGGCCGGCAGCTTCCTCGAGGGTCTCCTCGCGCCGATCGATCTGCTGGCCGAAGCCATCTTCGCCATCCTCATCGTGCTCATCTTCACGTTATGGGCGGCGGTCGTGAAGATCGGCCCCTACCCCGGCCAGCCCATTTCCGCCGAATCGATGAACGAGCTCGCCAGCGCCGCGTTCGGCGCCGCCCTGGCCTGGGGAGTCATCGACGGCATCCTGTACATCCTGTTTTCCCTGTTCGAGCGCAGCGAACGCCATCGCATTCTGGCGCAAATCCAGGCAGCTGAGACAGACGAAGCAGCCGTGGACGTGATTGCCGATCAATTCGACCATATCTTTGAGCCCATCACCGGAGAAGATCGCCGGCTGATGATCTACGAGGACATGTTAGCGCATCTGCGAGATAGCAGGCCTCGCCCGGTCGGATTCCAGCGGGAGGACTTCATCGGCGCCGCGGGATCGGTGCTCGTGGCGATCCTGGCTGTAGCGCCCTCATTGGCGCCGTTGGTGCTGCTGCGCGGGCACGGCGCGTTGGCCATATGGATCTCCAACATCATCTCGTTCGCCATGCTCTTTTATGCCGGATTCCGGTGGGGCCGGTATACCGGGGCCAATCCCTGGAAGATCGGCCTGTTGCTGCTCGGCGCGGCCGCGATCATGGTGCTGATCGCTGTCCTGCTGGGCGGATGATCTTCGCCGCTTGAGGAGACCTGTTTGATGCATCGGCTACGCCTTGCCTGTAGACTGGGGGCGATCACCGCAACCCTCGGCTTATTGGCGGCCTGTGTGATGCCGCCGCCTCTGCCACCCAGCCCGTCCGACGTCACCCGGGCCGGAACCCCTGCCGAATCGGAGAACTTGCCGCAAGCAATCGCGTACGACCTGGGCGAAGCAACCATCGTCCAAGAGCGCTTTCCAGCAGACAGTCGATTTCGCTCCATGCCGGTGCGGCTGAACGGGCTGATCGCCGCGCCCCATCGCGGGCAGGGGCCGTTCCCCGTGATCGTGATCCTGCACGGGACGCACCCCGGCTGTCCGGTGATCGACCACGTGGACCGCTGGCCGTGCGACCCGGCAGACGAGCGGCCCAATTACCGGGGCTTCGGATATCTGGTGGAGCACCTGGCCGCCAACGGCTACGTCGCGCTGTCCATCAACATCAATGCTGAGAACACCTTCGGCTTCGGCGAGGGGACGCCGGGCGAACGGATTACGCAGATCGTCGACAAGCACCTGCGAGCGCTGTCTCTCGCTTCATCAGGCGGCGCGAATCAGTTCGGCCTCGACCTGAAGGGAAAGGCGGACATGCGCCGGCTGGCCTTCGCCGGCCATTCGCGCGGGGGCGATGATGCGCTGACGCTCACGCAAAGTCCTGTGCTGGCTGCCGCGGCGGCGGACCCGGCCGGCTACGGCCCGGTGAGTGCGATCCTGATGATCGCGCCGTCGCCCGGCTTTGCTGACCCCGTGAGCGGCGTGCCTGTCCCGCTGGCAGTTCTGCTGCCGATGTGCGACGGCGACGTGGTCGACCAGGCGGGGCAGGTGTTCTATGAGGCCGTTCGCCTGGCGCCCGGGCAACGTGCCTGGGCAACCTCCGCCTTCCTGGAGCGCGCCAACCACAACGCCTTCAACGCCACACTCGACAGCGACCCGTTTGGTGTGCGGGGAAGACCTGACTGCGCCACACTGCTTGACCCGGAAGCGCAGCAGGCCTTCCTGGCGGACTACGCGCTCGATTTCTTCAACGCGGCCCTGGCTGGCGAGACCTCCCCAGACAAGCGCGCAAACGGCCGCGAGCTTGTCGGCCTGGGCATCGACCCCCGGGTTCTGGCGCCGAGTGAGCTGTATGGGCGACCTGCGCGCGTCGCGAGTTTGCCCAGCGCGGTGGACCGCGCGGCGGTCTTCACGCCCCAGAACGAGGGTGAACTGACGACGAACCGCCTCGGCGGGGCAGTCGTCGCTGACGGCGTGAAGACGTTCTTCTGCGAAGCCGGCTCCTACACCCCGTTCATGAAGCCGGGCACAGAGCCGTGCCGGCGCACCACGGTGACGATCCCTGGAAATCCTGCGCTGGCGATTGTCTCGTGGGACAAACCGGGCGGAGCGCTCAGGTTCGCTATCCCACCGGGCAAAGGCGACCTCTCGACTGCAACCGCCATCACCCTGCGGGCAGCGCTCGATCCGCTCTCGCCGCTGAACGCAGCAGGCGCCAGCCAATCGTTTTCGATTCGGGTGACGGATGCCGCGGGAAAGACGGCCAAGATCGCCACGCGCCCCGACGAGCCTGCCCTGCGCTACCCGGCCGGCGAGGTGGAGATGGACACGCTATTCGGGGAAATGTTCACCGGCAGGCTGCCGTTGACCGTCGTGCGGGTCCCGGTGTCTGCCCTGCAAGGGGTGGATAAGACCGATATCCGGGAGATCGCACTGCTGTTCGACCAGGCGCCCAGCGGGTCGCTCTTCCTGGCCGATCTCGAGTGGGTGCGGACGGCTGGCGATTGAGCGGGCTGCCAACCCTGACACCGAGTGAAGCATGAAAAACGCGCGGGAACTATAAGCGCTGGCCGGCACGGTGAAGACGCTTTTCGCTCACCGGAGCCGGCGTGACCGAAGCCGGCGGCAAGTATGGCGTGCGCGGCGCGATGACGTGCTGAGACGTCTGCGCCGCGCGATGAAGCCGGCGGATCGACCCTGCGCTGGCACAATACTGCTCCATCCAATCATGCGGTTGGCTCAGCAGCCCCACTGGCTGCGGGAGGAAGCGGCGCCGCCGCCGGGCGACTCAGAAAACCCTGCACCGCAGCGTCAACGCTCAGGAAAACGTGGTCTTCGCCGATATGATTGAACAGCCCGGTGACGCGCATTCGCTGCCGCATCGAGCCGCGCACCTGAGCGAGGAGCAGATCGATGTCGGCCCGACGCAGATCACTGATCAGATCGCGCAGCATGTCGGACGTGCCGATGTCCAGATCGGCGCTCGCCCCCAGATCCAACAGGATGGCTTGCGGCGGCGGTTCCGCGCTCCGCTGCTCCAAGATCTGCGTGCGCGCCACGTTGGCGTTGAAGAAGTATAGCGGCGCATCCAGACGCAGGATCACCAGACCAGGAATCGGTTGAGCGTCGGGGTGCCGGCCCATGTCGCTGTATTCACCACTCGGACGTTTGCCCACCAGCGCGATGTACGGCCGGCTGGCGCGATACAGAAGCATCACCAACGATAACAGCACCGCAAGTATCAGACCCGTCATGACATCTGTCGTGACAACACCCGCCAGAGCGGTGAACGCCAGGGCGAAATCGGTCCTGCGCTGGCGATAGTAACGCTCGAATTCCTTGAAGTTGAATAGCCCGAGGATGGAGGTCAGCACGATGGCGCCCAGCACCGCCGAGGGAAGATTGCGCAATAGCGGCGCCAGGAGCAAGACGACGGCCAGGATGACAGCCGCGCTGACCAGGGATGAAAGTTGGGTGTGCTCACCGGCCGCCTCGCCGCTCGCCGTGCTGGAGAGGCTCATGTCAATCGTGATGCCTTGAAACAGGCCCGAGCTCACATTCGCCGCGCCCATCGCCAGCAGTTCCTGGTCGGCATCCACCTCGTAGTGATATTTCGCCGCGTAGGTCCGCGCCGTTCCTAAGGTTTCGCCGACCGCCAGGAACACGATGCCGGCCGCGCCGCTGATAAGGAATGGAATAGCCCCCGGGTCGATGCGTGGTATGGTCGGGGAGGTCATACCAGTCGGGATGACGCCGACGACGCTTACGCCGTACTGCTCGTTCAACTGCAGCAGGGCCGACAGAGCGGTCCCCACCACCAGGGCCACCAGCGCGCCGGGAATCAGCGGCTTGAAGCGTTTGATCAACAGGACAATGGCGATGGTGCCCATGCCCAGCGCAAGCGAATAAACGTTCGTCTCCGGCAGCTGGGCGATGAACTGCTGGAGTTGTTGAAAGAAGCTGCCGCTGCCCCCCGAGACGCCGAACACTTTGGGCAACTGGCTGATGGCGATCAGACACGCCACGCCGAAGATGTAGCCCGTCATCACCGATTTGGCCAGAAAGTCCGAGATGAAGCCCAGCTTGATGATGCCGAGGACGAGCATGATGATGCCGACCGTGATCGCCAGCGCGGAGGAGAGCGCGATGATAGCAGTCGGATCACCGGCTGCCAGCGGCGCCACCACGGCTATCGACATGATCGACATGGTGGAGCTGGTTGTGATCTTGAGGTGGCGGCTGGTCGCAAAGAGCGCATACGCTGTCATGCCTGCGATGGCCGCATACAGCCCCATCTGCGGCGGCACCCCGGCCATCTGCGCATAGGCCATCGCCACCGGAATCATGACCGCGCCGACGACGACGCCGGAGACCAGATCGTCACGCAGCCGCGCGCGCTCATACGACCTGGCCCAGCCGATGATCGGGATGTAACGTCCGATATGCTTGCCCTTGAGCATCTGATCAAGCATGTATCATGTGCCTTTCTTCATGGCCGATCATCCGACCACCGCTCGTCACAACGCTTGAACTTCCTGCGGTTGCCCGACTGCCGGAGCGGCCTGCATCAAGTCGCTCCGGCAAGACATCACCGCTCACCCTACATCGAGATGGGCTTGCTGCAGGCGGCCGGCAGGTCCACGCGTGTATTGGTGTTGACGTCGGTCAGTTCGATGTCCACGCTGAAGTCTCCTTCAAACTTCAGCGGCTCGAATTCGCCGCTGTAGCTACCCTTGAATGCGACCGGATAGCCGCCCGCGGCGTCCACATACAGATGGGCGTCTTCTGCCGCCCACAACGCATCACCAAAGGCCTTCAGTTGGGGATTGCTGCTGTTCTGCGCCGCGACCAGGAACGTATCGCCGTCGATGACATAGTGCCTGACCGTTCTGCCGTTGAGCGTCTCTTCGCCCACGTACTCGCCGCGCGCCACGTCGCTGTCCGTCAGCATGTTCAGCAGGCTGGAGGGGCTCATGTCATCTAGCGCTTCGGTGGCCTTGCCGGTATCGGGTTTGACGCAGACTGGAAACAAGCCATTGACCACCACGTAGGCGCCGTCGGGCACCTTGTAGAGATCGACCTTGGAGGGCGTGAACAGGCCGACCACCGACCCGCCGACCTGGGCGGCGATGGCGCCCAGCAGGCTGCCGGTCACGGTGATCCGGCTTTTCCCCTGGTTGTTCGACGTCAACACGCCGTTGAGGTCGCCCTTAGCCTTCTTGCCGTTGATGAGTCCGTTCACGTCGATCTTGACCGTCGCGTTGAGCGAGGTGAGGTCCTCGATCGGTTGGAGCGGAATGACGTCGCCGGGGGGAGGCGTTGGCGCGCCGGCCGGCCCGACCAGCGCCGTGAGCGTGGCGATGGAGAAGGCTGGCCCGGCGACGCTGAGCGCCAGGACGAACACACTAGCGACCGCGACCAGCGCGATCGCCACCGAGAGATACTGCTTTGTCGTTTTCATGAGACTCGGCTCCTTCTGTGTTAATGAGGTGATGGACAACGATTGGATTTTCTTACGGTTGCGACGCGGGCAGTCGCCCGACTAGCGCGCCGCGCCGAATTGCGCCTGATACGCCGCGACGGCCGCGCGTACCGAAGGATAGAGGTGCTCGGCGCCCAACCGGGTCGTCAGGCCCGTCGCCGTCAGGAGCTGGCGCAGCGGCGCATTCGCGCGCGCGATCCACAGGTCGGCGCCGAGCCGCTCCAGGTCGGCATCCAGCGTCTCCAGCGCCTCGGCCGCCGTCGAGTCGAAATCGCTGATGGGTTCTGCATCCAGAATCACGCATTTCAACCCTGCGCCGGCGTTGGCGACAACGGCTTCCAGACGCTCGGTGAAGTACGCCGCGTTAGCAAACACAAGCGGCGCATCGAAACGATAGACGATCAACCCCGGTTCGGTCGTCACCGTCTCCTTGTCGGCGACGCCGCGATACACCGTGCCGCCGGCCAGATCCACATCGTCCAGCAGCGCATCGTGCGGCCGCGCTATGCGATAAAGCAGAATAATCAGCGACAGCACCACCGCGACGAGAATGCCCGCGAGAACGCCGACGACAAGCACGCCCGTCGCAGTCACCACCGCCAGCCAGAACTCGGCGGGCCGCACCTGCCGCAGGAAGCGAAACGCCGCAATGTCGATCAACCCGAGCGAGGCGACGATGATGATGGCGCCCAGCGCGGCAGTGGGCAGCGGCGCCAGCAACGGCGTAAGAAAGAGCAGGAAGACGATGGTGAGCGCGGCAGCGATCAGACCGACCCACTGCGTCTTGCCGCCCATCTGATCGCAGACGGTCGTGCGCGACGCGCTGAGCGCCGCCGGAAAGCCGGTCAAGAGACCGGCCGCGATATTGGCCGTGCCGATGCCGACGAATTCCTGGTTGGCGTCGACCTTCTGGCCGTGTTTTGCGGCAAAGACGCGCGAGGTCAGGATCTCATCCGCATAGATCAGGATCGTGAGCGCCAGGGCGGCAGGCAGCAGCGCAAAGATATCTTGCACCGTGACCGCCGGGACCGTGAGCTTTGGCAGGCCGGCCGGCACCGGGCCGACCACCGCGACCCCCTTCGCCTCCCACCCTAACACGTAGGAGGCGATGACGGCGACAACGACGACGATCAGCGCACCGGGCAGCTTGCGACTCACGCGGCGCATGATGAGCAGCGCGGCCACGCAGACGCCGCCGATGGCGACGGTCAGCAGGTGCGCTTCGTCCAGGCGGCTGATGAGCTCCACCACCTGCTGGAAGAACTTGTCGCTTTCGAGCTTGATGCCGAACATCTTGCCCAACTGGCTGCCGATGACGATCAGCGTCGCGCCG
>CAYRFV010000092.1:0-18567 GCA_964423545.1 uncultured Anaerolineales bacterium | reverse complement strand
GCTGCTCTACCTGGCTGCCGCGCCTCACCTGGAGGGGCGTGGAGCGCCGAGGGGCTATCTGCTCTTGACATTCGGCGGCGCGCTTGCGCTGTGGGCCGCTCATCCAGCCGCGTTCGTGCTAGCCAGCATCGGCGTTGCGCTGTTTGTCTCCAGTTTCGCGCGCAAAGATCGCCGCGGACTCCGCCGGCTGATGCTGCCTGGACTGGTATGGAGTGCCAGCTTCGGTCTGCTTTACCTTACCTCGCTGCGCCACCTGACCGCGAGCAGGGGACTGCTTGCTTTCTGGCAGCCGGCGTTCATGCCGATGCCGCCCTGGGCTCATCTGCAATGGGTGCTTGATGCACTGCGTAATCTCTTCGTGAATCCTGCGGGGCTTTCAGCAGGGTCGCTCGGGCTGCTCCTCGGGCTCTCGGGTGCGGTCTTGCTGGCGCGACGGCGACCGCCCTGGGCAGTCGCGTTGTTCCTCCCCCTGTTGCTGGCGCTCGCGGCATCGGCGGCGCGCATGTACCCGTTTGGCGGACGTCTGTTGCTGTTCGCCGTACCCAGCCTGCTCATTGCGATCGGCGCCGGGTTGGAGGGGGTGCGCCTGGCGTTGCGGCAGACCGGCCCCTTCGCGACGGGCGTCTGGGTGCTGTTGTCTGTGATCCTGCTCTGGGAGCCGAGCATGAACGCGGCCAACAAGTTCCTTGCGCCGCCGATGGGCGAGCACCTCCGGCCGGCCCTGGCGTATGTGCAGGCCCACCGCCAACCCGATGACAGCATCTACGTCTACTACGGCGCCGAGCACGCGTTCCGATATTACGCGCCCATGTACGGTTTCGATTCATCCAACTATGTCAGGGGACGCTATGGCCGATCAAATCCGCAGAGGTATCTTGAGGATGTCGAGACGCTGCGCGGCAAAGGACGCGTCTGGCTGTTGTTCTCCCACGTGCACACGGGCAGCGAAGGCGACGAAGAAGCCTTCATCTTGCGGCACCTGGCGCGCTACGGCGCGGCCGCTGATCAGCTCAGGCTGCCGGGCGCAAGCGTTCATCTGTTCGCAATGGACCGTTGAGCTCACAGCCCGGCCTGGTTGCCGCGAGAAGGGCGGCCTCTGTGTCTACTTGGGTGGCTTGCCCGGCCGGCGGGTCATCCCCCCGAAGCCGATCATCTGGCGCATGTAGACGCCACTGGTCGGAATGTCGCTCATCGAGCCCTGCTGTTCCTCCCAGTTGCCCTGCATCTGGGCGCGCACCCAGGCAGCCGTTGCCTGAAGGCCCCCATCGAATTTCCTTGCCAGCGCTTCTTGATCGCCGGCCTGGAGAAGCTGCTGCCACGCCTCCAGTTCGCCGATGAGGGTGTCGATCCAGCGCAACACGTGCTCTCGGTTGGCAAGACAGGTGCCGGCCGCCCCTTTCGGATCTCCCTCGGCCACCCACGTGCTGGAGTAAAACTGGCTGCCGGCCAGTTTGCGCATATCTTTCCAGCCGGGGCTGCCGTTCGTGATCGCCATCAGCGCCCCGGCGATCACGACCGGCAGTTGATCCACTGCGGCCGCCATGCCATCGTGCTCCACGGCGTCGAGGAAGAACGGTTGCGCACCCATCGCCTGCACCAGGTCGATCGCCAGGTTCATTGCCTGTTCGCTGGCGCGCCGGCCGGGGATGATGCAGAAGAGCTTCTTTTCGAACAGATCGGCGCGGGCGCTGGCTGTGTCCATGTTTTCGGCCAGGATGATCGGATGCCCACCGATGAAGTGCACATTGTCTGGCAGCAGCTCGTCGGCCCATTGGAGCACCGGCGTCTTGACGCTCGACAGGTCCAACACTACGCAGCCCGGCTTAAGGTCCTGCGCAACAATCTCGAACGTCTCGCGCAGCGTGCCGGCAGGCAGCGCCAGGATGACGCGATCCGCCTTGCTCACGCTGTTGATGAGATTCCATTCCGTGCGATCCACGGCGCCCATCTGCTTGGCCTTGCCGGCCCATGCCGGGTCGGGATCGTGCCCGACGATGGTCACCTTGTCCTGGTAGCGATGGAGGGCCAGCCCGGCCGATGCGCCGATCAGTCCCAGGCCGACGATGGTGATAGTGAACTTGTCTGCCATGCTCTGCATTCCTCGTCTAGTTGTCGTCGTCAGCGGCCTGGAGGGCCGCTACCAGCCGGTCCGTGATCGGATCGGAGGCGCATGAGGCACGCGGATCCTGGTGCCGCCGAATCAGCGTGACAGCCAGCGGATCGCACCCCGCCGCGGCCGCGAGCGCGGCGCCGCGTTCCGGGTGATGTAGCTGCGCCCGCATAGGATAGCGCCAGTCCATGCGCGCCGGGGCCGGATCGGCTTCCCAGCGCATGGCCATGCGCGGCCAGAATGTCTTCAGCAACACCAGCGCGACCCGATGCCAGATGCGGATGCCCGCTTCACGCTTGGCGCAATCGTGCAGCAGCGCCGCCTGCAACAAGGCCGGCTCGTCGTGCCCGGCAGCCGTCAGTGTGTGCAGCACTCTCAGGCTGTGTCGCTGGTCGGCGCACGGCATGGCGTCGTACAGGCGGTGCGCCGTCTCAGGCAGATGCTTCCAGGCAGTGCGCCGCTCTTCCGGGGTCAGCGGTTTGAAGCCATCGGTCAGGACCCGGAAGAACTGGCGAACGCGGTAGATGACCCGCCGTGGGCGGTTGGCGCCCATCAGTATCCGAGCAACAGCCGCATCGCGACTTGTGTCCCCTCGGCCAGGAAACGCCCCACGAGGTTGAAGCCCGGCGCTACATTGCCCAAGAGGAGCAGGCCCATCAGAATAAACGGCCCATAGGTGGACAGCGGCTGCAGCACCTGGGACGTGCGCGCATCGACGATGCCGTTCAGCACGCTGAATCCGTCCAGCGGTCCCAGTGGGATCAGATTGAACAGAAACAGCGTGATGTTGATCGAAACGAAGATGAATACGGTCAGATCCAGATCGACCGGCAGGCGCTCCAGCAGACCCGTGCGCCACACCGCAGCCACGCCGGCCGCCATCAGCAGGTTGCTGATCGGCCCGGCAAGCGACACCAGGGCGTGACCGGCGCGGGGGCCATGTCGTAAGCGCCAGGGCGCCACCGGCACAGGTTTCGCCCAGCCGAACGCCTGCGTGGCGATCAACAGGATCGAGCCGAGCGGATCGAGGTGGCGGAGCGGATTCAGGGAGAGCCGGCCTTGCTGCGCCGCCGTGTCGTCTCCGAGTCGGTAGGCCACCCATGCGTGCGCGAACTCATGCACAGGGAAGCTCACCAGCAGGATGATTGCCAGCGCAAGCAATGTGGATGGATCAATCAGGCTGTTGATATCCAGCAAAGAGATCTCCGATTACGACTCGCAACGTGCGACTCGCAACGTGCGACCCGCAGCCTGCGGCTTGGGTGGATTATAGCACACGTGCGCAGCTCTCCAAAGCCAACTTGTCTTTTGCGCAAAGTATGCTATGATACACCCCAGTTCCAGGCAATACCAATACTTGCAGTCTCATGTCTCGACGCATCGTCAATCTGGGCTCACTTGATTGGCAGATCGGTCGGGCTGCGCGTCAGTCTTTTTGTGCGTCGCCTTTGGATGACCGCGCGCTTGTGCGCGAATGGTTTCCGGCGCGCATTCCTGGCGACGTGCGCGCCGATCTGATTGCGGCCGGTTGCATCCCGCCGGTGGAGACGCCCGAAGGCATCGCAGCGGGCGACTGGGTCGATGACAGCGATTGGTGGTGCCGCACGGTGATCCCAGGCGGCTTCTCCGCGGATGAGCAGGTCTTCCTCGAAGCCGACGGCATCGACTACCACAGCGCCATCTGGTTGGACGACAGGCTGCTCGCCACGCACTCCGGCATGTTTTCCCGCCAGACCCTTGCTCTGTCGCCGTGGATCAACACCACCGACTGCACGCACGTGCTGGCCATCCGCATCTGGGGCGGCGGTGCGCTGCCCAGGCTGGCCAATCCCCCGCATCGGCGCGCCATTCGGTGGCTGGCGCAGCGCGTCAGCCCCGGCGTCGAGTATTTCCCCGATCGCATGGCGACGCCAAAGGCGCAGTTCAGCTTTGGGTGGGATTTCGCGCCGAAACTGCTCAGCACCGGCATCTGGGACGATCTCAGGCTGGTCATTGCCCGTAGCGTATACATCGAGGATCTGCGCGTGCTGGCCGAGCCGCTGACCGAGCGCGACGATCCGACGCCGGCGCGATTGCAGGTGTGGCTGTCGACCAGCCAGTGGCGTGACCGGCGGCTTGCGGCAGAGATTGAGGTTGAGGAGCAGCGCGTTGCAGCCGATGCCGACGGTGATGCGTATTCGAGACCTCCGGCATCGATGGAGACCGAGAGGCCTGATCAGCCTTGGTCTGCGCTCAAGCGCGTGCCCCTCGCACCGCCAGCGGGTTCGCCGGATCGTGGTATGAGCGTCAACTTCAGTTTCAGTCTCGACCTGGCTTCCGTCCGTCGCTGGTGGCCGTGGGATCAGGGCGAGCCACACCTGTATTGCGTCACCGTGCGTCTCCTGGATGGCGACGACCTGCTGGACCAGATCAGCCAGTTGGTTGGCGTGCGTTCGGTGCGGCGCGAGGCGCTGCCCGGCGGCGCCCCGTGGCGGTTCGTGGTCAACGGCCGGCCCGTTTTCCTGCGCGGAGCGAACTGGACGCCCGCCGACGTGTTGCCCGGCCGCGTGACTGACACCGACTACGCGTCGCTCTTGTGGCAGGCACGCGCCGCAGGCATCAATTTCCTGCGCGTCTGGGGCGGGGGGGTGCGGGAGAAGCGTGCGTTCTGGGATCTGTGCGACCGTATGGGCATCATGGCATGGCAGGAGTTTCCACTCGCATGCGCCTTCCTGGATCACTATCCGCGCGAACCAGCGTACCTCGATCTGCTGAGCCAGGAGGTGCGTGGCACGGCGCGCCTCTTGCGCAACCATCCCAGCCTGATCGCCTGGTGCGGCGGCAATGAAATCCATCCCGAGCGCGAGAGACTGCCCCTTTCAGCCATCCAGCAGGTGCTAGCGCAGGAGGATCCGGATCGCATCTTCATCCCCGCTTCGCCCTCCGACGGCGACGTGCACCAGTGGCGCGTCTGGCACGGCTTCGCCCCGTGGACGAGGCTGGCCGATGAGAAGCCGTCTTTCATGAGCGAATTCGGCCTGCAAGCCTTGCCGCACCTGGCCACGGTGTCGCAGATGTTCTCCGGTCACCCGCCCCGCCTGCTGCGCGACCCGCGCTGGCGCGAACGCAAGGCCCAGGTCGATAAGCTGAAGCACTATGCCAATCCTCCACTGGAGGGTGATCTCCGCTTCACAGTCGCCGCCACGCAGCGCGCGCAGATGACGGCGCTGCAGGTCGGCATCGAGGCAGCGCGACTGCGGCGCGGCGAGTGCGGCGGCGTGGTTTTCTGGCAGTTCAACGAGCCGTGGCCCGCCGTCACGTGGTCGGTGATCGATCGAGCGGGACGCCCGAAGTCGGCGTACGAGATGCTTCGGCGCAGCTTTCAGCCGGTGCTGATTGCAGCGCGTTTCCCCTGGCGTCGTTATGCAGCGGGCGACCAGTTCGAGGCTGAGATTTGGCTGGTCAACGATGGGCTGCAACGTTATCCGAGTTGCCGAGCGCGCGCCACCCTTGACGGCGCAACGGTGTGGACGGCGAACGACCTTGGCTTGCCACCAGCCACCGCCGTGCGCGTGGGCGAGTTTGCGTTCGTTCTGGAACAGCCCGCACAGCAGCTCACCCTCCGCCTGAGCTGCAACGGCGCAGCTCTGGCCTCCAACCGCTATCAGCTCGCCTCGCATCTGACCGGGCCTTCTCCGCTCCGCCGCCGGCTGATCCGCTGGCTGGCCGATCGACTGGTCGCCGGATAGCCACGCGGCTGTGTCTGCGGCAGCTTCGATCCCAGATTGACATATTTCTAGGCTTGCGCTACTCTTCCCCTGTCACCTTCTCTCGTGCGCTCTTGGGCCGGCCGATCCACCTATGCGCATCGTCATCAATGGTTGGTTCCATGATCAGTTGACCACCGGCAGCGGGCAGTACCTTGCGGCGCTGCTGGAGTGGCTCCCGCGCCTAGGGGATGCGTACGAGTTTATGGTGGTCGGGCTGACGACCGACGACCGACGACGGACGACGGATGACGCGCCGCGCATCACGTATCGTGCATCACGTTTCTCGCTGCATCTTGCTCGTTTTTCGTCCAATCTCGCCAAGCTCTGGTTCGAGCAGATTGCCTTCCCGTGGAACTGTCTGCGCCTGCGCGCGGACGCAGCCTTCGTACCCTACTGGGGCTCACCGTGGTGGCGGCCCTGTCCGGTCGTTGTCACGATTCATGATTTGATCCCGCTGCTGCTGCCGCTGTACCGCGGCGGCCCGCTTCAGCGCGCCTATGCCTGGCTGGTCGGCCGCACGGCGCAGCGCGCCGCCGCCGTGCTGACCGACTCGGAGGCCAGCAAGACCGACATCATCGCGCACCTGGGTGTGCCGGCCGAGCGCATCCACGCCATCCACCTGGCTGCTGATCCGCGCTATCGTCCCGTCACAGACCTGGCCGAGCTCCAGCGCGTCCGTGCGAAATACAGCTTGCCCGACGAGCCGTTTCTGCTCTATCTCGGTGGTTTTGATGCGCGGAAGAACGTGGTGCGGACGATCGATGCCTATGCGCGCATGATCGAGCGATGGATGATGGACGATGAACGACGATACGGAGCAGGGGATCGCTCGCCGTCTCAAGTCCAAGGCCCGCCTGCGTTCGTCATTGCCGGTCGGCTCCCGGCCGCTGACACCGCCTTCGCGCCCGATCCGCGGCCAGTGGTGGCGCGGCTGGGGATCACGGATCGCGTGCATTTCACTGGCTGGGTGGATGAAGCCGACAAGCCCGCGCTCTATTCGCTGGCGCTGGCGAGCGTTTTCGTGAGCGAGTACGAGGGTTTTGGGCTGCCGGTGGTGGAGGGGATGGGTTCTGCGGTCTGAATCCAAACCCTCCAGTGATGTACTGCATCATGCGGCAGAGGAGTGATCTATGGCCACGCGCCACGCACCTGAGGTCGCGGTTCTGCTGGTGGCTCTGACTGTAGGAACAGCTATACTACTGCTCGGGGTGGATTTCCTACTCAAGCAGATTTCGGTTGAACTCCAGCCGGAGCTATCATGGGCTCCCGCCGGCTTTCTCATCGGTACGCCTCTGCTTGCCAGCATCTTCATACTTCTGGCTTCCAGGCGCGGGGACAAGCGGTTGGGGTTCCTGCTGCTACTCTTGGCGATCCTGCTGCTGATGGTAGTAATCGGTCCATGGACCGTCGCCCTTGGGGTGTTGCTGGCAAGTATCGTCGTGTTCTGGTTCTCTGCCTACCTTCAGCGCGATCTCTATGATGGAAAGTCCTCCGCGGCGCTTGAGCATCATTTGCAGCTCGCCCTGGGCAAGATTGGCGGGGACGTTCGTGTCAGCAATGGCAAACTGGCTTCTGCCTCGCTCGCGATTCCGGTCAAGGGTCCTCGACGGCTCCGGATTGACACCGGTAGTGCTGTGATCGTCAAGGGCGCACCAGGCAGCACGCCCAAGGTGCTGATGCAACCAGCGGTGATCGGAGGACACGAGTCAGTGGAGGCTGTGTATGACGTCCGCGACAAGCAGCTAACCGTAGGACTGGATGATATCTTGACCCAAGAGAGCATGGTATGCTCAGCGCAGATATCGGCGTCTTACGGCGTCAGACGAAAGTCGGTGAAAGACGCTGCCGGCAAGGTCCTGCTGTTGTTGGATCCAGACTCAATCCTGGCGCTAGGAAAGGCCCAACCTGATCTGGAAACCGCCACGCGACGAGCGCTTGAACGTGCGATCAGGCAGCAACTCAACCTGCAAGGTGTCTGTGATCTCGCCGCTGCCCGCAATCATGAGGGTCTGGAGCAGCAGATCCGGGTTGAGGCCAACAAGAAGACCGGAGACTGGGGAACCGAAATTCGCCATGTCACTATCGACAGCATCCGGATACACCCAGAGGTCACGAATGCGATAGAACGCGCATGGGTGCGCCGCAAAGATCGCGAATAACCGGGACCCGAAGCCCGTGCTTGCTGTGTGGCGCAATCAAGGATGCTACGCTTTGCTTTCTATGTGCGTATCGTGCAGAAAGGCTCCGGTCGTCCTTTTTCAGTCCAGATCGCTTGTCTGCGGGCCTGACTGAGCATCTGCTCGCCAAGCCGGTCACACCAGAACCGAGACTTCACACAAGTGTAGGAGAGAGATGGTACAACCAGTCGTCGCCCTCGAATCCACCGTCATCTCCCACGGCCTGCCTTACCCGCACAACCTGCGGCTGGCGCTCCGGCTGGAGGAGATCGTGGCTGAGCACGGCGCGACGCCTGCTACGATCGGCATCATCGCCGGCGAGATCGTGGTCGGCCTGAGTCGAGGCCAGATCGAGCATCTGGCGACCGCGCCGGACGTGCGCAAGGTCAGCCGCCGCGATCTGCCGATTGTCGTTGCGCGCAAGCTGGACGGCGCCACGACCGTCGCCACGACCGCCTGGGCTGCGCACCGCGCCGGCATTCGGGTGTTCGCTACCGGCGGCATCGGCGGGGTGCACAGGGCTGGAAGCTGGAAGTTGGAGGGGGGCAGCATGGGGTCGGCCGCGGGTCGCAGGAGCCGTGGCAATGCCGCCCCGTCGTCCGCCATCCGGCATCCGGCATCGAGCATTCAGCGACCAACATTCAGCTTTCTGTCGACCGATATCTCGGCCGACCTCCCTGAGCTGGCGCAAACCCCCCTCATCGTCGTATGCGCAGGCGCCAAGGCGATTCTTGACCTGCCCGCAACGCTGGAATGGCTGGAGACATACGGTGTGACCGTGGTCGGCTATGGGACCGATGACTTTCCGGCGTTCTATCATCGTTCGAGCGGGTTGCCGGTCGACGTGCGAGCCGACACGCCTGACGAGGTCGTTGCGCTGTTTCGGGCCCAGCGGGCGTTAGGATTGCCAGGCGGCATGTTGGTGACGGCGCCCGTTCCCGCTCAGTTCGAGCTGCCCGCAGAGCGGATGGAGAGTGCGGTCGACCAGGCGCTGGAGGAGGCGGAAGCGCAAGAGGTCAAGGGCAAGGCGCTGACGCCGTTCTTGTTGGCCAGGATCAGCGAACTGACCGGGGAGACCAGCCTGCGTGCGAACCTGGCGTTGCTGGAGAACAACGCGGCCATCGGCGCGCAGATTGCGCTGGCGCTGGCTGCTAGGCAGGAGCTGGACGCCGGCTCATAGTCGCGTCCAGCTCCTGGCGTCAGCCTCAGGCGCCGAGCTTCTGGCTCACCGGCAACTCCACGGCGATCGGCTCCGGCGGCCGGGCGGAGAAAACCGGAGCGACTTTGCCATCTTCGTTCTCGCGCACATCGACGATGATCGTGTCGCCCTCCTGGAAGTCGCCGGCAAGCAGCCGCTTCGCGAGCGGGTTCTCGACCCAGCGCTCCAGGGTTCGGCGCACGGGCCGCGCGCCGAACTGCGGATCGTAACCCTCTTGGGCCAGCCAACGTCGCGCCGCGTCGGTCAGATCGATCTTGACGCCGTGCTCGGCCAACCGGCTGGCCACATCTCGCATCTGCATATCCACGATCTGCATCATGTGCTCTTGTGTCAGACCGTGGAAGATGATGATCTCGTCGATGCGATTCAGGAACTCCGGCCGGAACGCCTTCTTCAGTCCGCTGTCGATATCCTCTCGCAGGCGCTGCTCCTGGGCGCTCAGATCATCGCTGCGCAGGAAACCGATCGGGCCGCCCTTCCCTACGTAGTTCGTCCCGATATTCGACGTCATGATGATCACGGTGTTGCGGAAATCGACCACGTGCCCCTGACCGTCGGTGAGTCGCCCATCTTCCATGATCTGCAGCAGGGAGTTCCACACCTCCGGATGAGCCTTCTCGATCTCATCGAAGAGGATGACCCGGTAGGGCCGGCGGCGCACGGCCTCGGTGAGCTGTCCGCCTTCGTCATAACCGACATAGCCGGGCGGCGCCCCGAACATGCGGCTGACCGTGTGGCGTTCCTGGTACTCGCTCATGTCGATGCGGATCAGTGCATCCTCATCGTCGAACAGGAATTCAGCGAGCGCTTTTGCCAGCTCGGTCTTGCCTACGCCGCTGGAGCCGAGGAAAATGAAGCTGCCGATGGGGCGCTTCGGATTCTTGAGCCCGCTGCGCGCCCGGCGCAGCGCGTCTGCGACCGCCTTGATCGCCTCATCCTGGCCGACAATGCGGCGATGCAGCTCCTCCTCCATGCGCAGCAGCTTGGCCGTTTCCCCCTCCAACATCGTATTCACCGGGATGCCGGTCCAGCGCGCCACGACCGTAGCGATATCCGACGCCTCGACGATGTCATCCAGGCTGCTGGCCTTGCGCCAGGCGTCGCGGTCAGCGTCGTACTGGCTGGCGATCTTCAGTCGCTCGCTTTTTACCTCTGCGGCATGCGCGTAGTCGTTGCCGTTGTAGGCTGCATCTTCTTCGGTCTTCAGTTCCGATAGGCGCTTCTTGGCCATGCGCAGCGGCTCCGGCATGGTGTAGAGCGCCACACGCAACGCCGAGCCCGCTTCGTCCATCAGATCGATCGCCTTATCGGGCAGCCGGCGGTCCGTAACATAACGATGCGACAGCTTGACGGCGCTCACCAAGGCGTCGTCGGTGTAGGTAATCTGGTGATGCTTTTCGTAGCGATCGCGGACGCCGCGCAGGATCTCGATGGCGTCCTCCACCGACGGCTCATCGACATAGATCGGTGCAAATCGCCGTTCGAGCGCGCTGTCCTTCTCGATGTGCTGGCGATACTCGTCGAGGGTCGTCGCGCCGATACAGCGGAGCTCGCCGCGCGCAAGCGCCGGCTTGAGCATGTTGCTGGCATCCATGGCGCCCTGCGCCCCACCTGCGCCGACGACGGTATGCAGCTCATCGATGAAGAGGATGATCTCGCCGCCTGCTTTCTGCACCTCTTCGATGGAAGTCTTCAGACGCTCCTCGAATTCGCCGCGGAAACGTGTACCTGCAATCATGGCGCCCAGATCGAGGCTCATCAGCCGCTTGCCCAACAGGATTTCTGGCACGTCTTCGGTGACGATCTTTTGTGCCAGTCCTTCGACGATGGCGGTCTTCCCAACGCCCGCCTCGCCGATCAGCACCGGGTTGTTCTTAGTGCGCCGGCTGAGCACCTGGATCACGCGCAGAATCTCGGCGTCGCGGCCGATCACCGGATCGAGCTTGCCCTCACGCGCCAGTGCAGTCAGGTCGCGCGCATACTTCTCCAGGGTGCGATAACGGCTCTCGGCTGTGGGCGACGAAGCCTTTTGTCCGCCGCGGCCCTTTTCGATGGCTGCCAGGATCATCTCCCGCGTGATGCGCGCCTCGCGCAGCAGGTTGGCTGAAAAGCCATTGCGCTCTCCGACGATGGCAAGCAGCACATGCTCCGTCGAAACGTATTCATCCTTCAGCAGCCGCGCCTCTTCCATGGCCTGGTCGACGACCCGTTTCAGCCGCGGGGTGATGAACACCTGCGCGACGGCCTGGGCATACATGGCCGGTCCGGCAGAGCGCGGAGTGCGTTGCAGGTTGTCACTGAGCCGCTCCTTCATGGTGACGATGGGCGCGCCCATGCGCTCCAGCATATCCACCACGAGCCCTTCGGGCAATTCGAGCATCGCGAGGAAGAAGTGCTCCACGTCCACCTGGTTGTGGCCATATCGCTGCATCACCTCGTAGCCCCGCCGCGCTGCCTCCTGGGCTTGTTCAGTAAATCGATCAAATCGCATCATATCCACCCAACCTCATCTGAGTTGCATCGTACGAGCTTCTTCATCGGTCCGCTCGCTCAATCTTACCATATCACCGGGCCAAAGCCCTCGGTGTAGGAGCGGCTACAAAGCGCAATCCTCTAACGCAATGCAAACGCCTCGACACGACACAACACACGACGGCTCAATATCGCAGCACGGCCGCGATCCCGCCGACCTCGGTAAGCTGCGAGCTGGGCTCCAGGACGGCCACTTTGACGCCGGTTTCGGTCGCCCGGCTGAGCACCAGATTGACGACATCGGCAGTGGCAGCTAGTTTGCCGTTGCAGTAGGGGCACGTTTTGAGTGGATCGACCACCAGTGCGCCGCAGTTGGCGCATTGATTGCCCGCAGCGTGCAAATTGCGATCCACGAGCAACTGGTGGATTCGGTTCGCCTGCATCGCAGCCAACGTGTCGGTCAGGCCTGTCGCTCCGGCGCCGCCCTTGCGCGCCGCAGTCACCACTTGCTGCAACAGATCGCTTTCCGCTCGCCGCTGAGCGGCCTGCGCCACCAGAAAAGCATGCTCCCAAACCTCAACGGGCGTGGTGTTCATGTCCAGGTTGATCTGGCCGATGACTTTGTCCTGAAGCGCGCGGGGGGCGAGATCGCGAAACAGGGCCAGGTTGCCATCGCTGCCGGAAAGGACCACGCGCTCGACGTTGCGCTCGCGCAGGAAATCATCAGCCCAGGCCGCTGCTCCCTTGAGATTGTGCGCAGCCGCCTGATCTTCATACCGTTGCAGTTTCTGCGCGGCCCAGCCACCCTGCTTGTGCCGCTTGACCTCCTCGCCCAGGGTGCCGGCCGAATCTTCGAGCGCGCCGAGGTGATAGATGAAGGCCCGGGCGCCCTCTCGGTCGACCATGAGCACGCCGAACCGGCCGTAGTTATCCCAGATGTCGCTTAACGGAAAGATGTAGGGTCGCTGGCCGAGGAACACGAAATCTTCGACGGGAACCAGAAGCTCGTATTCCCGCCAGAATCCCAGCTTCTGCTGGCTGAAGCAGGCAACGCCGCGTCCCTGCCGATTGTATTCGTGCTCAAAGAAGCGTTCGATGCGCTCGACATCGGCCTGTGCTGCGCCCTGGTTGGCTGCCTGGGACAGCAGTCTGCGCAGCGAGAGCTTGTGCTCTTCACTGGAGCGACGATGCGGGTCTGCATTCAGATACAGGCTCAGGATGGGAGCAGTGGCGCTCTTCAGTTCGGCCAGTTCCTGCAAATCGCGTTCTTGCATCATGGTAGACGCTCCTGTCTTGAATAGCGGGCGTGGCGATCCGCCCGAAGATAGGGTGGCTCTGGGAGCCGCCTTGGGCTGTTCGATCGTCGGAATACTCGATCGAAGTGAGGAATGCACTTGCGCCTGGCGTAACTCCTCCTTCAGGGTGGCAATCTGCTCTTCGAGGCTGGTGCGCGCACCCTGGAGGATGTCGACTTCGCTCTGCAGCTCGTTGATGCGCTGGTTGAGGCGCAGAATCACTTCTACGCCGGCCATGTTAAGACCGAGTTGGCTGCTCAGACGGGAGATAGAGCGGAGGAGTTCCACCTCGCGCGGGGAATAGAGACGGCGGCCCGCCTTGCGAGCGGGCACCAACAGGCCGAGCTCCTCGTAGCGGCGCAGCGTCTGCGGATGCAACGCAAGCATCGCGGCGACGGCGCCGATGGCGTAGCGAGGCTCATTCCAGGTGTCTGGCGTAGACGACATGGCGCACCTAGGTGAAGTGGTAATGTGCTGCGCTTGAAGGCGAACGGGCTGGATGGAATGAGCATGCGTCCAGTCGGGCCGCCCGTGGGTCGACGCAGGGTGATGTCGCCTCGACCTGGGCGCACCAAACAGGTTCCAGCTTGAAAACCTCAGACTCCCGATGTCCGCCAGTGCGCGGCTTTCATCGCGCGTCGCACATGCGAATGCGAATGTTTAGCAACTGGGCCCGGATTCCCGCGTGCGCTGGAATGACACGGTGGCATCCGGCCAGGCAGGTTTCGTCCTGCGCTCAGTTCAGGCGTTCCTTCCCCGCAGCGCCGCCCACTCACGCACAAGTTTCTGTTCGTGGTCGTCCAGCTTTTCGGGCAGCATCACGCGTACCCTGGCATAAAGATCGCCGTGCTCCTGCGGCGAGCGCAGCCTGGGCATGCCTTGTCCCGAAAGCCGAAAGGTGCGCCCCGACTGCGTGCCGGCGGGGATGCGCAGCGCAACGGATCCCGACAGCGTCGGCACGCGCACCTCACCACCTAACAGTGCGACGAAAAGATCGACAGGGGCTTCGCAGTGCAGATCGTCGTCGCGGCGCTCGAATGTAGGGTGCGGCAGCACTTTGATGCGGAGGTAAAGGTCGCCGCGAGCCGCGCCCCGGCTTGCGGTTGCCGGGCCTTCGCCCGCCACGCGCACGCGTGAGCCCGTCTTGACGCCCGCAGGGATTTTGACTTCCAGCCGGCGACCGTCCATTTCCACCAGGCGCTGCGCACCGCGAAATGCCTCTTCGAGGGAAACCTCAACCTCGTGCTCGAGATCATGGCCGCGGACCCTGCTGGCAGTCTCAGCTTCCCGCCCCTGTGCGGCCGCACTCATTCCGCCGAAGATCGCTTCGAAGAAATCGGAGAAGCCCCCCTGCGCAAAGAGATCGTTGATGTCGCCGTATGAGACGCGTGCGCCACCCGTTCCGCCCCTGGCCGCCCATTGGTTCCAATCAAAGCCGCCCGATCCGCCACCCATCTGCTGCCAGCGCTGATAGCTTTGCCCGAGTTCGTCGTATTTGCGGCGTTTCTCGGCATCGCTGAGCACCTCGTAGGCCTCGTTGATCTCTTTAAAACGGGCTTCGGCGGCTTTGTCGCCAGGGTTCACATCAGGATGATACTGGCGCGCAAGCCGCCGATAGGCTTTCTTGATCTCTTTCTCGTCCGCACTCTTCTCAACGCCCAGCGTCTTGTAGTAGTCTTTATACTCCATACACCGCTCCCCAACCGCATCGATCTTCCGCGTGCCTGACTGGAGTATAATACTTTAGCAGGTCATTGTCAAGAGTTTCGCAGACTACTTGCTTGGCGCCGGCGCTTTGAACAGATCTCCGGGCAGGATGAAGCTCCCTCCCGCACCCATCACCGTCGGATATTGCCCGCTCCACTGCTGGATCGCCTGCCAGTTGATCACGTTGGGATCGAGGCTCTGGGCTATCAGCTTGTTCGCTTCCGCCTGCGCCTGCGCCTTGATGCGGGTCGCCTCGGCGTCGGCGATGGCCTTCACGCGAATGGCCTCCGCCTCACCCTGGGCCTGGCCGATGCGCTGCAGCTTCTCGCGCTCTGCGTCGCCCTGCGCCTGCGTGATCGTGCGCTGCTTTTCGAACTCGGCCTGCTTGGCCAGGTTCTCCTTGGTCGTGATGTTCTCTTTCTCGATCTGCTTCTGTTCGACGGCCTTGATATACTCCGGCTCGAAGTGAATCGAGCGCAGGCCGAAGAAGATGAGCTGCAGGCCGGCATGGCCGAACTCGGTATCCAGCCGCTGGCGGATCTCCTCCTGGGCTCGCTCCACGTTGCCCGAATAGAGATCGGTGGCCGAGTGCTGCTTCAGAATGTTGCGCACGTGGACGCGGCTGGTGGCTTTGACCACCTTTTCCACCACCTCAGGCTCGGTGCCCAGGTTGTTGACGATCTCAATCACCCGAGTAGGGTCGATGCGGAAGCGGATCGTGAAGCGCGCCCGGATCTGCTGGCCGTCGGCCGTGGCAGTGTCCACCTCGATATCCTTGTAGTTGGCCTGGCTCGTCTTGGGGTCCTCGCTCGTTTCGTAGATGATCTCCTGCGTTCGATATGGCACGGTCTGCTGGATGAACGGCATTTTCAGGTTCAGGCCGGGGTAGAAGACGCCGACCACCTGACCAAACTGCTTGACCACGGCCACCGACCCGGCCTCCACCTGCGTGAAGGCATCCATCAGCGCGCTGGCCGCGAAAACCACCAGGAGCACGACCAGTCCGACACGCGTCGCCGACTGGTAGTTGGGCTTGTTGTTCCGTCCGGTGGCAAGAATGATCAAGAACGCAACCATCCCACCCAGCAGCAGTGCAATGACGAAAGCGCCAAACATGGTGTTCATCGAAACATCTCCTTTGTTGTTGCCGTGTGCAGGAGCTGTGGAGCGCGATCCGCACCCACAGTCTCCCAGGGCGGCCGGTTCTCCCTATAGATACGGCGCACTTCTATCATATCATAGCGCCGCCACAACGAGTCCGATGGATTGTTGACACTTACCCACCACCGGGCTGACGGCCCACCCAGCAACAACGCCATCCCCGAACTCAGGGATGGCGCTGTTGCCTGACTATGCGAGCCGGAGGGGGCTCACGGGATCTTCAGAATCTGACCGGAGTAGATCTGATCCGGGTTGCTCAAGTTGTTCGCCTGTTGTAGCGCCTGGATGGTGACGCCGAATTTGGCGGCAATGCCAGCAAGGTTATCCCCTGCCTGTACGGTGTAGGTCTTCTGGGCTCCAGCAGGCGCGCTGGTGGCTGCCGGGGCCGTCGTCGCGGCGCCTGGAATGCGCAGCTTCTGGCCGACAACGATCATGTTGGGATTCTTGATGCCGTTGAGATCAGTGATCTGCTTCACCGTGACGCCGTAGCGTGCGGCGATCTTCGCCAGGGTGTCGCCGCGCTGGATGACGTAGGTTGTCTCGCCGGCAAGGCGCACCACGGTCGTTGCTGCGGCCGGCGGCTGGCTGGCCGCAGTTGGCGGCCTGCTGGTCGCACCGGCGGCTGCCGTCGGCGGCGCAAAGCTGCCCGGCGTCAGCGGCACCGGCGTGGCCGCTCCCGACGGCTGTCCGGTCTGCCCAGGCAGCGTGACCCTGGTCACGGCGGCCCCCGGCGGAGCGGGGGTTGCAGTGCCAAGCTTGAGGGTCGGAGTTGAGCTGGTCGACGTCGGCGCGGGCCGTTCCCGGTTGCAGCCGGACAGCGCAACAGCCAACACGATCATGAGCACAATCAGTGCGAGGAGTGGGGTGCGCTTTTTCATGGACAAGCCTCCGGACAGATGAGAAACGGGCACGGCGATTTAATAGCATCATATCACAGGAAGGGTGACGCGTCAACCGAATTGTGCAAACCTGAAAACGCGCTCAGATGACGGCAAGTTTCCTTCCGACGCCGGCGAATGCCTCCAGCCCCTGCTCCAGGTCACTGCGCTCATGGGCGGCTGTGTTCATCACGCGAATGCGCGCCAGACCTCTAGGCACCGTAGGATAGCCGATGGACATGGCAAAGACGTCCGCCTCGAAGAGCTCGCGACTGAACTGCTTCGCCAGACCAGCATCGCCCAGCATCACCGGCACGATCGGCGTCTGCGACTTGCCCGTATCGAAGCCGAGGCGCTGCAGCTCGCCGCGGAGGTAGGAGGCATTGTCCCACAACTTCTTCACGAGCGCCTCTGATTCCTCTAGCAGATCGACTGCGGCCAGGCAGGCTGCGGTGTCGGCCGGCGTGGTTGCGCTGGAGAAGAGGAATGGGCGCGCCTTCTGCCGGATATAGTCCACGATGGTCTTCTTGCCTGCAATGACGCCGCCGACAACGCCGAACGCCTTGCTCAATGTGCCGATCTCCACATCGAAGACGCCATGCAGCCCGAAATGGTCGACAATGCCGCGGCCACTGCGACCAAGCACACCTTCGCCATGCGCATCATCGACCATCGTCAGCACGCCGTAGCGATCGGCAACCTCGGTCAGCCGGTCCAATGGTGCGATGTCGCCGTCCATGCTGAATACACCGTCGGTCACCATCAGTCCACGGCGGTAGTTGGGCAGGTGCTCCCTGATCTTTGCTTCCAGGTCAGCCGGATCGCAATGCTCGTACACGACGATCTTGGCGCTGCTCAGTCGCGCGCCGTCGATGATCGAAGCGTGGTTCAGGCGATCGGTGAAGATCACGTCCTCTTTGCCGACCAGCGGCGGGATTGCGGCCTGGTTAGCGCAGAAGCCACTCTGCACATAGAGCGCATCCTCGACTCCCTTGAACGCAGCCAGGCGGCGCTCCAGCTCGACGTGCAGCGCCTGCGTGCCGGCAATGCTGCGCACTGCGGCCGGACCGACCCCCCAGGCCTCCACCGCAGCCTTGGCAGACGCTTTCATCTTCGGGTGATTCGCCAGTCCGAGGTAGTTGTTGGTGCAGAAGTTGAGCACGCGTCTGCCGTCGACGACCATCCATGCGTCTGCCGGCGACTCCATGGTTCGGGGAGTGATGAGCAGGTTGCTCGCAGCCAACGCGTCCATGTCCGCGCGGATGAAGGCAAGTTTGTCGGGTGTCATGGTCGATCAACTCCTCTTCGAGTGGGCCTCTGGCGCCATGTGACGCACGAATGCAGGAAAGGAAAAGCCATGGCCACGCGTTCGCTTTGAGCAAAGTATAGCACCATGTCCCTTGCGTCACAACCCCGACGGCAATGGGTGCGCGTGCGTCGTTTAGTTTGCGACCTGTTGGGGCCGATGCTAGAATAGTGCCGCGGGGTGTGCCGCATCGTGGACGGGACGTCGCGGGGAGCACTGCGCCATGAGCGAGATGAAGATCCCGGCGCACTGGCCGCCGCACTGGCCCGACATCACCGATCGTGTCGTGCGAGCGGCGCTTGCGGCCGTGCCGCGTCACTTGTTCGTGCCACCGGAGTATCGCGGCCAGGCCTACGAGGACATGCCGCTGCCCATCGGCCGCGGACAGACGATCTCGCAGCCGTACATTGTGGCGCTTATGACTCAGGCGCTGCGGCTGACCCCTGCCAGCCGTGTCCTGGAAGTGGGCACCGGCTCCGGCTACCAGGCCGCC
>CAYRFV010000091.1:0-18640 GCA_964423545.1 uncultured Anaerolineales bacterium | reverse complement strand
CCGCGTTCGGCGGCATCATCTCGGAGGTCGGCGCGGTGATGCTGGTCGGCGGCAACATTGCGGGCAAGACGCGCGTGCTCACGACCGCCATTGTGCTCAACACGCGGCAGGGCGAATTTGCGCTCGCCATCGCGCTGGGCGTGATCCTGCTGACCCTGGCGTTCATCGCCAATATCGCGCTGCTGAAGTTGCAGGGGAGAACCTGACCATGCCAGGGGCCGGCTGACGCGAGACGCATGTCGTCTCGGCGTCATTCGTCCTGTACTGCGGCTGCTGACAAATGGATACGATCTACAGCCTGGACTCTGTTCGACAGATCTATGCCGGCCGGACGGTGCTCGAAATCGACCGCCTCGAGGTGCGATCCGGCGAGATTGTCTCGCTGGTCGGGCCGAGTGGCGGGGGCAACTCGACGCTGCTGCGGGTTCTGAACTTCCTCGAAGCGCCCGCCGGCGGCGGCATCACCTTCATGGGTCGCCGGATCACCGACGGCAACGCACCGCTGGAGCTGCGTCGCCAGGTGACCACGGTCTTCCAGCGACCCGTGCTGCGCCGGGCGAGCGTGTGGGCCAACGCGGGCTACGGACTGCAATTGCGAGGCATTCGGCCGAACGGTCAGGTGAACGCGATTCTGGAGCGCGTCGGGCTGGCGCAGTTTGCCCACCAGCCGGCGCGCAGCCTCTCGGGCGGCGAGATGCAGCGCGTGGCGCTGGCGCGTGCGTTAGTGATCCGACCTGCCGTGCTGCTGTTGGACGAGCCCACCGCCAACCTCGATCCGTACAACGTCGGTCTGATCGAAGAGATCATCCGCAGCGACAACTCCGAGCACGGCACGACTGCGATCCTGGTGACGCACAACGTCTTCCAGGCGCGGCGCCTGGCGCACCGCACCGGGCTGATGCTCGGCGGCAGGCTCGTAGAGCTGGCCGACACCGAACGTTTTTTCACCGCGCCCGCTGACCCGCGCACCAGCGCGTTCGTGCGCGGGGAGATGGTGTACTGATTCAGGCTGAGGGGGCCGGGGCGAAGCCCGTGCGACGTCATTCTCCCATCGATCGGTTGGCAGACCCACTCTCGGCAGCTCACTGATTCTCATGCTCGACATCAAGTTCACGAAGGGCCAACCCGAATATGCCCAGATCGCGGAGCAAGTGCGTCTGGCGGTGGTGCGCGGATCGCTGAGACCCGGTGACCGGCTCGAACCGGTGCGCGAGCTCGCGGGGCGCCTTGGCGTCAATGCCAGCACGGTCGCGCGCGCCTACCGGGAGCTCGAGCAAGCTGGGGTGATCGAGACGCACGGCCGGCGCGGCACGCTGGTCGCGGCTGCAGGCGAGGAGGTCGGGCTGCGGGCGTTGCGGGTCTCGCGGCTGCGCACCCTGTCCGAGCGCGCTGTGGTCGAGGCGTTGGCGCAGGGCTTCTCAGCCGACGAGATCGAGGCGGCGTTCGCGCTCCAGCTTGCAGCCTGGCGCGAACAGCTAGCGCGCCCCGTGCCGCGTCCACCGACCAGCCATGAGGACCATGCCGATCGTCTCTGTCGTTTCGCCGGCAGCCACGACCTGGCGCTGGAAGCACTGTGGGCGCACATGCGGCGAGAGCACAGCGAGATTGGCTTCGCAGCCAGCTATGTGGGCAGCCTGGACGGCTTGTTGGCGCTGCTGCACGGCGGCGCGGCGCTGGCGGGCGCCCACATCCTGGACGAGGAGACGGGCGAGTATAATCTGCCGATCGTGCGCCGGCTCTTCCCCGGTGGCCAAGCGCGGGCCGTGACCTTGGCGGAACGCGAGCAAGGCCTGATCGTCGCAGAGGGTAATCCCCAGCGAATCCACGGTTTCGCCGATCTGATGCGACCGGAGGTGCGCTTCATCAACCGCCAGGCCGGTTCCGGCACGCGCACGCTGCTGGAACATCACCTGCGGCAGGCTGGCATCAGCTCGGCTACCATCGCGGGGTTCGAACGGGTGGCAGAGACGCACCTCGGCGTGGCGGCCGCCGTCGCCGAAGGGGACGCGGATGCCGGGCTGGGGCTCTACGCCGCCGCCCGCGCCTTCGGCCTTGGCTTCGTGCCGGTCTGCGTGGAACGTTACGATCTGGTTTTCATGGCGGGTGACCGAGATCGTCCGCCGCTGAGCTGGCTGCTCGACACCATCAGCAGCCACCGCTTTCGCGCTGTGGTGGCTGAGCTAGGCGGCTACGACACGACCAGGACAGGCCAGGAATACGCCGTGCCGTGAGCATGGCGGGTTTGCAACAGTGCGCCTGGGTTCTCGCCTTCGCGAAAACGCACCGCGACCGGCCGGCCATCCCATCGATGGCGTCCCGCCCGGTCAGGGGAGCCTCCAGGCCGCTGCTTCACCGCACGTCTGTCACCATCCCGCCGCCCATCAGGCTGCGCGGCAGGATACGCCCCATTGCCAGGGAAAACCGGCCCGGAACGGCCGGCTGAAGCGTCGACAAGAACAGAAACAACAACAGGATCACACTGAAAATCACACGTCGGGCCATCGCGTCTCTCCCACGCGCAGTGCGGCGAGCCAGGCTCGCCGCACGTAGAGACGCCGAGAGGCGCCGCGAGGTTCCCCGACGCCGCCTACGTGTCCAGGCTCAACTCCAGCTCCAGCTCATCTCGGATGGGGACGCCATCGTTGCCGAACAAAGGAATCTCCGGTTTGAGCGCTCGCGAGGCGGCTACAGCATCCCGATGCAGGGCGACGAAGACGAATCCCCGCTTCTGGTAGAAGCGCAGTGCGTGGGTGTTGTCGTTCGTCGTGATCAGCCACAGTCGCCGGCAGCCCGCCTGGCGTGCTGCGACCTTTGCGGCCTCAATCAGCGCCGTGCCGATCCCTTGCCCGCGACGCCGGCTGTCAAGTGTGACCACCTCGCATGCATCGCCCGCGATCTGGTAGGTCAGCACTCCGGCGATGGCGCCATCCGCCTCAGCGGCGAAGCCGGGTAGCGCCGCCGGCCGATAGAGCACGCCGTGTGCGACGACCACTTCAGAGCCCCACTGCTCAGCGATGTGCCGCGCCACCCACGCGGCATCGGTGGGCCGGAGCGGGCGAATGACAGGCGCATTCAAGCGCTGAGCGGGAGGCGCACGGGCTGGCCGGCCTCGGCTGAGCGATAGCCGGCCAGCGCGATCTCCATGGCCTTGTAGCCGTCGAAGCCCGTGACGGACGGCGACCTGCCCTCACGAATCGCGGCCACGAACTCGGCGACCATTGCGGCATCGGCGTCGGAGCCCCAGAAGAGGTTCTGCGCCTTGCCCACGTGCTGGCCGTGTGCGATGACATTCTGGCGAAACGCATCGACCGAAACCACCCCCACCTGCCCCACCAGCTCCAGCGTCACGCCGCCCCACGTCTGGCTGACCTGTGGGCGGCTCCAACTGCAGTCGAGACTGGCGAATGTCCCGTCGGCGAAGGTCATCAGCAGCAGGCCGCCCGTGTCGACCGCCACCGTGTCGGCATGAATGATGCGGTTGCCCTGGGCGTAGACCTCGACCACCTCGCTGCCCAGGAACCAGCGCAACAGATCGGCGACGTGGACCGTGTGGTCCATCATCGCGCCGCCGCCCGCCAGCACCTTGTCGATGAACCAGGGCCGGCTGCCTCCGGGCATCGTGCCCTGATTGGTTGTGTTGCACGCATAGATGCGGCCCAGACCGCCTTTGTCGAGCAGCGCCTTGACCTCCCTGATCGGCGCGTTGAAGCGCATCGGGAAGGCGGTCATGAGGAGCACGCCCGCACGCCCGCAGGCGTCCAGCATCGCCTGCCCGTCGGCAATGGTGGTCGCGAGCGGTTTTTCGCACATGACATGCACGCCTGCGGCAGCCGCCAACTCGGCGAGCATGCGATGGCGAGCATTCTCGGCACAGATGATCACGCCGTCCGGTCTATCGGCCAGCAGCGCCTCGTAGGTGGGATAGAAGCGCGTGGCGTGCCGTCGGGCGAATTCGGCGCCACGCGTCGCATCATCATCGGCGATGCCAAGCAGGTTCACACCGGGCAGCGCGGTCACGCAGCGCACATACGATTCAGCATGCATGTGGGCGAAGCTGAAAATGCCGATCTTCATGCCAACACCTCCAGTGGCTGGATCTGCACCGCCCGCCCGCTCTGCGCCGATTCGATGGCGGCCAGCGCAATCTGGATGGCGGCCAGGCCGTCGGCTGCACTCACACGCACGGTCGCGTCATGGGCGATTGCTTCATGAAACGCCTTGATCTCGGTGACGTACTGGCTCTCCAACAACGGATTGGAGGGCAGTGGCACCTCCGGAATCTCTGCCGCAGCCTGTTGATGCCGCAGGAACCGGATGGGCTTCGAGGACTCGGCGTCGAATGTCAACAGCCCCTCGGAACCTGCGACCTCGAATGCCGTGGTGAAGGTGGGCGGATAGGCCCACGAACCCTCGACATGCGTGATCGCGCCGCTTGCGTGCGTCAGGATCACCAGGGCGTGGTCGACGCCCGCCTCGGGCCGCGTCACGCTCAGCGCCTTGGCATAGACGCGCACCACCTCCCCTGCCATCCAGCGCGCCTGATCGAAATCGTGCACCATCAGATCAAGGATCAGACCCCCTGACCGGCGATGGTCCACGAACCAGTTGTCGACACTGAGCCGCGGCTGAGACACGCAGCGCGCAAAGCGCAGCACCGCCGGAACGCCGACCAATCCCGTCTCGATCGCGCGTTTGGCCCGGTCATACTCCGGGAAGAAGCGCACGACGTGCCCTACCAGCAGCTTGACGCCCGCCTCCCGGCACGCCGCAACCATCTCACGCCCCTGCGCCAACGTGCGCGCCAGCGGCTTCTCGCAAACGACATGCTTGCCGGCCCGCGCCGCGGCCATGACAACCTCATAGTGGACATCGGTGGGCGTCGTACAACTGATCACATCGACATCGGCCAGCAGCGCTTCGAGGCTGTCATAGGCCCGCCCGCCGTAGCGTTGGGCATAGCTTGCCGCCCGCTCCGGCCGGATGTCGCGATAGCCGACGACCTGTGCCGGGGTGGTCTGCCAGGCGGTCGTGTGCACCCTGCCCATGCCGCCGGCGCCAACGATTCCTACCCGCATGATGGTTCCCTCCATGTGAGCTGCGAAGGATCAGGAGACCCTGAGATTCAGATGGTCGGCCGCCATGATAGCACGAGGCGATTGCGGCGGCAAAAAGGCTCCCGGCGCGGCGTCTCGATGGCCTGCTGAAGCAGGGCACTGCCCGTCGGATCCTCATCGTTCCAGCCTGGCAAGCAGGGCTGCTGCAAACGCCGCGGGATCGTGAAAGATGTTATAGTCGGCGACGGACACGATGGGGGCAAGGGGATCGCGCTGCACAGCCACGATCAGCCCGGCGTCGCGAGTGCTCATGAAAAGGCTGGTGTCGCCGTCCAGGCCCAACGCGATCAGCAGCTTCGGCGCAACGGTTGCGCCAGTCAATCCGATGAGCTGCGCCTCGGTGATCCAGCCGGCGTCCAGTGCGGCGACATCGCCGCCGACGACCCCGCCCAACGCCTGCGCCAGCCTGGCGGCGAGCGCAAAGCCCTCGGTGGTCTTGAGACCCTGTCCGGCCGCCACGACCACCGCTGCACTTGAGAGGGATGCGGGCGTCGCACAAAGCTCTGCGGGGAGATGCGCCGGGGCAGGCGCCCAGGTCACCCCGGCGTCCGCCACTTCCCCGCCGCGCCACGGCTCACTGAAAGCGGCAGGCAGCGCAGTCGTCTCGACCACCGCCACCGCCGGGCTCGCCATGAGAGCCACTCGTCGCCGCGCGGCGTCGTCGAGCAATGGCTGATGCGCTACGATGCGCTGATAGACGGGATCGACCTCCAGGTCGGCGGCGCGACCGCACAGCGCGCCGTTGAGCGCCTGCGCCAGACCGGGGCCCAGCGTACGCCCCGAATGCGTGGCAGGGAAGAGGATAGCCTGGGGCGCTCGTTCGCGGAAAAAGCCTACGAGATCGATCAGGTCAGGCACGCCTTGCGCCAGCAGCACCCGGTCAGCGCCGGCCTTGATCGCGGCTTCTCCTTCCCCGATCGTCGCGCCGCCTGCAAGCAGCAAGTGAACATAGGCGCCCAAGGCATCGGCCACCACGCGCGCCTTCCCCACCAGCCGCAGGATGCCGTCTCCGGCTGCACCGTCCGGGCTGACAACCCACACAGCGCCGGATTCCACGCCCGGTTCGACCGCCGCGCCGCCCATCAACGCCTCGAGGTACGACAGATCCACGCCCATAGGACTGCTCCCGATTGGCTAACGCTTCAGCGACTCAGGCCGAAGGCGAGCGGCAGGAGGCTGCAGGCTCCAGGCCACGGAACAGACGCCCCCCGCCCCGCCGCCGACCATCGGCCTCTTACCTGAACCCCTTTGTCTCCAGCAGCGCGACCAACTGCTCCGCCGCTTCCACAATCGGCCCGCCGATGATCTGGCCGCGTGACCGCTCGGGAGGGAGCACCAGTGCGCCGGGCTCGATATCGGGCGCAAGGGTCTCGCGGTCCAGTTCCAGCTCCTCCGGTGACCAGATCTCCACCAGTCCGGGCTGCCAGGCGTTGGCGATCCGCGCCGGGATCGGATAGCGCGGGCGGATGGGATCGGGGCCGGATGCAACGGCGACCACCATGGGCGGAGTCAGCGGCATCCGCCAGGCGCCGGCATCCGTGACGACCGCAGCGCGCACCTGGCCGCCTGCCTCACCTGCCAGGCGGACCGTATCGAGCACGACCGGCCAGCCGAGCTCTGCAGCCACCCGCGGGGCCAGGCTGCCGGCGCCGTCGATGAGCCCTGACTGCCCTGTCAGCACCAGGTCAACGGCTCCCGTTCGACGGATAACCGCGGCGATGGCCTTCGCC
This sequence comes from uncultured Anaerolineales bacterium, assembly GCA_964423545.1. Lineage (GTDB taxonomy): Bacteria > Chloroflexota > Anaerolineae > CG2-30-64-16 > CG2-30-64-16 > JALOOE01. Next base: position 11,796 of record CAYRFV010000091.1, on the reverse strand, counting down.
ACCGCGCGCCCGCCCGCGACGGCCGGATCGAGACCGGTGACGAGCACGCTGCGGTCGGCGCCCATCGCGATTGCCTCCCGGAGAACGTCCTCGGCCTGCACCGCTTCCACCATGAGCGCGATCACCTCGCCGCCGAGCGCCTCCCGCAGCCGCAGCGCCCATTCCAGTGCAAGCTTATCCGGCGGATTGGTGATCCTGGTCGCCTCGCGCAGGTCGAGTTCCTCGCGGCTGCGCGAGATCTTCACGGTCTCCGGGGCGTAGACCTGTTTCATGCATACGACGATGCGCATGGAACTCTCCTCTCGCGGGTGGCGAACAGAGCGGACGGATTCAGTAGCTAACCCCCATCCAAGATCGACAATCCGCGCTCCGCGATCCGTTCACGGCCTGACCCGCAAGCCATACGGCCGCAGCACCTGCTCAGCAATCACGATACGCTGGATCTCATTAGTACCCTCGAAGATCTCGGCGATGCGCGCATCACGCCACATGCGTTCGAGCGGGAAGTCACGGCTATAGCCCAGCGCGCCGTGCACCTGGAGCGCGCGCTGGATGGCGCGCGAGGCCACCTCCGACCCGAACAGCTTGCACATGCCGCCCTCGCGCGTGAACGGCTGACCTGTGTCCACCATCCAGGCGGTGCGGTAGACCAGGGAGCGCAGCGCTTCAACCTCGGTGGCGGTGTCTGCGATCAGCCACTGGATCGACTGCTTCTCCCCCAACGACTTACCAAACTGTGTACGTCCGGCCGCGTACCGGCACATCCTGTCCAGGGCCGCCTCAGCGCCGCCCAAACAGGCGGCGCCCAGGCCCAGCCGTCCCGTGTCAAGGGTCTGCATGAAGGTGATGAACCCGGCGCCCACCTGACCGAGGACGTTGGTGGAGGGAACCGCCACCTCGTCGAAGATGATCTCCGAGGTCGCACTGCCCCGGATGCCGAGCTTGTGCTCGATCGTCCCGACCGATAGCCCTGGCATACCCTTCTCAACGATGAACGCCGTCACGCCGCCACGCGAGCCGAGAGCCGGATCGTTCACAGCCAGCACCGTCATCACATCAGCGATCGGGCCGTTAGTGATGTAGATCTTTGATCCGCTGATGATCCACCGGTTGCCGTCGCGGATGGCGCGCGTCCTGATCGACGCAGCGTCGGAGCCGGCATTGGGCTCCGTCAGGCAGAAGGCGGCGATCTTCCGGCCTGCACACAAATCGGCCAGATAGCGTTCCTTCTGCGCCTCGCTTCCGCCCAGGTAGATGGCCATGACCCCGATACCGATGTGCGCGCCGACAAAGGTTGCGGTGCTGGTGCAGACTGCGCCCATCGCCTCCATCAGCAGGCAATACCCTAGCTCGCCCAACCCGGCGCCGCCATACCGCTGGGGAAAGGGAGTGCCCAGGAGCCCGCACTCGCCCAACTTGCGCGCCACCTCCATGTCGGGCCAGCCCTGTGCATCCACCTGTCTGGCTTTCGGCAGCACCTCGTGCTCCGCAAACTCCCACACCATCTGGCGAAAAAGCTGATGGGGTTTGGGAAGGCTGAAGTCCATAGCACCTCCATCGCTCGCAGACCGCGCTTCCCGGATCGCACATGGCGCTCATTCCCGCTGCAAGCGCACTCCGTCCGCGCTATGCGTTCGTCACATCACCAGCACGTCACGGTCGCACCTTCACGCCTGTGCCGGCAAACAAGCCGCCTGCAATAACGATCTGTTGAATCTGGGTCGTGCCTTCGACGATCTCCAGCGCCCGCGCATCGCGGTAGTAGCGTTGAATCGGATAGTCCATGATGTAGCCGTAGCCGCCATGCACCTGGAGCACCCTATTGGTTACGTTCCCCGCCATTCGGCCGGCGAACAGCTTCGCCATCGACGCTTCCTGCGTGAACGGACGGCCCTGGTCGGCCAGCCAGGCGGCGCGCCGCACGAGCCCTTCGGCCGCAGCGACCTCGGTGGCGCAATCGGCCAGATAAGACTGAATGGCCTGCTTGGCGCCGATCGGCGCGCCGAACTGCACGCGCTCACTGGCGAACTTCACACCCAGCTCCACGACTCGATGGGCCAGTCCGACCGCTGCGGCCGAGATCCCGACGCGTCCATAGTCGAGGGTCTCAAGGGCAATCCTGTAGCCATCCCCTTCGGCTCCCAGCAGGTGATCGGCCGGGATACGGCACTCGTTCAGGTAGATACGATGGATGCTCGCCGCATTCAGCCCCAGGGTCTTCTCGCGGCCGCCGATCGTCAGTCCGGAGGTCTCGGCCGGAATGGCGAACGCGCTGAGACCTCGTGACCCGGCCGACGGATCGGTGGCGGCAAACACCACGAAGACGCCTGCGATGCCGCCATTGCTGACCCACGTCTTCGCACCGGTGAGCGTGTATTCATCCCCGCGCCGGACAGCCAGGGTGCGCAGATGCGAAGGGTCGCTGCCCGCGCCCGGCTCGGTCAGAGCAAACGCGCCGATGCGCTCGCCCGTCACCATCTCTGGCACCAGCGCGTCTCGGGCGGCTGTCGTGGCGTAGCGATAAATGGCGCGCAGCGCGAGGCTGTTGTGAACATGGAGGGTCAACGCCATGCTGGAACACTCTGCGGCCAGCGTCTCCAGCAGCAGCGTGAAGGTGACGAGGTCCAGGCCTGCGCCGCCGTAGGGCTCTGCCGGCGCAAACGCGGCCATGAACCCCTGGCTGGCTGCGCGTTTCAGCAGTCGTGGCGGCAGCGCTTCCTCCTTGTCGGCCTTGTCGGCGACCTTCGCCACTTCCTTCGCTGCGAACTCGCGGAACATCTGTTGGAGCATCTCCTGCTCCGGTGTCAGAGAGAAGTCCATGGCGGCTCCTTCCGCGCCGTGCACCCAGGCATCGCTCTCTTGGAGAAGAAAGACCGACTCTGCCGTGGCCTCCTGGTCCTTGCCGCGTGCCTGCCTCACTCTTGCTGTTCGCGTTCCGCAATCAACCCGGCCAGGAACGCGCGAGTCCGCTCAATGCGGGCCACGGTGCCGTTGCCGACCTGGGCCACCGGACCGATCTGACCGAGAATGTCGCGATGGGTCTGGCGCACGAGGCCCAGGTTGACGCGGGCCAGCCTGCTCATCAGCTCTTCCCACGCTGCGCCGACCTGCGGATCGGTGTGGTGATGGATGCGCAGCGCCACCTGGTAGGCAAGCGAACGGCCCAGGTTCGGCGGCACCGGCTCATTGAGCTGCTTCCCCGCGATGGCAAAGTAGTAGCTCGCCATCGGATTGACCAGGCGCTGGATGCGGGGCCACACGCTATCGGACTCCTGCGCCAGGCTAAAGAAGGAGAGATAGTAGGGTACAGCCTCGGCATAGTTTCCGGTAACGAACGCATGCCCCGCCTTCACGGAGCAGTAGCTCGCCAGGTACCATTTCAGATCATCGAAGCCAGCATGCGATTGGGCATTGCGCAGCGAATCGAGCTGGATGCGCGCGGCCTGCAGATAGCGATGTGCGCTCCCGGCGAAATCCTTCTGGCGCAGATCCGATCCCTCCCGGAACAAGCTTTCGGCCGTGTATGGCGTCACCGGTTCGCCCACTGGCAGCGCCACCCGAACCAGATTGTTCGCCGGCAAGGCGAGTTCAGGACGCTGCAGCAGCCTGGTGATCTGCTCCGGTGCGACGGCAAAACCGTCGGCGCGGGGCACGATCTTCCCCTCCGCCACCAGTGCGTCACACAGCGCGGCGACGCGCTCGGCGGTCGTGTCGACGTCATAGATGACGGGCGCGAGGTGTCCAGGATCGACGGAAACACCACCTTCCACCAGCCGCCAGACATACACCCGATCGCAGCCGCTGAGCAGAATGTCCGGCGTCAGCTCTTCGAGACGACGCAGCGGCGCGTCGCTGCAAGCCTGGCCGCCCGCAAACGAAAGCGTTCCGCTCATGACCAGCAGCCGCATCATGTCAGGCACCGCGAGCTTCTGCGTGAGCGTGTTCTCAGCGTCGTAGCGATCCTTGAGGACATCGGCGGCGTCGCTCAGTGCGAACGGCTCAGCGCGCGCCTGAGCAGTCGCCAGGAAGTCGGCCAACACTCGCTGCCGCGTGCTCAGCTCGACGATGCGCAGACCCGCCTCGCGCAGAAAGCTGCGGTAGCGCTGGCTCTGGTCCACGACCGGCCGGACCGTGGTCCCGGCCGCGCCGGGAAGAGCCTGCCCGGCCATCACGCCGCCGACCATCGGCGGCCGCGGCGCCGCCGGCTCTGCCACGGGCTTAGCGGGGGCAGGCGCCGCGGCCGGCTCGAGCGCGGAGGCCGGCTTCGGCATGCTGACGAAGAGCTGGAGCCCCTGCTCCTCCAACGCGGCTAGATCGGGATACGCCTCCAAGAAGGTCCTGAACTGGGGATAACCGTAGTTGGTCTCGCTGAACGATGAGTCCAGGCTCAACATGATTTGCTTGAGACGGCCTGCGAAGATCGGCAGCTCACCCTTCTGTTCCGCGGCGGTCAGCGCCCGACGCAGCAGATCGCGCGCATCGGGGAGTCGCAGCTCTTCCGAGATGTCGACCGCCTCCTCGGTCACCAACGTCTCATAGAAGATGAACTCATCGCAGGCCCGGCGCAGCAGATCGCTGGTCGCCGAGCGCAGACCGATGCCGATGGTGTACTTCCCGTGGTCGCGCAGCTTGTGGATCAGCTCAGTGAAGTCGCTGTCTCCAGAGATCACTGCATAGACGTCGATGCTCTGCCGGGTGAAGACGGTCTCCAGCGCGTCGATCGCCAGGCGCACATCCGCGCGGTTCTTCTGTTGCATGCCGACCGAATAGAGTTGAAACAGATCGACGCCGTTCTCCAGCATCGCCCGACGATAGCGGTGGAAGCGTCCCCAGTCGCCGTATGCTCGCTTGATCAACAGGCGGCCGCGCGTGCGCAGCAGATCCATCACCGCCGTCACGTCGAAATCCCCGAAGTTCGCCTCTGCCGATGTGGCAACATTTTCAAAATCGATAAACACCGCGATTTGCGGGCCGTTGGTGCGGGTTTCCATGCTGTATTGAGTCCTTTGGTTCAATCGGAGTAGGGTGACTGATGGAAGCGATCGATTGACAAGCCGGCAGGCGGGCCGATGGGGGATGCAGTGCGCCGTTATCGCTCACCCCATCCCTGTCTCGACCCCTGCGCCTGTTCACCCGTCTGGAATTCACCGGCTCACGGTCAGCTATCCGTGAACTTAGGCTGCCGTTTCTGCAAGAACGCGCTGACCCCCTCCTTTGCATCGTTGCCGCCAATCAGATCACCGAACTGATCGGCCTCCAGGCGCAAGCCTTCGGCAAGCGAGAGCTTAAGTCCCTCGTTGATCGCCTTCAGCGCCGCCGCGTTCGTCAGCCGGCTCTTGGCTGCGAGCTTCTTCGCCAGGCCCTTCGCCTCGGCAAGCACCTGTCCGGCAGGGACGACTTTGTTCGCCAGGCCAAGGCGAAATGCCTCCTGAGCGTTGATCATGTCGCCGGTCAGGATCAGCTCGGTTGCCTTGGCAACCCCGATGAGCCGAGGCAGCCGCTGCGTGCCGCCCCAACCCGGGATGATGCCCAGGTTGCTCTCCGGCTGGCCCAGCCGCGCGCGATCCGCGAGAATGCGCACGTGGCACGCCATCGCCAGCTCCAAGCCGCCGCCCAACGCAACGGCATTGACGGCAGCGATCACCGGTTTGAGGCACGACTCGACCTTGCCGAAGATCTCCTGGCCCTTCAGCGAGACCTGCCTGGCTTCCTCCGGGCTCTTCAGGAGGGCAATCTCGTTGATGTCTGCGCCCGCTACAAACGCATAGTCCCCTGCGCCGGTGATGATGATCACCTTGACCTGATCGTCACCGATCAGGCCGTCCAGCGCCGTTTCCAGCTCACTGAGGGTGGCGCGATTGAACGCGTTCACCGGCGGATGGTCGATGGTCAAGACCGCGACACGATCCTCAAGCGCAATCTTGATATTGGTATATTCTGCCATAGGTTCCTCCTCGGAGTCGAACACTCACTGCATCCGTGGGGCTCGCGTGGCTACTGCGGCTCTCGCTGCCTCAGAGAGGGTCATGCATACTCATGGAACCCGCGCCCGTTCTTCACCCCCAGGTGCCCCGCGCGCACCTTCGTGCGCAGCAGGCGCGCCGGACGAAAGCGCTCGCCGTACCGAGCATGATACTGCTCTAGCGCGGCCAACACGACATCCAGCCCGATGAGGTCGGCGATGCCGAGGGGGCCTTTGCGGTCGCCGTGATAGGTCATGCCCATCCCTGCAATGGCAGCCATGTCGATATCGTTGACGGAGGCAATATGCTCCTGCAGGCACAACACCGCTTCATTGATGAGCGGATACATCAGCCGCTCAACGCTGAACAGGCTGCCGGAGTCACGACCGAAACTGGATAGGAGCTGCTGCATGGCCTCGTCCGTCTCGTCACCGTAGGCATAAAAACCCTTGCCGTTTTTCTCACCCAACCGACCCGTTTCCACCATCCTGCGGAACAGCGCCGCACCCGCCATGCGCGGACCGTACTCGGCCGCCATGTAATCACCGACGTACTGGCAGACATCGATGCCAAGCATATCCATCAGGGTGAAGGGGCCCATAGGCATGCCCCACTCAACGATGGCAGCGTCGATCTCGGAAGCTGACGCCGCACCTTCCTGCAGGCAGAGGGTTGCCTCGTTCAGATAGGGCATGAAGAGGCGGTTCACCAGGAAGCCCGGACACTCCTGCACGACAACCGGCAGCTTGCGGAGCGATTCGGAAAACGCCACCACCTCGTCGATGGTCTCCTGGCTGGTATCGAGGCCGGGAATGACCTCCACCAGCTTCATGACGTGAGCCGGATTGAAAAAGTGCATCCCGATGACTTTGGTCGGGCGTTTCGTCGCAGCAGCCATTTCGCTGATCGAGAGCGCCGAAGTGTTGCTGGCGAAAATGGCCGTTTCCGGCGCGACTGCCTCCAGCTCCGCCAGCACCTTTTTCTTGATATCCATCTTCTCCGGCACCGCTTCAATCACGATATCGGCGTCTACAAAGCCATCATAGGATAGCGTCGGCTCGATGAGAGATATCTTGCTCTCCATCTCGCCGGCGCTCATTTTTCCCTTGTCCACCCGGCTCTGGTAGATGCGCCGGATGTGGGCCATTCCCCTGTCGAGCATCTGCTGGTCGACATCCTTCATGACGACCGGCAGGCCGCTGAAGCTGATCACCTGGGCGATCTCGCCCCCCATGACCCCAGCGCCGACGACGCCCGCTTTGAAGATGTACATGTCGCCTCCTTTCGTCCCCAGTGCCCGTTACTGCTTGTCGATGGCGAATCTCCCCTTGCGGCCGGGCTTCGATCCACGCTCCGCAAGCGCCGATCAGGTGCGCTCCACGACGATCGCGCCGCCCTGCCCGCCGCCGACGCACAGCGTGGCGGCGCCGAATCGGCAGCCGCGACGCTTCATCTCATGCAGGAGGGTGACCACGATGCGCGCACCCGACTGACCGACGGGATGGCCCAGCGCAATGGCGCCGCCATTGACGTTCGTCTTCTCCCAGTCCCAGCCATGCCCGTCGCGGATCATCTTGATCCCAACAGCCAGCGACTGCGCCGCGAACGCCTCATTGATCTCGACCAGCTCGAGCTGATCATAGCGCAGACCTGCCCGGTCGAGCGCCTTGGGCAGCGCGGTCGCGGGGCCGATGCCCATGGTCGCGGGGCTGACTCCGGTGTAGCCGTACGCCAGGATGCGCGCAAGCGGCTTCAGGCCGAGCTTCTCAGCGCGTTCGGCGGACGTCACCAACATGGCCGCTGCACCGTCGTTCATCGGGCAGGCGTTGGCCGGCGTCACGGTGCCGTCCTTCTTGAAGACGGTGGGGTAAAGGGCAGCCTTCTGAACCGTCAGACCAGGATTCACGCTCTCATCCTGAAGGATGCTTTCCTTGGCGACCTCCTGTCCGGCAGCCCGCTTAACGACCTCGACCGGCACGATCTCATCCTTGAACTTGCCCATGCGAGTCGCCATGAACGCCTTCTTGTGGCTCTGCACCGCAAATTGATCCTGCGCGTCACGGCTGATCTGGTATTGCTCGGCAAGATTCTCCGCGGTGCCGCCCATGATCAGGTTGCACGTGGGGTCGGTCAGGCCTTCCCAAAGCGCGTCGGTGAACTCGGAGTGGCGCAGCTTCAGACCCCAGCGCGCACCCTTCACGACATAGGGAATGAGGCTCATGTTTTCGGCGCCGCCGACCAGGTATAGGTCGCCGTCACCGACCTGGATGGCACTGTAGGCGTTGGTGATTGCCTGTAAGCCCGAGGCGCAGTTGCGCTGCACCGTGTAGGCCGGCACGTGGTCGGGGATGCCCGCGTAAATCGCCGCTACGCGCGCGATGTTGGCCGCCTCAGAGGGCTGGCCGATGTTGCCGAAGATGACCTCGTCGAGAACGCCGGCATCGATCCCGGCGTCCGCGATGACGCGCTGCATGACGATCCTGGCCAGGTCATAGGCCGGCACGGTCTTGAATGCGCCCCCGAAACTGCCGTTGGCCGTGCGCAACGGGTTGGTGATGACAACTTCTTTCATCGGTTGAGCCTCCTGCTCACAACTCCGCCACAATGACGCAGTGTATCAGGTGCAGGCGCGCGTGGGACAAAGACGAGGCAAGCACCGTCCATTGCTCGCAGTTCGAGATCGAGACATCCGAGCCATGGTTCGCAAGGCACTGATTTGAGAGCCACGCACCCCTTCCTGCTCCACAGAACAGCGGGTCGGTGAAACGAAAGACCACGCCCAGGAATAGCGACCGCCGGCCACCCACCGACTACCCGCCATTGTAACGCGTCGCGTCATGACTGTCAAGCAAACAGACTTGCGAACAATCACACGTTGCGCCGCGCAGCGCAGCGAAGACGATGAGGGCGGAGAGAGATGAGAGAGCGGATCCGTTCATGCGCGGCGCGCGAGGTGCGCCGTCGAATCGCTGCCGGCATTCACCCCTCTCTTTCATTCGATGGTACAATCCGCCCATGCCAATCCGCATTCTAGCGACTGAGGTTGCCAACCAGATCGCTGCCGGCGAGGTGGTGGAGCGTCCGGCATCGGTGGTGAAGGAGTTGGTGGAGAACAGCCTGGATGCCGGTGCGTCCCAGATTCGCGTGGAGGTGCGCGAGGGCGGCCAACGCCTGGTGCGCGTCCAGGATGACGGCTGCGGCATCCCTGCCGGCGAGGTCGAGCTGGCTTTCGCCCGTCATGCGACCAGCAAGATCTCATCGACCGATGACCTCTCTCACTTGACCACCCTCGGCTTCCGCGGGGAGGCGCTCGCCAGCATCGCGTCCGTGGCCCAGGTGTCGTTGCTGACCCGCGCTCGCGAGGAGGAGGTCGGTGTCCTGGTGCGGCTGGCGGAGGGCCGCCAGCTGGCGCGTGAGGCGCACGGCGGGCCGTCCGGCACGATCGTCACCGTCGAGCACCTCTTCGCGAATGTGCCCGCGCGCCTGAAGTTCCTGAAGCGACCTGCCACCGAAGCGGGCCACATCCAACAGCTCGTCACACGCTTCGCCCTGGCCTATCCGGAACGGCGCTTCAGCCTGGTCAGCGACGGCAAGCTGCTCTTTCAGTCCACCGGCAGCGGCAAGCTGTTCGATGTGCTCGTGAAGGTGTATGGACTGGAGATGGCGAGGCAGATGATCGAGGTGGGAATGAAGGACGGACGACGGACGACGGATGAAGAACCGGACGTCCCCGTCTCCCATCTGCCGTCTCCCGTCATCTGCGGCTACACGGGCGCGCCGGCGATGCACCGCAGCCACCGCGGTTACATCACCCTCTTCGTCAACCGGCGCTGGTTCCAGGACGCCTCGCTGGCGTATGCCGTAGTTCAGGCGTACCATACCCTGTTGCCGGTCGGGCGATATCCTGTTGCACTCATCTTCATCGACATCGACCCCGCGGAGGTGGATGTCAACGTGCATCCGACGAAGGCAGAGGTGCGCTTTCGCGACAGCAGCGCGGTGTTCGGCGCGGTGCAGCGGGCCGTCCGCCGCGCGCTGGTCGATCAGGCGCCCGTGCCCCAGGTGCGCCTGGCCGGTGCGCCCACGGGCGCGCCTGTCGCCGCGAGCGAGTGGCCTGCTCCCGGCCAGGCGACCCCTCTGGCCTGGCAGGCGCGCCGCGACGCGCTGCTCGGCGCAGGCCAGCACCGGTTGTTCGCGACATCGGGTCCCGACCGACAGGAGACGGCGGGCAGCCGGGAGGAGGAGAACAGAAGCCGGGAAGCAGCCGAGCCAACGCCGGGGGCCAGTGTCCAGCTTCCGGCCACCGACCTCCCGCCTGCCGCCTCCGTCCTCCTCCCGTTGCTGCGCGTCGTCGGCCAGCTCGGAGCCACCTATATCGTCTGCGAAGGTCCGGATGGGATGTACCTCATCGACCAGCACGCAGCCCACGAGCGCGTGCTCTATGAGCAGCTTCTGGCCGAGCATGCCGTCCACAGGCTGGCGCTCCAGCCGCTTCTTGAGCCGCTGGTCGTTGACCTCAGTCCCGAACAGGCGGCCGCGGCCGCAGAGGCGCTGACCCCGCTTAATGAACTGGGCATCTCCATCGAACCGTTCGGCGGCGGCAGCTATCTTGCCCGCAGCATCCCGGCGATACTCAGCAAAGAGGATCCGCGGGCTGCGCTCGTTGAGATAATCGATGGCCTGGCCCGGGGCGACGATGTGGTGGGCGGCAGCCACGAAGCTGCGCTCATCACGCTCATCTGCAAACGCGCCGCGGTCAAGGGCGGTCAGGTGTTAGGCATGGCCGAGATGCAGGAACTCGTGCGCCGTCTCGAGGCGTGCCGGTCGCCGCGCACCTGCCCGCACGGTCGCCCCACGATGATCCACGTCAGTGCGACCGAGCTGGCGCGGCAGTTCGGCAGGATGTGAGACGCAGATTTCGCGCTTTCACGGCGGTGCGTGTATAATGTGCGGCAGTAGGTAGACTTAGCGAGTAACCAGTGGTGAGTAAGATGGCTCTCGTGGCCGGTTCGTTTACTCGTCACTCGTTACTCGTTGCTTGTGTTACGGAGGCACACGTTGACTGAACCGTTGATCATCACCACGACGCCGCGCGAAGACCGACAGATCGGCATGACCATTCAGTTGGGGCCGGAACGCACTGCGCAGGCGATCCATCGAGCTGCGCGCGCGGTCGCCGGAAAGGCGCGCATTCCCGGTTTTCGTCCCGGCAAGGCGCCCGATGCGACGGTGCTCCGCACATTCGGCCGGGAGGCCGTGTTGAGCGAAATCCTGGACGACCTGGGCGAGGAAGTCTTCAAGGAAGCATTGGCGACCGAGCAGATCGAGCCTTTCGGCCAGGCCGGCCTGGAGGACATGAAGACCGACCCGATCACCTTCTCGCTGGTCATTCCGCTGAAACCGACCGTCGAGCTGGGCGATTACCACAGCCTCCACATCGACGCGCCGGTGGTCAATGTCACGGACGCAGATGTCGATGCCCTCATCGAGCAGGTGCGCGACGCTCGCGCGGCAATGGGCGTGGTCGAACGACCCGCACAGCTCGGCGACACGGTGGTTGTGGACATCACCGGCGCGGTCGGCGAAGACACCATCATGGACAACCACGACTGGGAGCTGGTGCTAAAGGGCGATGGCGGCTGGCTGCCTGGCTTTGACGAGGCGTTTGTCGGCATGTCGGCCGGAGAGGCGAAGGAGTTCACGCTGACCTATCCGGAGGATTCGGCGTCGCGCTTCAAGGGCCTGGAAGCATCCTTTCAGGCCAGAGTCTCAGCCGTGAAAGCCCAAGCCAAGCCCGAAGTGGACGATGCGTTCGCCAAGTCGCTGGGCAACT
>CAYRFV010000090.1:18423-19179 GCA_964423545.1 uncultured Anaerolineales bacterium | reverse complement strand
CGCCGCACCCGGCGAGCCCGGCCGCGAGGGCCGCGGCGGCGAGCGCGGGGAGCGGCCCCCGGAGGGCGGTCGATGTGGCGGACGAGGGTCGTTCCATGTCAACTCCGTGCGAGGGGAGGGCGCGGGGATCGCGCCGCCTGCCGCGAGCGTTACGGCGACCCTCCGCCCCCCAACGACGCGCCTTACGCCGACGCCGCCCCCGGATACGCCGACGCCTGCGTCGACCAGCACTCCCGAGTCCACCAAGACACCCGTGCCGACCCCTGTGCGCCACAAAGTGCAGCCAGGCGAGTCGTTCGGGATCATCGCTGACAAGTACGGCTCTTCAGCCAAGGACATCATCGAGGCGAACGGACTGACGGCAAACAGCATCATCCATCCCGGCGATGAGTTGATCGTCCCGGTCGCGGGCCCGTCCGGGGGCATAGGGCCAACGCCCACGCCGTCGGGCGGGACATTGCTCTACAGCGTGCAGCCGGGCGACACGATCAGTGAGATCGCTGAACGTTTCGGCTCGCGCATGGATTGGATCCTCTCGGCCAACAAGCGCGGACCCAACGACATGCTCCGGCCCGGCGACCGGTTGCTGATCCCACTGAGCAATCGCACACCGACGCCGACCCCGCTCGCGACGGCCACCATTTCGCCGACCCCGTCGGCCACGCCGGAGGCCGCGCTGCGGGCGCCGATCCTCCTCTCGCCAGCCGATCAGGCCGTAGTGCGTGGCGACGGTGAGCTGCTGTTGCGCTGGGCTGC
>CAYRFV010000090.1:0-18413 GCA_964423545.1 uncultured Anaerolineales bacterium | reverse complement strand
GCGTCGACTCTGTTGGCCAAAGACCAGTGGTATGTCGTCACGGTCAAGGTCATCGGCTCCGACGCCCTGGTGGCCCCGTACTGGACCAAGGGCACGGTGTGGCGGCTTCCACCGGACTACCGCATCGCCGGCAGCGATGCCACACGTTTTGCCTGGTTCGTACAGATCATGACCGGCGCGCCGGATCAGCCCGGCGTCCCCGCCAGCCCCCCGAGCGCAACGCGCACCTTCACCTGGACGCGCTAGCGGCCGGGGCCAGGCGCGCGTAGAGACTCAGCGCCCCACCTTGCCCGTCGGAGCGAAAGGTTTCCAGCAGCGCCAGGCCGGCGGCCGCACCCAGGTCGCGCACGGCGGCCGCGTCGATCGCCGCGCAGTAGCGCACCCCGGCCGCGTTCTCACCCCACGGCAGCAGGTAGTCCCCTGGCTCCATCTCCTCGGGATGCAGCCCCACGCTTTCCCAGGGCAGGATGCGCGCGCACAGACGCGGGACGCTGAGAAACTGCCACGTCGAGAGGAGAAGCAGGCCGCCGGGCCGCAGCAGCCGGGCGCACGCCGCAAGCAGCTTAACGCGGTGGACCGCACCGGGAATGTGATGCAGCACCGCCAGCGAAGCCACGACGTCCCACGCACCCCGTGCGAGCTCCTCCGGCCAGTCCAACGGCGCCTCCACATCGGGGGTCGCCAGCTCCGCCTGAAGGAAACGGACCGAGACGCCGGGGCCCGGCGTCGCCGGGCCTGTCGCACTGGCCAATCGCGCCGCGACGGCCAGCAGCGCCGGACTGCTGTCCACCCCGCAGTAGTCGCCGCGCCAGCCGCGAGCTGCCAGAAAAGCCAACAGCCGTCCGTTGCCGCAGCCGAGATCGACCACGTTGGCGGCCTGCCGGAGATGCGGTAGAATACGATCGAAGCCGGGCGGCCAACTGCGCCGCGTCCGGGCAAAGTCGGCGGCAAACTGCGCATAGAAACGGCGGTTCAGATCGAGAAGCATCGCACAGGTGTCACGATTCATGGCAAATGAGGCTCATTCCGCAGCTCCCCCGCGCGACCGCTCCGCAAGCGAATGGCAGCCGCGCGGCCGCGATTTTGCGGCCGAGGAACATCGCGAGACCTTGCTGGCGATCTTTGCGGCAGTGCGCGCGGCGCCCGACTGGGACCCGCACGCGCTGATGCGCATCTTAGCACGGCATCCGCGCGACAGCAAGGGCTACTTCTCGAAGATCGAGCTGGTCACCGCCTATCAGCAGCTCACCGCGGCCGGCGCGCTGCCGTTCGAGCGCGGCGTGCTGCGTCGCCTTCAGATGAAACCGATTCGCACCTCGTCGGGGGTGGCGCCTGTCACCGTGCTGACCGAGCCGGCAGGTTGTCCCGGCCGCTGCATCTTCTGCCCGGATGCCAGCGGGATGCCCAAGAGCTATCTGCCGAATGAGCCGGGCGCGCGGCGAGCCGCACAATGCGGCTTCGATCCGTATCTCCAGGTGCAAACGCGGCTGGACACCTTTCGCGCCATGGGGCACACCGCCGATAAGGTCGAGCTGCTGATCCTGGGCGGCACCTGGAGCGCCTACGCGAGCAGCTACCGCGAGTGGTTCGTCCGGCGCTGCCTCGATGCGATGAACGGGGGCGCGGCCGAGACGCTGGTCGAGGCGCAGGCCCACAACGAAACCGCGGCGCACCGCAACGTCGGTCTGGTCATCGAGACGCGGCCGGATTGGGTCACGCCTGCCGAGATCGTTCACCTGCGCCGCCTGGGCGTGACCAAGGTCCAGCTCGGCGTCCAAAGTCTCGATGACCGCATCCTGGCGCTGAACCGGCGCGGCCACAATGTGGCCGCTGTGCGCCGGGCGGTGACGCTGCTGCGAACGGCCGGCTTCAAGCTGCACCTGCACTGGATGCCCAACTTGCTCGGCGCGACGCCGGCATCGGATCGGGCCGACTTCGCCCGGCTGTGGGCCGATCCGGCGCTGCGTCCCGACGAACTGAAGATCTACCCGTGTTCGATCGTCGAGGGCACCGAGCTCTATCGCCTGTGGCGGGCGGGCCACTACCGGCCCTATCGTGACGAGGAGCTGATCGACCTGGTGGCGGACTGCAAAGCGATGCTCCCCCCCTACTGCCGCGTCAACCGCGTCTTCCGGGATATCCCGGCCGATGACATCGTCGCCGGAGTGAAAAGCTCGAATCTGCGGCAACTGGTGCACCAGCGGATGGCTGCGGTCGGTCAGGCGTGCGCCTGCATCCGCTGTCGCGAGGTGCGCGGCAGCGAGGTGCTGCACGGCGACCTGCGCCTGGTCGTGCATGAGTACGAGACCGCGGCCAGCCGGGAGCAGTTCATCGGGTTCGAGACCTCCGCCGGCAAACTGGCCGGCTTTCTGCGCCTGTCGCTGCCGGAGCGGGCTGCTCCGCCGGAGCAGGCTGCTCTGCCGGAGCAGGCGGCGGTCTGGAGGGCGATCCCGGAGATCGCAGGCGCCGCAATGATTCGCGAGCTCCACGTCTACGGCCCGACGTTGGGCATCGGCGCGGCGAGCGCGGGCGAAGCGCAGCATCTGGGCCTGGGCCGCCAGCTCATCGACGAGGCGAAGGCACGTTCGGTGGGCTATGGCCGGCTGGCGGTCATCTCGGCCATCGGCACGCGGCGCTATTACGAGCGGCTCGGCTTCACTCGCGGCGAACTCTATCTGATCGCCCGCGTGTGAGCGGCTACGGGTCGCGGCGCGGGCGGCCAGCCCATCTGGGGGGAATGCATGACAGCATCGACACTCTCTCCGCGCGCTTTGACGTAGGCACGGTAGGGCAGCCCATCTGGGGGGAATGCATGACAGCATCGACACCGCACTTGTTCGCGCCGATAACGCTGCGCGGGATCACCGCGCGCAACCGGCTGTGGATTTCGCCCATGTGCCAGTATTCGGTCTTCGCCGAAGACGGCGCACCGACCGAATGGCACCTGGTGCACCTGGGCAGTCGCGCAGTCGGCGGCGCGGGGCTGATCGTAGCGGAGGCGACCGCGGTGGAGCCGCGCGGGCGGATCAGCGCGCAGGATCTGGGGCTATGGAACGATGTGCAGGCCGAGGCGTTCCTCCCCATCGTCCGCTTCGTGGCCGAGCACGGCGCCATCCCTGCCATCCAGATTGCGCACGCAGGCCGGAAAGCAGGGGTGCCGGGCAAGATCGGACCGAGCGCACTGGCCTTCTCGCCCGAGCTGGGCGCGCCAGCCGAGGCGACCGCCAGCGACCTGCGGGCCATCGTAGAGGCGTTCAGGGCGGCGGCAGGCCGCGCCGAGCGGGCGGGTTTCCAGGCCATCGAGATTCATGCAGCCCACGGCTACCTGCTCCACGAGTTCCTGTCGCCGGTCAGCAACCGCCGCACTGACGCCTATGGCGGCCCCCTGGAGAACCGGGCGCGACTTCTGTTGGAGGTGGTGCGGGCCGTGCGCCAGGTGTGGCCGGAGCGGCTGCCCCTCTTCGTGCGAATCAGCGCCACCGACTGGCTGGCAGACGGGCCAAGCTGGGATATCGCGCAGAGCGTGACGCTGGCGGGGTGGCTCAAGGCCGAAGGGGTCGATCTCCTCGACGTATCATCAGGCGGGCTCTCGGCGGATCAACAGATCCAGACCGGTCCGGGCTACCAGGTCCCCTTCGCCGAGCGAATCAAGCGCGAGAGCGGCATCACGACCGCTGCGGTGGGGCTGATCACCACGGCGCGACAGGCCGACGAGATCGTGCGCTCGGGCCGCGCCGACGCCGTCCTGATCGCTCGGCAGTCGCTGCGCGACCCCTACTGGCCGCTGCGCGCCGCGCGCGAGCTGGGGGGCGACCTGCCCGCGCCGTTCCAGTATCGCCGGGCATGGTGATGCCGCCGCGACGGCGCGCGGCGGGCACGTGCCGCGCCTGGTCGGGGTTGGCACAGCGCACCGATGTGCTATAATGGCGCCGACGAGGCACATCTGATACGCTTCTCTTGATTCCCGGCCGGCGACCGGCTTGCGGGGAGGAGGGCTTCGCGTGGCGACAGCACGGGTGAGAAGAATGGTCCGTGGCGAAGAGCGCAGCGCGCTTTCGGGTGCGATTGTCGACCGGGCGGGCGCACCGCAGGCGGGCGTACCGGTGACCCTCTTCCGCGGTCAGACTCTGGTCGACGAGCAACGGACCGGCGATCAGGGTGCGTTCTGCTTCGAACGGCTGCCGCTGGGGGTCTACATGGTCGTCGTGCCGCAGATCACCGTCGCCGGCATCGCGCTGGACGGCGTGGCGTCTCGCACGCTCAAGCTGACGCAGGCGGCGACAGGCGGACTGCGCTATGTCCCGACCCGGCAGCGGCTGCTGCCTGAGGAGGAGACCGGCGGCCGCCGCGTGCTCTACGGGATCGTCTCTGATGCCTCCGGCGCCGGCCTCAACGGTGTCAAGGTGCGGATGTCGTGGAGCGACGCCAGCCCCGACACGGAGTTCCCGGTGGAGGTGACCGGCCGCAAGACCGACCGGCCCGCGGGCTATTATGAGTTCGTCACCACAGCGGGAGTGTTCGCGCTGACGGTGGTGCAGGGGGACTGGCCGAGCGACGAGGCGAGCGGGCTGGAGACCGCGCACGTGCCAGGGCGCGCGGGGATGCCGATCAGCTACGAGGTCGACTTTCAGCTCCGGCCAGGCGCGAGGCTGTGTCGCGAGGAGTGGGTGGCGCCGGGCGCGCTGCCCGGCAGCGGCGTGACGCTGACGGGATCGGACGGCCGGCGGATGGCTGCGCTCGATGCGGGCAGCGCCTTTGCGTTCGCCGACCTGCCCCCAGGCAGCTATGCGCTCGAGCTGGAAGGGATCGGCGTGATCGCCAGCGCCATCGTGCTGGATCCTGGCAGGTTGTACAAGCAGCTTTTTCCGCTCCAGAGCCAGATGACGGGCCAGGTTGACGGCGCGGCCGCCGGCGCCATCGCGGTGCTGCACGCGCCGCCAGCATGGGGCTGGACGCGGCAGTCGCCGCTCGATGCCGCGGGGCGCTTTGCCTTCAGCGGGCTGCCCGCGGGATGCTATCGGCTCACCATTCCGGGCGCCGATCCCGCGGAGGTGGAGCTGACCGGCGAAAACCGGCTGGAGCTGCCGCGGCTTGACCTGAGAGCGGGACAGCGCGGGGTGCTGCGCGGTCGGGTGATCAACCCTGCCCGGCAGCCGATCGAGGGGGTCGAGCTGATCCTGGCGCATGATGGCGTGACCCTGGTCACGACCTGCACCGATGCAGAGGGCGCCTATCGCTTCGCCAACCTCCCCGCGGGAATCTACACCTTGAGCGCGGTCGGCATGGGCGAGGTGCTGCGCGATCTAGCGTTGGACGGCGAGCGCGAGGTCCTGGTCGACGTCACGTGGCTGCTGGGCACAATCGTGGGCCGGGTGCTCTCTGCGGGCGGTTTGCCGCTGGGCGGCCGGGCCGTGCTCCTGCTGCGGGACGCCGCGACGATCGCGCGCACGGAGACCAGCGCGGACGGCGCGTTTCGCTTCGGTGCGCTGGCCCCCGGCGTCTACGCCCTGGCCCTGGCCGACGGCATCCCGGTCGCCTCCGGCCTCGAAGTGGCGGAAGGCGGCATCGTACGCTGCGATCTGACGCTTCCCGCGAGCAAGCCGGTTGCGCACTACCTGCTGTTTCCGGAGCCCGATCGGCAGGCGGAGGCCGGCGCCGTGATGGCGCGGCTGGCGCTCGCTCTGGCCTGGCGATACCTGCGGCAGACCGGTGCGACCGGCGGCTTCAGCGTGGACGAGGCCAGCCAGGCGGAGTGCGTCACGGTCGTGGGCCGGTCGCTTGCGCCCGAAGCAGACGCCGCGCTGCGGGCCGCGGGCTGCCGGGTGACCTGTCTGCCCGAGGACGCCGCGGCGCTGGCGGCCGCCCTCGAAGCGCTCACCGCGGCCGCCGGGGAGGGATGAGACGATGGGTTGGCT
Organism: uncultured Anaerolineales bacterium; assembly: GCA_964423545.1. Lineage (GTDB taxonomy): Bacteria > Chloroflexota > Anaerolineae > CG2-30-64-16 > CG2-30-64-16 > JALOOE01. The sequence continues at coordinate 12,498 of CAYRFV010000090.1, read as the reverse complement.
CAAGGCGATTCTCGACGGCTTCGTCGATTCCTTCGACCTCGACGGCGGCGCAAACCCTGAAGCTGACGTGAACACCGCTTCCGCAGACGCGAACACCGCTTCTGCAGACGCGAACACCGCTTCCGCAGACGCTGCTTCCAAAGCCGCAGAAGCCATTTCGGTGGACGCCGAGACCGAGCAGGCGGCCGTTGTGCTTCGACGGCCGCCCGTCAACGACGCGGAGGCCTACGGCGTGCGGATCGAGCCGTTCGCGCCGGCCTCCGGCCAGCAGTTCTGGGCCGCGGTGCGGGTGCGCCATCTCACCCCCGCCGAGAACGGCGGCAACCACCACATCTACCTCGACGTGGTCGATCCGGCGCGGGCGGCCGGGGCCGATCCGCTGCGCGGCCGCGTCTTCGGCGCCCGGCTCAAGGTGACGTGGGACGGCGGCGAAGCGCTCGTGACGGTCGACAAGCCGCTGAACGAGCCGGGCGCGAACTTCCCACTCTGGAAGGGGCAGCGGTGCGCCGTGGTTGCGCTGGGGACGCCGGGACAGGAACTGCCGTCGGACCGGGTGACAGGGCTGCACACCGGCCACCCCGATGAAGCGCCCGGCAACACCTGGGGCCACCATTCCTTCAGCATCACGTTCGAGCTCACCCAGGCCGAGGCGGCTGGCGGCAGGCCACTGGCGCACTATGTCCTGTTCGGCCCGGCCGAGCAGCCCGCCACTGCGGTGCATCTGCTGCTGGCGCAGGAGTATCTGCTGGCGCGCCGGCCGGCGTTCGGCTTCAGCCCGGCCGAGGCGGCCTGCGCCGATCGCGTGACCATCGTCGCCGGGGAAGAGGCCGTGAGTGCGGCGGTGGTGGCCGATCTGACCGCGGCGGGCGTGGCGGTCGAGCGCATTTGCGGCACAGTAGCCGAAGTGTCGGCCGGCCTGGCCGCACGGATGGCCCGCTGACGGCGTTGGCGGTCGTGAGCGCTTTTCGCACCCCGCGCCGGTACTGGCGGCAGGCGGCAGCCCTGGCGCTGGTCACGGCTCTGGCCGCCCTCTTCCGCTTCTGGCGGCTCGGCGACGTCCCGCCCGGTTTCCACTTCGATGAAGCGTACGAGGCGCTAGAGGCGTGGCGGGTGCTGACCCGGCCCGACTATCGCCCGATCTTCTTCCCCGGCAATTTCGGCGTCGAGCCGATGTTCATCTACCTGACGAGTGTGGCGTTCCGGCTCTTCGGCGAGACGCCGGCGGTCATGCGCGGGGTGGCGGCGCTGGCGGGCACGCTCACCGTGCCCGCGCTCTTCGCCCTGGGCCGCGAGCTGGCGCTGAACGACCGGCGCTTTCCGCCGGCCGCGGCGTGGCTGGCCGCGCTGGCGCTGGCGACCATGCGCTGGCACATCGTCTTCAGCCGCGTCGGCATCGAGCCGATCCTGGTGCCGCTCTTCCTGGTTCTGATCTTGTGGGCCTTCTGGCGGGCGTGGCGCACCGGCCGGCCAGCCGCGTGGATCGCGCTGGGCGCGACGACCGGCCTGGGGGTTTACACCTATCCGGGCGGCCGCCTGCTGCCGGTCACCGCGGCGCTGCTCTGCCTGATGGGCCTGGCCTTTGCCCTGCGCCGCGCCGCGCCCGGCCGGCCGGCTGAACCGGCCGCGGCTGCGTTCCCCCGCGAGGGGGCGCAGTACGAGCCGGGGCCTGCGATCCCCGCCCTCCTGCGCGGCGCGGCCCTTGCCGGCGTGATCGCGCTGCTGATCGTCGCGCCGCTGGCATGGAATTGGGTGCAGCACCCCGACCAACTGCTGCTGCGCAGCAGCCAGATCGCGGTTGGGCGGGGCGGCAGTGCGAGCGGCAGTGCGAGCGGCAGTGCGAGCGGCAGCGCGAGTGGCGCTGCGATCGGCCCGAACCTGCTGGCAACGCTGGGCATGTTCGTCGTGCAGGGGGATCGCGATCCGCGCAGCAACGTGCCTGGGATGCCAGCGTTCGACCTGCTCATCGCCGCGCCGTTCCTGATCGGCGCAGGGCTGGCGCTCTGGCGCTGGAAGCGGCCTGTCTTTGCAGGGCTGCTGATCGCGGCCGTGGTGATGCTGGCGCCCACTGTCTTCAGCGAGTACGCGCCCCACTTCCGCCGCGCGGTGGGCGTCACGCCGGTGGCCGCGCTGCTGATCGGCCTGGGGCTGGCGGTCATTCTCGGCCGGCCGCAGGAACGCGCCGGCACGGACGCCTACGTGCCGTGGCGGGTGCGCGAGGGCGCTCCGGCGGCAGATGGCTCGGCTGCCGACACGCTCGCGGAGCGGATGGATCGGTTGCGCTGGTGGGGCCGTGTGCTGGTGGTCGCCGCGTTCCTCGCCGGCAGCGCGATTTACAGCGCAACCGCCTACTTCGACATCTGGGGCCGTGCCAACGCGCTCTATTACGCGTATGACCAGGGACTGTGGGAGATCGGCGCCTACGTGCGCGACCTGCCCGCCGGCGAGCGCGTGCTGCTTTCTCCGCGTCCGGTCAGCGACATGACCCTCGCCTTTGCATGGCGCAACGGACCGGCCGTGCGCCGCTTCGACGGCCGCCATGCGTTCCTCGCTGGCGGCGATGGCCGGCCCGCGACTTACCTTATCATCGAGCACGAGGATGACCGCGGCCGGCTGCTGCTGGCCGATCTCTACCCCGACGCCGAGATGGTGCACACCTTTCTGGACCGGAGCGGCCGGCTCTATGCCCGGGCCTTCCGCGTGGCCCAGCCCGACCGGATCGCGCGCCGGCCGCAGACTCCCGTCACTGCGGCCTGGCCCGAGATCGAGCTGGTGGGCTACGATCTCGACCAGAGTGTCTTCGCGCCGGGCCAGAAGGTGTATCTCCAGTTGTGGTGGCGCGCCGCCGCGACCCCATCGACCGACTGGACGGTGTTTACCCACGTACTCGGCCCGCCGAAGCCGGACGGCAGCACCGTCTGGGCCGGGCTGGATGGACAGCCGGGCCGCGGCAGCGCGGCGACCCGCACCTGGACGGCCGGCGACCTGGTGCTGGACGAGTACCAGATCCAGCTTCCCGCAGAGATGCCTGCCGGGGAATACGCGATCGAGGTCGGGTTGTACGATCCGCAGATGGGAGGCAGCCGGCCGACGATGACGGCGCCCGCTGGCCAGGATCACGTGGTGTTGGGGACGATCCAGGTGAGATGAGCGCGACTTTGATCGAGCCGCCCGACTACCGGGAGCTGCTGGCTCGCTACGGGCAGACCCATTGGTGGATCGCGGGGATGCGCCGGATCAGCTGGGCGATCCTGGGGCGGGATCGGGGTCGCCTGCTCGATGTCGGCTGCGGCCCCGGCTGGCTGCTGGCCGAGCTGCCGCCCGGCCTGAACGGCGTCGGCGTCGATGCCGCAGTGCAGTTCGCGGTGGCCCGGCCGGTCGTGGCCGGCGACATGTGCAATCTGCCGTTCGGCGACAGGGTGTTCGACGTCGTCACCGCGCTCGACGTGCTGGAACAGGAGTGCGTCGAGCCGCATGAGGCCCTGGCCGAGATGCATCGGGTGCTCGCGCCCGGCGGCCGGCTGCTGGCGCGTGTGCCCGCGTATCCGGCACTGTACGGTCCGCACGATCTCATGTGGGGCGGTGCGCGACGCTACCGGCGGGAGGAGTTCGCCGCGCTGATCGCCGAGGCCCGCTTCGCCGTCCGGCGGCTGACCTTCGCCAACAGCCTGCTGCTGCCGCTGGGCGCGGCCGAGCGGCTGGCGGCCCGTCGTATCCGCAACAAGGGCAACGACGTGCGGCCGGCGCCCGCGCCGCTCAACCGGCTGTTCCTGGCCATCCTGGCGGTCGAGGCCCGATGGCTGAGGGCGCACGATTTCCGGGCCGGCCTGTCGCTGTTTTGCCTCGCGGAACGCGCGGCGTGAGACGTGAGAGATCGGGTCCGATGGAAGCCGCGGGGTCAACGGCATCAATGACAACGACGAGATCAAGGGTTGACTCCCCAGCAGCCGGCGGCGGCAGCCGCTGGGGAGTGCTCGTCGTCTTCCTGGTAGCGCTGGCCGTGCGCCTTTACGGGCTGACCTACCACAGCCTGTGGTTCGACGAGGTCATGAGCGCGTTCTGGGCGGCGAAGCCGGCTGGTGAGATCTGGCGCGTGGGGCTGGCACTGGCGCAGGACAAGCATCCGCCCCTCTACTACCTGGCGCTGAACGGCTGGAGCGCGTTCTTCGGCTTGAGCGATGCCGCGCTGCGCACCCTCGGCGCGTTCCTCGGCGCACTGGCCGTGCTGCCGGTCTATGGCATCGGCCGGACGCTGGGCAGCGCGGCTGCGGCCGGCCTCGCCGCGCTCCTCGTGGCGCTCAACCCGTTCCTGGTGTGGTATAGCCAAGAGGCGCGCATGTTCATGCCCGCCACAACGGCCGCGCTGGTGGGGCTGTACGGCATCGTGCGGATAGCAGCCGGCGAATCGCGGATCACGAATCGCTGGCAGATCTTCTCGACTGTCTGCTATCTGCTGCTGGCCGCCGGCGGGCTGGTCGCCGGGCTCTACACCTATCTGTTCAGCGCGTTCCTGCTGCCGGTGGCCGGCGCCTGGGTCATCCTGGCGTGGGCGCTCACGCGGCGTGAGCCGACCGCGGGTTGGCGGCTGGCGCTGGGGCTGGCCGCGGTGGCCGCGGCAACGCTCCTATTCCTGCCGCTGGCGCGGCAGGCATGGCTGGTCAGCGGCGGCGAGTCTGCGCCGGGCCGGCCGTTCGGCGACCTGCTTCCGTCGCTCTGGCGCATGTTGGAGGCATATGCGTTCGGCTGGTCGCACTGGCCGGACCGCGTGCTGGCAGCGCTGCCCGCGGCCGCCGCAGTGCTGGCGGCCGCGGGCCTCGTCGTGCCTGGCCGCGAGCCGGCGGCCGACCCGGCGCGCGCGCCGGGTCGCCTGCCGGCAGGAGGCCTCTTCCTTGCGCTCTGGCTGACGTTGCCGGTGCTGGCGGGCGGCCTGCTGCTGGCGCGCGACCGGACCGTGTTCGCAGAGACGCGCTACTTCATCTTCCTGGCGCCGGCGCTGTGCCTGGCGTGGGGCCGGGCCCTGGCGTGGCTGTGGGACCGGCGCCGGGCGGTGGGACTGGCAGCCGCCAGCCTGGCGTTCGGGGTTACCCTGGCGAGCCTGCCGGCCCTCTGGTCGCCGCAGAACCGCCGGGAGGCGTGGCGCGAGGCCGCTGCGTTCGTGCAGACGCACGCCGGGCCCAACGACGCGATCTTGATCCAGGCCGACTATGTCCGCCCGGCATTCGAGCGCTACTTCGGAGGCCGGCAGCCGATCTTCACCCCCTTCACCGACCGGCTGACCGATCCGGCGCGCGTGGCCGGGCCGCTGGAAGGGCTGGCCGGTTTCAGCACGGTCTGGCTGGTGCAATCGCACCACGAGGCGCTCGACCCGCGCAGTCTGGTGGCGAGCTGGTTCGCCGCGCGCTATCCGCTGGCTACCGAGGTCTTCCCTGCAGGCGTCGCAGTGCGGGCGTTCGCCCAGCACTATCGCCAGCCGACCACTGCGCCGCCCTGCGCGTCGTGCGGCCAGGCGGCTGCCGCAAGCGAGGAGCCCGGTGTGCTGCTGGCCGGCGACCGGCTGCGGCTGGTGCAGTGCGACTATGCGCCTGGCAAGCTGCCGCCGCGGGACGCGATCTACCACCCGCCGAGCAGTTGGGTGCACGTGATCACCGGCTGGCGGGTCGGCGACCGGCTGCCGGCAGCCGATCTGCAGCCGCGCGCGCGGCTCATCGATGCGCAGGGGCGGGTGTGGGGCGACAGCCTCGAACGGCCCAACGACGCGCTGGATCTCTGGCCGATCTCGCGCTGGCAGCCCGGCGAGCTCGTGCGCGTGGACTACGATGTCAATCTCAATCCCGTGACCCCGCCTGGGGTCTACCGGCTGGTGATCGACGTGCCGGAGACGCAGGAGCAGGCGGTGTGCGGCGAGGTGGTCGTGACAGGGGATCGGTGAGGCGGAAGACGTGATGCAACAGGCGGGAGGCGAGGCGAGGCGGGACGATGCAGCGCCCCGTAGGGCGGCGCCCCATGGGGCGGCGATGGAGACGCCGCTTTCATTGACCGCGATCTTGCCCACCTACAACGAGCGGGAGAATATCCCGATCCTGATCGACTGCATCCTGCGGCATGTGCGGCCGCCGGTGCAGGTGCTGGTGGTGGACGACGATTCGCCGGATGGCACCTGGCAGGTCGTGGCGGAGATCGCGGCGCGCGACCGCCGCGTGCGGTTGCTGCACCGGACCACCGAGCGCGGGCTCACTTCGGCGATCTGGGCGGGGATCCGGGCCGCGGACACCGACGCGGTGTCGTGGATGGACTGCGACCTGGCCATGCCGCCCGAGGCGATCCCCGCGCTGCTGGCGCGGCTCGAAGCGGGCGCAGACATCGCGGTCGGATCGCGCTATGTGGCGGGCGGCCGCGACGTAGGGCACAGTTTGCTCGCACGGGCATTCTCGGTGACAATCAACGCGTGCGCCATGCTCCTGTTGGGCTGGCGCGTGCGCGACTACACGAGCGGCTTCATTGCGGCCAGGCGCGGTGTGTTCGACCGGATCGTCCTGACCGGCGACTACGGCGAGTACTGCATCGACCTGCTGGCACGGGCGCAGTTCATGGGTCTGCGCGTCGAAGAGACGCCCTATGTCTGCGGCGCGCGCCTCAGCGGCGAGTCGAAGACCGCCACCAACATCGCTGGCTACCTGCGCCGCGGGCGGAAGTACGTCGTGATGATCGTGAAGCTGTTCGGGGTGAGGGTGATGGGAAGGGGACGGACGCACGACGACGGACGGCCGGGACGTGACGCATGACCGGCGGGCCGGCCCGTGGTGCGCCATCGACAGACCAACTGCATTAGGAGCCAATCGCCATGCTACAACCGCGTGAACTGAGTCTGGACGAGTTGGGAGAGCTGGGAGATATCATCCCCGGGCCGGAGCCAGTGTTGATCGCGCAGCGCAACCCGATCCCGCAGTTCGGCGCGCCGGTGCGCCGGCCGATCATCCCGGTGTGCGAGCCGTGGCTGGCCGGCAACGAGCTCAAATACATCACCGAGGCGGTGGAGACCAACTGGATCTCGTCGGCCGGCGGCTACATCCACCGCTTCGAGTCCCTCTTTGCAGAGAAGATGGGCGTGCGCTACGGCGTAGCGTGCATGAACGGCACGGTCGCGCTCCACCTGGCGTTGGCGACCCTCGGGTTGCAGCCCGGCGACGAGGTGATCATCCCCACCTTCACCATGATCGCCACTGCAAACGCCGTCACCTACCTGGGCGGCCGGCCGGTGCTGGTCGACAGCGAACCACACACCTGGAACCTGGACATCGACCAGGTGGAGGCGAAGATCACCGCGCGCACGCGCGCTATCATCCCCGTGCACACCTACGGCCATCCTGTGGACATGGACGCTCTGACCGCGCTCAGCCGGCGACACGGCCTCTTCGTGCTGGAAGATGCAGCGGAGGCGCACGGCGCGCACTATCGAGGCCGGCCGGTCGGCAGCCTGGGGGATGCGGCCAGCTTCAGCTTCTACGGCAACAAGATCATCACGACCGGCGAAGGGGGGATGGTCACGACCAACCGGGAAGACGTGGCGCGGCTGGCGTGGAACCTGCGCGATCACGCCTTCAGCACTGAGCGCCACTTCTGGCACAAGTTTGTGGGCTACAACTACCGGATGACCAACCTGCAGGCGGCCATCGGCCTGGCGCAGACCGAGCAGTTGGAGAAGTTCGTGGCTGCGCGGCGGGCGAATGCCGCGCACTACACTGCGCAGCTGCGACACATCCCCGGCATCACCACCCCGCCAGAGGCGGCCTGGGCCACCAACGTCTTCTGGATGTACGGCATCGTGCTCGAAGAAGAGTTCGGGCTGACGCGCGATCAGCTCCGCCAGGCGCTGGCGCGGCGCGGGGTCGAGACGCGCACCTTCTTCATCCCGATGCACTGCCAGCCGATCTACTTCGACGCGTACCGCGGGCAGCGCTACCCTGTGGCCGAGGACCTGTGCCGCCGCGGCCTCTATCTGCCCTCTGCGTCGAGCCTGACGCGCGAAGACATCGACGCCGTAGTGGCCGCGATCCGCGAGAGCCGGGACGAAGCCGGGGTACGATAGCGGCTGCGGCAGGCCCGGCCAGCTGCGGCAGGCCCGGCCAGCTGCGGCAGGCCCGGCCTTACTCCGCCGCAGGCTCTGGCCGCGGCTCGAACCCGAGCTGCGGCGCGGGCCCGGCGTCCACCACGGCTGCAGTTGTCGCAGTCGCAGCGCCTGCAACAACCGCCTGCGTCGCCACGGGCTGAAGCGCTGCTTCGGGCTGAAGCGCTGCTTCGGGCTGAAGCGCTGCTTCAGGTTGAAGCGCCGCTTCGGTCTGAAGCGCTGTTTGATTCTGAAGCGCCGGCTCAGGCTGGGATAGGGCGGCCCGGGCCTTGCGGCCGCCCCTGACGTCGGCCACCACTGCGGTGCAATAGGGGCAAGCGACCCAATCCAGCTCCAGGCCCCGGCCGCATTCGCCGCAGCGGCGGCGCAGCGCCGTGCGGCAGCGCGGGCACAGCAGCCACTCCGCCTCGGTCACGGTCTGGCACTTCGGGCAGGCGCGGCGCGCGGTGATGTCGCGCAGCAGCACCTCCTCTTCGAGCTGCCGGTCGTAGACCTGGGCCAGAGTCTCGCGGGGACGCAACAGGAAATAGAGCAGCCAGCCGATCGGTCCCAGGACCAGCACCAGCACACTCGCCAGGATCCAGGCGAAGACGTCGCGCGTTCTTGAGCGGATATCCCGAAAGGTCCACACCACGAGGCCGATCCAGAATGCGACGGTCAGCGCGGTCATCCCCGCGACCATCAGCTCGAGGACCACGCCGATCGTATTCAGCAGTTCAGTCGGAAGCTGCGGCATAACCCTTGCACCCTCATCGTCCCGCCAAGCGGGGGAATCGTCTGGTTCCGGGAAGCAGACCCCCGGCCCTCGGCTGCTCGGCAGGCAGCGAAGGGCCGGGGGCGTCATCGCAGAACAAGCACGACGGGCATCATACCACAGCCTGGGGCAGGGGCCAAAAGGGGCGCGCCGCGGCGTCCGGCTGAGCGCCAGGCGCGGGACTGGCGCGTCCAGGTGAAGGTGCGCGTGGCGCTCGGGGGCTGGCAGTCAGCCGAAGAGGGAGAGCTGCTGGCCTTCCCCCTCGGGCAGCGCCACGAAGCGCCGCGGCGCAAGCCCGTCGCGCGTCAATCCCGCCAGCTTATTGATCGTCTGTACGATCCCAGGCAGGCAGTAGTCGGCGAATTCTGCGCGAATCTGGTGGGTGGTGTAGCGCAACACCTGCCAGCCGCCGGTCGCGCGCGCTGCGGATCGGCTGCGCAAGCTGCTCCAGGCGCTCGATCTGCACGCGATAGTACCGGCGATCAGTCGTGGGGGAACAGCTCGTCACGGCTGGCGTCCGAGATGCGCTTGACGCGACCGTAGTAGTTGATGGCCCACTTCTCGTCCCTAAAGACCTTGGTCTGATAGAACGCCAGCCACTGCGGCGGCCAGCGTTTCGGCGCAGTATCCACGGGTACGCGGTACCACAGCTCGTCCCGCAAGATGCCGAAGTCGCGCGGGTCGCGCACAATCGCGACCCGCACCTCGCCGCGCTGCTTGCGCCCGGCCATAGTCCCGGCGCTTAGCGGCGTCATCTGTTGATCCGATTTGCTCATGGCTGCCACCGTAGCGGGCACGCATCGCTCACATTTATATCGGTCGGGCTGACCTGATGATAGCAGTCGCGCGGGCATGGCCTCAACTCCGCAGACACCCGGAGCGCCGCGAAGCCGGCGAGTCCCCCTTCTGATGCGAGCCGGGGCGTAGCTGGCGCTGCCAGCCGACGGCGACGCGGGCGGGGAGCTGCGGCGGCAGCATCTGGGCCCGGCAGCCGGCGTCTTGTGCCGCACATAGCTCCCAGCTCGGCATGGACACGACGCGCGCGGCCACCCCCTGCGCCGTCAACACCACCGCGATCAGCCGCACCTCCGGCGCAGCGCCCGGCGCCTGCAACGCGATTTCATCCCGATTTGGCAAGGCTCCCGCTTGCGGGTATAATCGCGGCCATGTCCAACCTGATGCAGACGGGAGAGCTAGCGCCTGCCGCCGATATGGCGAGCGGGCCGGCGGCGGCAATCGACCTGGCGCCGACCATCGATGCGATCCGCAGCGAGCTGACCGCGAAGAACCAGGCGCGCGACGCTGCGCTCAACCGCAGTCGCGAGCTGATCCGCTTCTGTGCGCTGAGCATCCGCGCCATGCACCGCCACGAGTGGGCGGAGGCGGCCGCGGGCCTGCGCACCGCGGCCGAGGCGGCCGCCGTGATGTCCGCCGGACTGGCCGCGTATCCCGACCTGTACGAGGCCGGCTACACCCAGGACGCGCTCAAGGAACTGGCCGAAGCGCACCTGCTCTATGCTTTCGTGCGCAGGAACGCTGGCGCCACCGCGCCCGGGCCGGCCGACCTGGGCATGCCAGCGGCCGCTTATCTGAACGGTCTTGCCGAAGCTGCCAGCGAGCTGCGGCGTTTCATCCTCGACTTGATCCGCCTGGGCCGCACCGCGGAGGCGGAGCCGCTCCTCGACGTGATGGACGATGTCTACAGCCACCTGGTGACGATGGACTTTCCCGATGCCCTGACCGGCGGCCTGCGGCGCACGACCGATGCGCTGCGCGCGGTTCTGGAGCGCACGCGCGGGGATCTGACGGTGGCGGTGCGCCAGGAGGAGCTCGAGGCCGCGCTGCGCGCGTTTGAAGGGCGAATGCCCAGGGCGGTCTGAACACACCGATGCAACCTGAGCGCCACCTCACGCATAAGACGAGCCGGGCTGGCCTGCTCATCGTGGTCGTCCTTGCGGTGCTGATCGGCCTGACCGCGACCGTGTGGGCGGCATGGGGCGGCGCCCGGCTCGGCAGCCTGAGCGCGACCCTGGAGGCGCGGCTGACCGCGACCCCCACCCGCACCCCGCGGCCGGTCACTCTGACGCCCAGACGAGGCCTTGTCGAGCCGGCGATCGTCGCGTTCACCGCGACCCCTGTCCCGACCGCGGCCCCGCCCGCGACTGCAGCGCCGGCGCAGCCCGCCGCGGCCCTCTCCCCCTACCTGGCAGAGATCGTGGCGCGGTATGGCATGGACCCGACGCGGCGCTTCGTGGTCGTTGACCCGAACAGCCAGCGCATGACGATCTGGGAGCCGGGCAAGGCCCCGCGCGAGCTGCCGATCAGCACCGGCGACGAGGAACAGGGCTATCGGACTCCGGCCTGGTACGGGCTGGTGGGCAAGTACTGGGGCACCTTCCACGCCTACGGCACCTACGCGGACGAGGGGTGGTACCTCTACGATGACCCGACCGGCAGCATCTTGATCCACAGCGCGCCCTACCGGCTGGTCGACGGCAAGAAGGTCTACGAAGACCTCGACGCGCTCGGCAACTACCCGGCCTCGCACGGCTGCATCCGCCTCGCGCCCGAAGACGCGGCCTGGTTCACCGCGTGGAAGCCGCAGGGAGCGCCGCTGGTCGTCCTGCCGAGGAAGAGCGCCGCGGGCTGAGCCTCCGTTGGCAGACGCCGGCTTCAGACGCCAGCAGACGCCGGCTTCAGGCGCCGGCTTCAGGCGCCGGAGTCCGGCGGCGAGCGCCGCGCAACCCAGCAATCCGATGCCAGACACCCGGCCCCGCCTCCAACCCCGGCAGCGCGCCCGCGTGCGATCGCTCTTGATCGGCGCCGTGCTGCTGCTGCTGCCGTTCCTCCTCTTCTGGCAGGTCTGGTGGCCCGACCCCCGGCAGCGCCGGCTCTTCCGATACGGCGATTTCGTGGAGCAGCACTACCCGATGCGGGTCTTCGTGGCCGACGAGTATCGCCACGGCCGCCTGCCGCTGTGGGACCCCTACACCTTCGGCGGCGAGCCGGCAGTCGCCATGAGCCTCTTTGCGCCCTACTATCCGCCCGGCCTGTGGCAGACGATCTTTCCGAAGCTGCCGTTCGAGGCGTTGGAGCTGGAGGCAATCCTGCACCTGGGGCTGGGCGGGCTCTTCACCTTTCTGTTCGTGCGCCGGCTGGTGGCCGCGGGCGCGGGGGCAGGCGCCGCCGGCCGGACGCGCGCGGTCGCTGACGGCGCCGGACTGATCGCCGGGCTGGCGTTCTCCCTGGGCGGCTACCTCACCTCCTACCCGATGCTCCAGCTCGTCATCCTGGAGACGGCCGTCTGGCTGCCGGCCGGGCTGTGGCTGACGGAGATCGCGCTGGAGCGGCGCTCGCTGCCGGCCATGGCGCTCGCCGGTGCGGTCTTCGGGTTCGGCGTGCTGGCCGGCCACCCGCAGACCTTTCTCTACATCGCCTATCTGGCCGCGGCGTATTTCGCACTGGCCGCAGTGCGCTTGAGGCTGCCCGCAGGCTTCGCGGTCGCGTCAGCGGCCGTGCTCGCCGCGGCCGCGCTGGGCGTCAGCGCGGCGCACTGGCTGCCCGGCCTGCAAATGTACGCCTTCTCCCCGCGCGCGGGGCTGACCTATGAGGCGGTGTCGAA
>CAYRFV010000089.1:13314-19704 GCA_964423545.1 uncultured Anaerolineales bacterium | reverse complement strand
GGTGCTCGCCGAGCCAAAGCGCCTGCTGATTTTCCATCTCATCATGGAAGGCGTGCAGTGCAACTGCGAGCTGGGCGAGGCGCTGGACATCCCACCCAATCTCATCTCCCATCACATGCGGATCCTGCGGGAATCGGGGCTGGTGGACTCGGAACGCGACCCCTTCGATGCACGTTGGGTCTATTTCTCTGTGAATCTTGACGCGTTGGCGGCGCTCAGCCGGGCTTTCGGCGCCTTCTTCGATCCGGCGCGCGTCAGGCCCCGTCGCCTCACCTGCGGCCCGCAGAGTGCTCCGGTTTCACCTGAGTTGGTCATGCTGGGTGCGCGCTAATTGTACGCTCCTCTCTTGCTCGACTACTTCAACGCAGGTTGAACTTTCATGGCTGACCAGATTCCCATCGTTGATCCGACGTCCGGCCGTGCGCTGAACGCCGTCGTAGAGCTCTTCGATCCACCGATGTGCTGTCCGACCGGCCTGTGCGGGCCGACCGTCGACCAGACCTTGCTGGACGTCAGCGGGATGATCCTGGCGCTGCAGTCGACCGGCGTGCGCGTCGAGCGCTGCCAGATGAGCAGCAATCCCAACGCATTCCTCAACAATCCCGACGCGATGCGCCTGGTGCGCGAGCAGCAGATGGCCGCGCTGCCTGACAACGGCGTGCATCGCCAGGTGCTCAAGGCCGGGGCCTATCCGACCCTGGCCGAAGTGATGGATCTGCTGAAGGAATTCGCGCCCGAATTCGCGCAGAATCAGATAGACGAAAAAGCCTTGGTCTTCCAACACCCCAATTACCAGGCTGCGCCTGCCAAGTATAAGCTGCTGATCGGGATCGCGGCGGCCGCCATAAGCAGGCGACGGTCAATGACACGGTCAGCAATGCGCTGCGCCTGTTATCACCTGACACGTGAGGTGATTGCATGAATCAACGCAAAGTGCTCTTTCTGTGCACCGGCAACTCTTGCCGCAGCCAAATGGCCGAGGCCATCGTGAACGCCCGACTCGGTGACGCGTGGGTGGCGTACAGCGCGGGCACGCAGCCGGCCGGTTACGTGCATCCGCTGGCGCTTCAGGTCCTGGCTGAGATCGGGATCGAGCATCGCGGCCGTTCCAAGTCGGCCGACGAGTACCGCCAGATGCCATTCGACGTGGTGGTGACGGTGTGCGACGACGCCGCAGAGAACTGCCCGGTGTGGTTGGGCCGGGGCAAGCGCGTCCACCTGGGTTTTCCCGATCCGGCCAAGGCCCAGGGGGCCGACGCAGAAGTCCTGGCGGTTTTTCGATCCGTGCGCGACGACATCGCACGGATCATCCCTGCATATCTCAAGGAGTTCTCAGGAGAGTCATCATGACAGACCTTGTGCTGAGCGAGATCGCGATCGCGCCGCCGGAAGTGGTGCGCCATGCCACCCGCGATCTGGCTGGCAGCCTGGCTGAGACGCCTGCGTTCACAGCCTACGGGCAGGCTGCCGCGGCCTTTCGACGGGATGAGACTGCCCAGCGCGGCATCCAGGCGTACCAGCAGAAACAACTGGCGTTGCAGATGATGCTGAAGCTCAACGCCGTCAGTCCTGAGGATCGGGCCGAGCTGAATCGCTTGCACCGGTCTTTTGCCGGCCGGCCCTCGGTGCAGACCTACTTCCAAGCGGAGGCGGATCTGCGCGGGGTGTGCCAGGCGGTGGTCGATCTGCTTTCCCAGCAGATCGCCGCGCCGCGCCGCCTGTCGACAGCCGTTTGGCCCCCAAGTTCAGGTGGACTTATTACACGGCTACCTCACCAGATAATGGAGGAATCTCATCATGTCTGAAACTACCTCGTCGGCTATTACTGGATCATCGGCGGGCGCGACCAAACGCCTTTCGACGCTCGACCGCTACCTGACGCTGTGGATCTTCCTGGCCATGGCGATCGGCGTTGCCCTCGGTTATTTCGTCCCCGGCATTGAGAAGGTCATCAACGTCTTTCAGGTCGGCACGACCAATGTCCTGATCGCCATCGGCCTGATCCTGATGATGTACCCGCCCTTCGCCAAGGTGAAGTACGAGCGCCTGCCCGAGGTCTTCCGCAATACCAAGATCCTGGGCCTGTCCCTGCTGCAGAACTGGGTCATCGGCCCCATCCTGATGTTCATCCTGGCGGTCATCTTCCTGCATGACTACCCGGAGTACATGATCGGCCTGATCCTGATCGGCCTGGCGCGCTGCATCGCCATGGTGATCGTCTGGAACGAGCTGGCCAAAGGCGACACCGAGTACGCGGCCGGCCTGGTGGCTTTCAACAGCGTCTTCCAGGTGCTCTTCTACAGCGTCTACGCCTACGTCTTCATCACGGTGCTGCCGCAGGCCCTGGGGCTGGAAAGCGCCACGGTGCGCATCAGCATCGGCGAGCTGGCGCAGAGCGTCTTCATCTACCTGGGCATCCCGATGATCGCCGGCTTCGCCTCACGGTTCATCCTGCTGCGGGCTAAGGGCGCGGCGTGGTACGAGACCAGGTTCATCCCCCGCATCAGCCCGATCACCCTGGTTGCGCTGCTCTTTACCATCATCGTGATGTTCAGCCTGCAGGGCGACCAGATCATCAAGAACCCGCTGGACGTCGTGCGCATCGCGATTCCGTTGGGTCTCTACTTCGTGATCATGTTCCTGATCACGTTCTGGATGGGGCACCGGGCCGGCGCGAACTACAAGATGACGACGACCATGTCGTTCACGGCCGCCAGCAACAACTTCGAGTTGGCGATTGCCGTGGCGGTGGCGGTCTTCGGCATTACCTCGGGCGAGGCCTTTGCTGCGGTCATCGGCCCGTTGATCGAAGTGCCGGTGATGATCGCGCTGGTGAACGTCGCGTTGCGTTTCCAGCGCCGCTATTTCGGCTACGAACTGCAGCCCGCGCCGGCCGGCATGGTGGCCGCCGCCGCCGAGGCCTGCCCGCCGCCGGTGAAGGCGAAGGGCGCCTGAGCGCAATCGGTAAGAGGTCTCGCGCATCAACAGCGATGCGTTGACCAGACGAGTGACTGAGACGCGTCGGCGTCTCGGTCACTCGCCACAACATTGTGTCGGAGCAGACACGACAAGTCCAGCCTCTTGGTGTATACTGCGCAGCATGAAGATCCAACTCCTCTTGTTTGACGGCTGTCCTTCGTGGGAAACCGCACTGCAGAACCTGCGGGATGCCTGTGCGCTGGAAGGCCTGACGTGGCCCGTCGAGCTGGTGGAGGTGCGCGATGACGACGATGCCGCGGCACGTCGCTTTCTCGGCTCGCCGTCCATCGTCATTGATGGCCAGGACCTGTGGCCCGAAACGCGCAAGGCGTACTACATGAGCTGCCGGATGTACCGGACGCCGGAGGGAATGCGGGGCTGGCCGACAGTGGACATGCTGCGTGAGCGACTGCGGGCTGTGCGTGAAGAGGGACCGTGAAGCGCATTGCATGGATGCGTGCGGTGATCGCCCTGGTGTTGGCCTGCTGCTTGCCGCTGCTGGCCTCCTGCGCCGCGCCGACCGCGGCCGGCGCGATTCCGATCGTGCGCCTGAACGACCTGCGCCCCCTGCCCGCGACGCCGCCGGCCGCGGTGGCGCCGCTGCGCGTGGCGGTCGCAGCGGTCATTTCGCCGCGCGGCAATGTGGACAGCTACACGCCCCTGCTGACCTACCTGGGTCAGAAGCTCAACCGGCCCGTCGAGATGGTGCAGCGCCGCACCTACACAGAGGTCAACGACCTCCTGGCTGACGGCCAGGTGGACGTGGCCTTCGTGTGCACCAGCGCCTACATCGCTGGCCACCGCGACTTTGGGATGCAAGTACTGGCCGCGCCCCAGGTCAACGGCGAGGCCGCCTACCATTCCAACCTCATCGTGCCGGCCGATAGTCCGGCGCGGAGCATAGCCGATCTCCAGGGCAAGGTTTTTGCGTTCACCGATCCGATCTCCTTCACGGGCCGCGTCTACCCTACCCATCTTGTGCAGGCGCTGGGGGGTGAACCGGAGGCGTTCTTCGGCCGCACCTTCTTCACCTATAGCCACGACAACGCCATCCGCGCGGTCGCCGATGGCCTGGCCGATGGCGCGGCGGTGGATAGCCTGGTCTACGATTTCGCGGTGGCACGTGATCCTGGCCTGACAGCGCGTGTCAAGGTGATCCATCGCTCCCCACCGTTCGGCATCCCGCCGGTCGTCACCGGGCCGGACATCCGGCCGCAGGTGCGCGCGGAGTTGTACGAACTGCTGCTGGGCCTACAGAATGACCTCGAGGGTCCGGCGATTCTCGCCGCTCTGGGCTTCGATCGCTTCGTGCCCATCGAGGACGCTGCGTACGACAGCGTGCGTCAGTTGACCGATAAGGCCGTGGGGACGCCGTGACGGGGGACAGGGTGATACCCTCCGCCTATCCGCTGCCGAAGGCACACCGCACCTGGCGGTGGGTGCAGGCGTCCGTGGCCTCCTTGCCTACCCGTGCCTGGACGCTCATCAGCGCGGTCAACCTGCGCACCAAGATCCTGGGTATGGTGCTGGCGCTGGTGCTGATCCTGGGCAGCGGCGTCACGTTGCAGGTGCGCGCCACGCTCTCCCGCACCCTGATGGCGCAATTGCAGGAAGCATCGGTCAGCCTGGGTCGCGATCTGGCCGCGCGCAGCACCGACCCGCTGTTGATCAACGACCTCTACAATATTCTGCAGCTGCTGCGCGAGACGAAGACGAACAACCCAGACGTGCGCTACGCGTTCATCCTGGATCATGATGGCCGGGTGGTGGCGCACACCTTCGGCAGCGGCTTTCCGGCCGACCTGGTGAGCGCCAATCGCGTCGCGATGGACGCCCATCATCGCACGACAAGCGTCCTGACGGAAGAGGGGGTTGTGTGGGATACCGCCGTGCCGATCTTCGATGGCAAGGCCGGTACGGCGCGCATCGGCCTCTCGGAAGCACGGATGCGCGCGACGGTCGCCGCGATCACCACGCGGCTGCTGCTGACGACGGCCCTGGTCTCGCTGGTGGGCATCCTCGCCGCGATCTTCCTCACCTGGCTGCTGACCCGGCCCGTACGGCAACTGGTGGAGGCGACCGAGGCAGTACGCCGGGGCGACTACAGCCCGCGCGTGCGCCGCTGGGCCGATGACGAGCTAGGCGAGCTGGCCGACGCGTTCAATGTCATGACCGCCGACCTGGCGACCGCTGATATTGAGCGCCAGGAGCGCGAGCAGATGCGCGCCTTCTACCTGCGTCAGATCATCGCCGCCCAGGAGGAGGAGCGCAAACGGATCGCGCGCGAGCTGCACGACGAGACCGGCCAGGCTCTGGCCTCGGTGATGGTGGGCCTGCGCAACGTCGAAGAGGCGGCCTCTGCGGCTGAGGTGCACACGCGCCTGGCCGACTTGCGCGGCGTGGCCTCAGCAACCCTGGAGAATGTGCGGCGGCTGGCGCTGGAGCTGCGCCCCTCGGTGCTGGACGACCTGGGGTTGGTGGCCGCGCTGCGCCGCTATGCAACTGAGTACACGGCGCGCTTCAAGATTCCGGTGGCTGTGCAGATCATCGGTCTGGACGACTGCCGGCTGGCAGCGGAGATCGAAACCGCGCTCTATCGCATCGTTCAGGAGGCGCTCACCAACATCGCCAAGTACGCCCGCGCTACCCATGTCAGTGTGCTGCTGGAGCGTCGCGACGGGCAGATCAACGCCATCATCGAGGACAATGGTTGCGGCTTCGATGCTGAGGGTGTCCTGCGGAGCGGCGCAACCGAGAACCGCTTGGGTCTCTATGGCATGCGCGAGCGCGCCGAGCTGATTGGCGGCACGCTGACAGTGGAATCGCAGACGGGATGCGGCACGACGGTGTATGTGCGAATCAGCGAACAGTGAATGGCGGACACACAATACGCAATATCGAGAGCTTCTATGAGCAAGACACGCATCCTCCTGGCCGATGACCACGCCGTCTTGCGCGCGGGGCTGCGGCTGTTGATCGAGGCGCAGGCCGACCTGGTTTGCGCGGGCGAGGCCAGTGATGGCCTGGAAACCCTGGCGCGAGCCGAGCAGCTTCAGCCTGATCTGGTGCTGCTCGACCTCTCGATGCCCCGGCTGGGCGGCCTGACCGCGCTGCCCGAGATCCGCCGCAAGGCGCCCCAGACGCGCATCCTGGTGCTCACCATGCATGCGGACGAGGAGTACCTTCGCCAATGCCTCAAAGGCGGCGCAGCCGGCTATGTGCTCAAGGAAGCCGCCGACCAGGAGCTGCTGCTCGCGATCCGGGCGGTGATGCGCGGGGAGGTGTACATCCATCCGGCCATGACGCGTAGCCTCTTGGGCGACCTGGTGGATCGATCGCGCGATCTGACAGCTCTTGGCAGATCTGTCAGGTCTGAGGATGCTCTCAGCGAGCGCGAGGCAGAAGTCATTA
>CAYRFV010000089.1:0-13304 GCA_964423545.1 uncultured Anaerolineales bacterium | reverse complement strand
AAGCAGGTTGCCCGTGGTCACACCAATCAAGAAATCGCGGATCAGCTTGGCCTGAGCGTCAGGACCGTGGAGACGTACCGGGCGCGGGCGATGGAGAAATTGGGCATGAGCAACCGTGCGACACTGGTCCAGTATGCGCTGGACAAGGGGTGGTTGGCACGGTAGGGGCTATTGGAAGTCGGCCCTCGCTTCCAGCCCGGTCCATGTGGGGAAAACCCGACAGATTGTGCGGTTTTCCCCCACAAATTCCCCTAGAATGAACGGACTTTCCCCGCTACACAGCCACTGCATTTCGTTGTAGATTTCACTTAGCCTGATAACCGTTCTCCGAGCCTGGAGTCTACCGCGGGCCATGCTGTGAGACCCCAAGGTCTCACAGCCGCCCGCCACGACGCAAGGCCGAACCCTCCCGTGCGGAGGGGCCGCTGATTCCGGTCGGCGGCGTGGGCCGGCGGGGAAACCCGCTGACCTCCCCGTGTTTGGAAAGGAGACGCGCCGTGCAGCCCGGTCTGTGCGCGCGTCTCTTTCCTGTTATCACCGCGAAGACCATCGAGGTCGTGCGAACCCCGGTTCGCCTGAGACCTCGCAGGTCTGGCTCACATCCCAATAGGAGGTCCATCGCATGGCCGAATCAGAGAAGTCCCCAACCACCCGGCGTGGCATGCTGCGCGGGCTGGCGGGCACCCTCGGTGCGGCGCTGGCGCTGACCGCGACCAGCAAGCAGTCCGCCGCGGCGGAGACGCCGGCCACACTGGAGGCCCGTGCGCAGGCGGCCGGCGCGCCCCTCACGTCCGACCCGTTGGGACGGATGCACAGTGAGTTGGCCCGTGCGCTTGCCAAGCCGCGCGAGCAGCGGCGCTGGGTCATGGTGATTGACTTGCGCAAGTGCGTCGGCTGTCACGCCTGCACCATCGCCTGCGTGGCCGAGAACAAGCTGCCGCCCGGCGTGGTCTATCGCCCCGTGCTCGAAGAAGAAATCGGCACATACCCCAACGTCACCCGTAAGTTCGTCCCGCGGCCGTGTATGCAGTGTGACCATCCACCCTGCACGCCGGTCTGCCCCGTCAACGCCACCTACACCAACGCGGACGGCGTGGTGGTGATGAACTACGACCAGTGCATCGGCTGCCGCGCCTGCATCACGGCCTGTCCCTACGGCGCCCGCACCGCGGACTTCGGCCTGATCTACAACGCACCGTCACCGACTGTCGCGAGCAAGATCGTGGGCAAGGGCGTGGCCGACGACTACGAGCGTGCCGCCATGTTCGAATATGGCGTGCCCCGCGAGCGCACGGATCATCACTCGTCGCCGATCGGGAACGCACGCAAGTGCCACTTCTGCCTGCACCGGCTGAATGTCGGCGAGCTGCCGGCCTGCGTCACCACCTGTATCGGCCGTTCAACGCTGTTCGGCGACGCCAACGATCCCGACAGCCTGGTGGCCGAGATGATCGCCAAGCCCAACGTGATGCGGCTCAAGGAAGAGCTGGGCACCGAGCCGCGCGTGTTCTACTTGCTCTAGGAGGCTCTCCATGCTCAAGAAAGTGGCTTATGCCTTCGGCGTGCTGGCCCTCCTGGCTGGCATCTGGGGCTTCTACAATCGCTTCGTGTTTGGCCATCAAGACGCCGCCTACGGCTCTTATGTGGTCTGGGGCCTGTGGGTCGCGATGTATCTGTTCTTCGCCGGTACGGCAGCCGGCGGTTTCATGATCGCCACTCTGGATCTCTTGTTCCGCGTCTCGGTCTTTCGGGGCACCGGCAAGATCGCGCTCTGGGGCGCACTGATCAGTCTGGCCGCGGCCCTGGTCTCCATCTGGCTCGACCTGGGGCACCTGGAGCGCATCTGGAAGGTGTACGTGCAGGGCAACCCCAGCTCGGTGATGTTCCAGATGGTCTGGGGCTACACCCTCTTCGGCCTGATCATCCTCACCTCGCTCATCCTGGCCATCCGCAAGCCCGAAGGCAAACTCCTGCGGATCATCATGGCGGTGGGCCTGCCCGTTTCCCTGTTTGTGTCCGGCGCCGTCGGCGCGCTCCTGGGCGTCAACGCCGCGCGGCCCTTCTGGCACGTGGGGCTCTTCCCTGTGCAGTTCCCGGTCTTCTCCCTGGCCTCGGGCGTGGCGATGCTGCTGATGGCAGTGGGGCTGTTCGGCTCGCGGCAGGACCCGAACCGGCCGCAGCAGTTGTGGGTGCTGAGCTTGATGAGCGTGTTCCTGCTGGTGGTCAAGCTCTACTTCATGTGGGCGGACTACTCACAGAGCATCTACGGCAACGTTCCCATGAATATTGATGCGGTCAACCAGGTGCTGTTCGGCCGCTACTGGTGGGCCTTTTGGATCTTGCAGATCGGGATCGGCACGATCATCCCCATCATCGTGCTGAGTCAGCGCAAACTCGTGCAGCGCGGCCGCTGGGCCGGCTGGATGGGGCTGCTGATCCTGATCGGCTACGCAGTGGCCCGCTGCCTGATCATCTTCCCGGCGCTGACCGTGCCGGAGCTCTCGGCGCTGACCACCGCCTTCAGCGGGCCGCACTTGACGTTCGACTACTTCCCCAGCTTGATGGAGTGGTCGGTGACCCTGGGCATCATCGGTGTGGCGGTGCTGGCCTTCCTGATCGGGTCTGATCGCCTACCGATCGTTTCCCGCGAACCCGCAAAGACCGAGGTGGCGCAATGAGCGACGACATTATCACCTGCACGCCCGACGAGCCGGCCGCACGGTGCGGCCTGTCGCGACGCGATTTCCTGAAGTTGGCGGGCACGTCGGCCGCGGCGGCGGCCCTGTTGGGCGCATCGCCGGACTACCAGCGCCTGGTCGAAGCCCAGGCCGCAGCATCCGACTATCCGCTGGCCGAGGCCGAGAACCAGATCTACTCCGTATGTTTGCAGTGCAACACCGGCTGCGGCATCAAGGTTAAGCTGCTGGATGGTGTAGCGGCCAAGATCGACGGCAACCCCTACAGCCCGTGGAACCTGTGGCCGCACCCGGCCTACAGCACGCCAATCAGCCAGATGGCGACCGTCGAGGGCGCGCTCTGCCCCAAGGGCCAGGCCGGCCTGCAAAGCACCTACGACCCCTACCGCATCACCGCGGTGCTCAAGCGCAAGCCCGGCACGCCGCGCGGCGCAGGCCAGTGGGTCACGCTCCCCTTCGAGAAGGCGATCCAGGAGATCGTGGAAGGCGGCGATCTGTTCGGCGAAGGCAAGGTCGAGGGCTTCAAGGATCTCTACGCGCTGCGCGACGCAAAAATCGCGGCTGCGATGTCCGCCGCCGTGACCAAAATCCTGGACGAGAAGGATAAGGACAAGAAGAAGGCGCTGATCGAGGAGTTCAAGACGACCTTCAAGGACAACCTGAGCGTGCTGATTGACCCCGAGCACCCCGACCTGGGGCCGAAAAACAACCAGTTCGCCTTCGTTTGGGGTCGCATGAAGAACGGTCGCGGCGACCTGGTGTCGCGCTTCGTCAAAGATGGCTTCGGCTCGGCCAACGCCAACGGTCACACGACCGTCTGCCAGGGCAGCCTCTACTTCACCGGCAAGGCGATGAGCGAGCAGTGGGACGGCGCGAAGTTCAGTGGCGGCGACAAGTTCTACTGGCAGGGCGATATCGGCAACAGCGAATTCGTGATCTACGTCGGCGCCAACATGTTCGAGGCCAACTACGGGCCGCCCCAGCGCGTGCCCAAGATGACCGAAGGGTTGGTGGACGGCTCGATGAAGTACGCGGTGCTCGACCCCCGGCTGAGCAAGGCCGCGGCCAAGGCGTGGCGCTGGGTGCCGATCAAGCCCGGCACGGACGCCGCATTCGCCATGGGCATGACGCGCTGGATCATCGAGAACAAGAAGCACAACGTGGGCTTCCTCTCGAACGCCAACAAGGCCGCGGCGACCGCCAACAAGGAAGGCACGTGGACGACCGCTGCGTGGCTGGTGAAGGTGAAGGGCGGTGTGGCGGGCGCGTTCGTGCGCGGCAGCGAGCTGGGGTTGGCGACCAAGGGTACGGAGAAGGACAAAGACGGCAAGGATGTCACGATCTACACGACCGCTGACGGTGCCAAGTTCGCCTTCGATCCATTCGTGGCGTTGGTCGAGGGCAAGCCTGTCGTCTTCGATCCGAACGGTGACAAGGCCGCACCCGTGCGCGGCGACCTGCTGGTCACGACCAACATCAACGGCCTCGATCTGAAGACCGGCCTGCAGATCATCCTGGAAGCCAGCCAGGCCAAGACGGTGGCCGAGTGGGCGCAGCTCGCGGGCGTCAAAGAAGAAGACATCCTCGTCCTGGCGCGAGAGTTCACCAGCCACGGCACGAAGGCGGTCGCCGACATCCACCGCGGGGCCAGCCAGCATACCAACGGCTTCCACACCAGCATGGCCTGGTTCACGTTGAACGCCCTGATCGGCAACCCGGATCATGCCGGTGGCCTGATCAAGCTGACCCTTTACGACCGCAACGGCGGCAAGACCGGCCAGCCCTTCCCGATCAGCAAACTGAACAACGGCAAGAATGTGCCGTTCGGGCTGGACATCCTGCGCACGACCACCACCTACGAGAAGAGCACGCTCTTCGCGGGCTATCCCAGCAAGCGGCCGTGGTTCCCGCTGGCGACCGACGTGTACCAGGAAGACGTGCCCTCGATGGGAGACGCCTACCCGTATCCGGTCAAGATCGCCATGTTCTACATGAGCGCGATCAACTACGCGCTGCCCGCCGGCCACACCGTCACCGAGATCCTGGCCGATCCCAAGAAGATCCCGCTGGTGATCGTCAGCGATATCCTGGTGGGCGAGACCGCCACCTACGCGGACTACATCTTCCCGGATGTGTCATACCTGGAGCGGTGGGAGTTCCACGGCTCGCACCCCTCGGTGCCGTGGAAGGTGGAGAACGTGCGGCAGCCCGCCATGGCGCTGCCCGGCTGGCCCACGGTCAAGGTCTTCGGCGAAGAGATGCCGCTTTGCTTCGAGGCGCTGCTGCTGGCGCTGGCCGAGCAGCTGAAGCTGCCCGGCTTCGGCCCGGATGGCATGGGCAAGGGCGTGCCCTTCACCCGGCCCGAACACCTGTACCTGAAGCAGGTCGCCAACCTGGCCTTCGGCGAAAAGGAAGACGGCTCGGACGCCGTCCCTGAGGCTGACGCCGCTGAGCAGAAGGTTTTCCTGAGCGCCCGGCGCTATCTGCCCAAGAGCGTCTTCAACCCGGACGTCTGGAAGGGGGCGATCGGCGGGGATGAGAAGCTGTGGCGGCGGGTGATCTACTTGTTGAACCGCGGCGGCCGCTACCAGGACTTCGCCAAGGGCTACGCCGGCGATCTGGTCGCCAACAAGTACGGCAAGCAGATGAACATCTACCAGGAGAAGACCGCCACCAGCATCAACACCATGACCGGCAAACCGTTCGCAGGTTACGGCATGTACGTGCCCGCCGGCCTGTCATCCACCGGCGAGGAGATCAAGGATGAGGGCTACGACTTGACCCTGATCACCTACAAAGAGATCACGATGACCAAGGCGCGCACCATCGGCAACTACTGGCTGACCTCGGTGCTGGGCGAAGGCTTCGTGTTGATGAACCAGGTCGACGCCGATCAGTTGGGGCTGAAGCCTGGCGACACCGTACGGCTCATCTCGGCCAGCAACACGAAGGGCGAATGGGACGTCAAGGGCGGCCAGGCGGCCGTGCCGATGATCGCCAAGGTGAAGATCGTACAGGGCATGCGCCCCGGCGTGGTCGCCTTCCCTCTCGGCTTCGGCCACTGGGCCAGCGGCGCGCGTGATATCACCATTGACGGCCAGGTGGTCAAGGGGGATGCCCGCCGCGCAGTGCCGATGCACGGCAACGCAGCCATGCGGGTGGACCCCGTGCTGAAGAACGTCACCCTCTCGGATATCGCGGGGGGCAGCGCAGTGTTCTATGACTCCAAGGTGAAGGTGGTGAAAGTGTAACGAGTAGACAAGGAAACAAGGAGGATACTCCTTGTTTCCTTGTCTACCCGGAAAAGGAAACGCACATGCCCACACTCAAAGAACTGCTCGATCAAACCACGGCCATGCACCGCCACCTCTGCCCGCGGCAGGTGTTGGGGATGCGGCTGGGGCTGTACGCGGGCGAGCTGCTGGGGCTGGCGCTGCCGCAACAGGACAAGCGGCTGTACACCATCATGGAAACGGATGGCTGCGCAGCCGATGGGGTGGCGGTGGCAGTCAACTGCTGGGTGGGCCGGCGCACCATGCGCATCGAGGACTACGGCAAGGTGGCCGCGACCTTTGTGGACACGCAGACCGGTGTGACGCTGCGCATCGTACCGCGGCCGACCGTGCGTCACGCGGCGCGCGAATATGCACCCCGGGCCGACAACAAGTGGGAAGCACAACTGATCGGCTACCAGCTCATGCCCGCAGCCGAGCTGTTCGACGTGCGTGAAGTTGTGCTACGCACCCCCATCGAGCAGCTCATCAGCCGGCCCGGCCGCAAGGCGCTCTGCGGGGTCTGCGGGGAAGAGATCATGAACGAGCGCGAGGTGCAGGTTGACGGCGTTACGCTTTGTCGATCTTGTGCCGGTGCAGGCTACTACAGCTTCTCAGCGAGCTTACTCGTCCCGGTTCTGCTTCAACCCGCTGAAGCGTAAGCTCCTCGTCGGTGCTCTCGATTACGCTCGCGGTCCGTAAGGTTCGCCATCAAGTGAACCCTACGGAGCGCGAGGTCTTACCCTTCAACCTTCGCCGACCCTGGCGCACCACCGTTGGCGCCATCGTCACACTCTGCCATAGGCGCGGGATCGTGACATCACGCCGGCCACGCGGTCGTAACGCAGCAAGAGGCGGCACCCTCGAGAGAGCTCCCATCCCCAGGGCGCAAAGACGCCCAGCCCGACTGTCAGCTTGCCATCCGCCGCGCCGGTGCGCGACTCCAGCTTCGGGGTGGGGTGGACACCGACACACGCGGCAGAGTTCAGGCGAGGCGACCCGTCAGGGGTGCGACGGGCCGGGTGAGCAGACCGAAAACAAGACGGTCGATCGGCCGCACGTAGCCTACTCGCAACAACGACCTGTCAGTGCTTGGCACCCTGACCACAGGTTGCCAGGCGTCTACGTTATGTGCTATACTGCACAGGCTTCTCGGAGCAGCTCTGCGCTGTTTTCTGCTGTTTGGAAAGGAGGTGACGCCATGGTGGTATTGCATCGCCGCACATGAATCGAGGTCGGCGTGATGCACGTTGTGCATCAGCTGACCAACCGGACGGCGCTCGCCCCCTCCCAGTTCTGCGGCGTGACCCCAGTGACTCGCTTCTGATCTCCCCGGGTTTCACTGTTGCCGGCAGGCTGGGCTGTGCGTCGCGCCCAACCTGACCCACTCGCAACGGAGGAACCAACTATGTCTTCCCTCGGTCGTTTCTTTGCGTCACGGTGGGGCCCGATCATCACGGGCATCGCCGTGGGTGTGCTCGCGCCTCTCCTCGTCAAGTTCGGCAACCCCGGCAACATGGGGGTCTGCGTGGCCTGCTTCAGCCGGGACATCGCGGGCGCGTTGGGGCTGCACCGCGCGGCCGCGGTCCAGTATATCCGCCCTGAGATCATTGGCTTTGTGCTTGGCTCGCTGGTCGCGGCCTTGCTCTTCCGCGAGTTCCGGCCGCGCACCGGCTCCGCGCCGGTGGTCCGCTTCCTGCTGGGCGCGTTTGCGGTGATCGGCGCTCTGGTTTTCCTGGGCTGCCCCTGGCGCGCGTACCTGCGCCTGGCCGGCGGCGACTGGAACGCCATCCTGGGCATCGTGGGCCTGGCCGCCGGCATCGGCCTCGGCGTGCTCTTCCTGCGCATGGGCTTCAGCCTGGGGCGCAACCGGCCCGCGCCGACCGCGCTCGGCTGGGTCATGCCCGCACTGATGATCGGCCTGTTGCTGCTCCTGGTCACCGCGCCCCTCTTCGGCCGCGATGCCAATGGTAAGCCGGTCGGCCCCATCTTCTTCTCGGCCACTGGCCCCGGCAGCCAGCACGCGGCGCTGCTGATCTCCCTCGGCATCGGCCTGCTGATCGGCTTCCTCGCCCAGCGCAGCCGATTCTGCACCGTAGGCGCGCTGCGCGACCTGATCCTGACGCGCGACGCGCATCTTTTCTGGGGCATCCTGGCGCTGATCGTCGCTGCGTTCCTGACCAATCTGGCGTTGGGGCAGTTCAAGCCGGGCTTCGCGGGCCAGCCGGTGGCGCACACCGACGCGCTATGGAACTTCGGCGGCATGGTCCTGGCTGGGCTGGCCTTCATCCTGGCCGGCGGCTGCCCGGGCCGCCAGTTCATCATGTCGGGTGAAGGGGATGGCGACGCCGCGGTCTTTGCCCTGGGCATGATCGTCGGCGCGGGTTTCGCGCACAACTTCAACCTGGCCAGCTCGGCCGCGGGGCCGTCACCCTACGGACCCGCCGCAGTGATCCTGGGCCTGATCGTGTGCGTGGTCATTGGGTTGACCATGCGTGAGCGAACAGTGTAGGAGGCAGATGATGAACGATATCAAAACCGTAGACGCACGCGGGCTTTCCTGCCCGGAACCGGTGATTCTGACCCGCCAGGCCATGAAAGCCGGCGCCTTCCCCATTCTGGTGTTGGTAGACACCGGCACCTCGCGGGACAACGTCTCGCGCATGGCCCAAAGCGCCGGCTGTAAGGTCACGGTCGAGGATAAGGGCGATGGATTCGCGTTGACGCTGACAAAGTAACGTTGCTCGCAGTAGCGATCGCGCAGCATGCCTGCGGGACTTCAGTCGTTCGCATGTCGTGGGACGACTGAAGTCGTCACTACAAGGCGCAGGAGGGATCTATGCCAAAAACAGTAGACGCCCGGGGGCAGGCGTGTCCGCAGCCCGTCCTCTTGACCCGCACCGCGCTCCAGGAGAGCGACGCCGTGCTGACCATCGTGGACAACGACACGGCCCGCCAGAACGTGACCCGGATGGCCGAGAAAGCCGGTTGTGTCGTCCAGGTCGAACAGCGGGCCGATGGCATCTACCTGAACATCAGCAAAGGCTCAGCCGCGGCGCAGCCGGCCTTTGCTGCGCCGATTTCGGCGCCCGCGAGCGGTCCGCTGGTGCTTGTGATTCCGAGCGACACGATGGGCCGGGGCGATGACGAGCTGGGACAGATCCTGATCCGCGGCTTTTTCCACGCCCTGGGTCAGACGACGCCGCAGCCCGATACCATCGTTTTCTTCAACAGCGGCGTCAAGCTGGTGGTCGAAGGCTCGCCGGTGCTGGAGGACTTGCAGGCGTTGTGCGGGCAGGGTATCGAGCTCCTGGCGTGCGGCACCTGCCTGGGACACTATGGCCTGAAAGACAAGGTGAAGGTGGGCGATGTATCCAACATGTACACCATCGCCGACACATTATTGCGCGCCGGGAAGGTGGTTAGCCTGTGAGCGATCCCAACGTGCGGCTGACGGCCATGTCGGCCGCAGCCGGCTGAGCGGCCAAACGGGCCCCCGCGGCCCTGGCGCAGGTGCTGCGCCACCTCCAAGGCCTGTTTCGCGGCGCGGACTTCCCGGACCTGCTGGTGGGGTTGGAGAAGGCGGACGACGCGGCCGTCTATCGCCTGACGCCTGACCTGGCGGTGATCCACACGCTGGACTTCTTCACGCCCATCGTGGATGATCCGTACCAGTACGGCGCCATCGCAGCCGCCAACGCGCTGAGCGATATCTATGCGATGGGCGGCGAGGTGCTGCTGGCCCTGAATATCTGCGCGTTCCCCGCCGATATGGACGCAGAGGTCATCGGGCAGATCCTGCGCGGCGGCGCCGGTAAGGTGGCGGAGGCGGGCGGCGTGCTGGCCGGCGGCCACACGGTGGACGACAAGGAACCCAAGTACGGCCTGTCCGTGCTCGGCGTCGTGCATCCAGACCGTGTTTGGACCAAGGCCGGCGCGCGTCCCGGCGACGCGTTGGCGCTGACCAAACCGCTCGGCGCCGGCATCATCGCCACCGCGTTCAAAGGCGGTGTCGGCGAGCCGGATCACGTAGCCGCCGCAACCGCCAGCATGTCAGCGCTCAACCGCGGCGCGATGCAATTGGGCCAGCGCGTGGGTATCCGTGCCGCCACTGACATCACCGGCTTCGGCCTGTTGGGCCATGCCAGCGAGATGGCGAACCTGGGCGAGGTCGGCCTGCGCTTCCACCTGGACCGCCTGCCCTTCCTGGCCGGCGCGCGGGACTACGCCGAGCAATGGCTCTTCCCGGCCGGCGCCAACCGCAACCAGGATTACTTCGGCTGCGGTGTGGCGTTCGCTGCGGAAATCCCCGACGAGCTCCGGCTGCTGCTCTTCACGCCGGAGACCAGCGGTGGGTTGTTGATATCGGCGCCCCCGGATAGGCTGGATGAGATGCAAACGCTGGCGTCTGCTGCGGGTCAGCCGCTATGGGTCGTCGGGGAGGCGGTGGAGGGATTGGGCATTGAGGTTGTCTGGTAGAAAGCATCGGGAACAGGACCACTATGATGATCTACCTTGATCACGCGGCCACGTCGTGGCCCAAACCGCCGGAGGTGTTGGCGGCCATGCATGACTTTCTTGCGCACGCGGGCGGCAATCCTGGCCGTTCCGGGCATCGCCTCTCGGTAGAGGCTGGCCGGATCGTCTACGACGCGCGCGAGGCGGTCGCGGAGCTGTTCAACGCGGTGGATCCGCTGCGCGTGATCTTCACGCTCAACGCCACGCACGCCATCAACCTCGCGCTGCGCGGCCTCCTGCGGCCTGGCGACCGCGTCGTCACGAGCGGCATCGAGCACAACGCGGTGATGCGGCCGCTGCGCGGGCTGGAGCAACAGGGCGTTCAGGTGGCTATCATCCCCTGCCGTTCCGACGGTACGCTCGACCTGGTCGCGGCGAGGGGGGCCATCACCCCCGGCACGCGGCTGGTCGTGCTCAACCATGCCAGCAACGTCATGGGGACCATCCTGCCGATTGACCCGGTGGCCGAGCGGGCGCATCACGTGGGGGCGTTGCTGCTGGTAGATGCCGCGCAGACCGCCGGCGCGGTATCGATCGACATGCAGGCGCAAGGCATCGACCTGCTGGCGTTCACCGGCCACAAGGCCTTGCTCGGCCCACCGGGCACCGGCGGGCTGGTGATCGGGCCGCGGGTGGAAACCGCCGCAATGGAGCCGCTGTTACGCGGGGGCACCGGCAGCCGCTCCGAGTTCGAGATCCAGCCCGAGGACTGCCCGGACAAATTCGAGAGCGGCACCCCGAACGGGGTGGGCATCGCCGGGCTGGGCGCCGGTGTGCGTCATGTGCTGGCGCACGGGGTTGAGGCCATACGCGACCACGAGCTGGCATTGGCGCGTGCCCTGGCCGAGGGGCTGGCGAACATCCCGGGCGTCACGGTCTACGGTCCCGTGGATGTGACGCAGCGCACAGCCACCCTCTCCTTCACCGTGGCCGGCCGCCGCGTCTCGGAGATCGGGCTGCGGCTGGACGAGGAGCACGGCGTGCTGTGCCGGGTGGGATTGCACTGCGCGCCGGCTGCGCATCGGACGCTCGGCACCTTTCCTGAGGGCACGGTACGCTTCGCGGCCGGACTGACGATTTCATCGGAAGATGTACAGCAGGCAGTCTCGGCAGTTGCAGAGGTGGCTGCGGCATGAACGAGTACGGCGTCGTGCTGTTCCACACCACATCGTCAGCCTTACGCGGGGAGAAAGTGCTGCAACGCGCCGGACTGGCGGTCAAGCTGATCCCCACCCCGCGCGAGTTCTCCAGCGACTGCGGCATGGCGCTCCGGTTCGCGTGGGCGCAGGTTGAGCTGGTGCAGGCAGCGCTCGATGCCGTCAGGGTGGAGACTGCGGGCCTGAGGCAGATGCTCCCACGCGCGTAGCCTTTCGGCCGGCATGCCGAACATGAGATCCTGTTTATGAAGGCCCGAGGCACGCGGCGCGGGGTGGGGCATGGGGAGCGTCGAAGTCGCCCGCCGGACTCGGCGCGCGAAGATGGCAAGGTCGCTCTCTACAAGCGATAGCTTGGCCCGTCCATGCTGCGATGCGTGCCTTGGTCGCATGGACGAATCGACTCAGGTTCCTCACGGAAGTGACGTGCGATCCAGCTTCTCGCGGTTGATCGTTCTGGTCTCCAATCATTTCTTAACCCACGGAACTCAGGTTCGCACGCCGAGGAGGCGCGCATGAGATTCCGTAGTCTGCTGCTGTTGGGGGTTATCGTTGCTGTCCTTGCCGGTTGCACCGGATCCGCCGGCACGGGCCAACCGGTCATCAAGAACGCCTGGGCGCGGCCCGGTTCGGCTGGCCAGAACGGCGCCATCACCGCATGATCGACAACAGCGGCGGGGCCGCCGGTCAACTGGTCGGTGCAGCCAGCCCGGTCGCGCCGGGCGACTGCCATGTGCTGCTGATTGGCCTGATGCGTGACCCGAAGTTCGGGGAGAACTTCGAGTTCACCCTGAAGTTTGCGAAGGCCGGCGATAGCACTCTGACGGCCGCGGCACACGCACTCGACAACCGAAACCAGCGGTCCGGCGCCGACCTACATCGACATGATGAAGGACAACGTGAAAGCGATTGTAGACAACTTGAAGTAGCGTACCTCCTCAATGATCTGGGAGAACTGGCGCCATCCTCTGCGCCCAGGAGTCATTTGTCACCCTGGCGACGGATCGAGTATACTGCCGTCGCTTTCTGCCAATGAGCAGTGATGGGGCGTCGACAAGAGGGATCGGAGGTGAGACATGTGCATGTTTTGTGCCGCAGTGCCGACGGTGGCCGCGTTGGGGCTGGCCGCGCGCGGGGAGCAGAAGCACAAGGTCCAGGAGGCCCTGGCGCGCGGCGAGCCGCCTCCGCAGCCCCTCGTGCCCGCCGGCAAGGCGACGGCCGCGGCGCTGGTGGCCATCGTGGCAGTCTCCGTCATCTACCATACACAGGTATCGGCGGTGTGAGCGATCAGCCAGGACATAGCAAGGTCTGGCTTAGCGGCATATGTGCAGGGTCGCATGACCACCATCGCAGTCATTGACGGCATGGGCGGCGGCATCGGCGTCCAGATCGTGACGCAACTACGCCAGGAGCTCCCGCTGGACGTGGAGATCCTGGCGTTGGGCGCGAACGCGGTCGCCACCGACCGCATGATGCAGGCCAAGGCCAGCCGCGGGGCCAGCGGCGAAAACGCGATCCGCGTCTCCGTGAACCTGGCGGATTTCATCCTCGCGCCCATCGGCGCGGTGATCCCCAACTCAATGATGGGCGAAATCACCCCGGGCATCGCCGAGGCGGTGGCGAGTGCGCGCGGCTACAAACTGCTGCTGCCGGTCAACCAGCCG
>CAYRFV010000088.1:0-19787 GCA_964423545.1 uncultured Anaerolineales bacterium | reverse complement strand
CGCGCAAAGGCCTGATCGATGTGCAGCCGCTCCATCTTGGTGGTCAGCTCCTTGCGGAAATCGCGCATCGGCATCAACTCCGAGCCGATGGGCTTGGCTGCGCCGCCTTCCGCCGCAGACTGTTTCGCCTTATCCGTGTAGCCGCGCACCGCGCTGACCGCCTGGCGCAGGAAGTTCGCCATGCTGACGCCCGGGATCGCAGTGGGATACTGGAAGGCCAGGAACAGCCCTGACTTGGCGCGCTCGTCGGGCGCCAGGCCCAGGATGCTCTCACCGTTCAGCAGGATGTCACCACCCGTAATCTGGTAGTGCGGATGGCCGGCGATGGTGTAGGCCAGGGTGCTCTTGCCGGAACCGTTTGGCCCCATCAAGGCGTGCACTTCCCCCTGGCGGATCGTCAGGTTGACTCCCTGCAAGATCGGCTTGCCTTCCACAGACGCATGCAGGTCTTTGATCTCGAGTTCAGCAGGCATGAAGATTATCACCTTTCCGAAGTGCACATTCGATCTTCCACTTCATTTGATTATCTGACAAGTCGCAGTTGGACATCGTGTGTCAGCTCTGTCTCGTCACGGATCACTTGTCACGAGTTTTCCGCTATCGGCTCGATCTTGAACTGGCAGCCATGATGCCCGTCGAGGGTGCATGAGACCAGCTCGACCGGCTGCCTGACGGCGTGAGCGATCATCTCCTCTTCCATGTCGCAGATGGCGCGATTCTCGCGCGCCAGCTCATAGTACGGACACGTATACTCGCGGAAGACGATGCCGTCGGGCTCGAAAGAGATTTCCGCCAGAATTCCTTTGGCGTTGAGCAGCTCCGTCAGCTTCGTCGCGCGCTCGGATGATGTCAGACCGGCAAGCTGTCCCTCGTACTGGGCAGCCATGCGCTGGCTCATCCTGCCCAACAGCTCCTGCACTTTGCCCGGCCCTTCGCTGACCAGGATCTCGCGCAGCAGGGAGTTGGTGAACTCGTCGTAGTGATGAGGAAAGAGCGCCCGCCCCTTGGGCGTCAGCGAATAGACGTGCCTGGGCCGTCCCCGTCCCGCACGCTCGATCTCCTGCTGGATGTAGCCCTCAGCGAGGAGACTGACGACCTGTTGGCGCACGGCCGTGGCCGTAACGCCCAGGAGCACTTCCAGCTCCTTGATCGTAACGGACCCCTGCCGCTGCATCACGCTGAGCACCTGACCGGCCGGGCTGCCGCTGAACAGGGATGAGATCATGCTCGCCTCGGCTCTTCCTCTCCGCACTTGACAGAGTCCATCCTATCGTAATTCCGCATTTTTGCCAAATTCATATGTGTAAAATACTGATATTCGGCCGGGAATACAGTAGCCGAGGTTCCGATTCGGAGGGAAGGAGTGCGAAGCGCCTGAACGCTGACTGGTTGGGGCGATCACCTTGCAGCCCGTCGTACCACAAGCCGCCGGCTTGTGGCGCGCGCCGGCGCAATCCAGCGGATTGCGGTACGTGTGTTCGCGATGGTCGCTCCCGCCGTAACACAAGCCGCTGGCTTGTGGCGCGCGCCGGCGCAATCCAGCGGATTGCGGTACATGCGGTGCGTTCGCGATGGTCGCTCCCGCCGTAACACAAGCCGCCGGCTGGTGGCGCACGCCGGCGCAATCCAGCGGATTGCGGTGCGTGCGGTGCGTGCGGTGCGTGCGCGATGGTCGCTCCCGCCGTAACACAAGCCGCCGGCTTGTGGCGCTGCCAGGCGCGCTGCACCTTGTTGCGGTTCAGGACTTCTTCGCCAGCGCGGCGATGACTTCGCTGGGCTGAAGCGCCTCGCGCCCGGACAGGATCGGGCGCAGGAACTGGCCGGTGTACGACTTCTCGACGCGGGCCACGCGCTCCGGTGTGCCCTCGGCGATGACCCAGCCGCCGGCCTCGCCTCCCTCCGGCCCCAGGTCGATCACCCAATCGGCACACTTGATCACATCCAGGTTGTGCTCGATCACCACGACTGTGTTGCCCTGGTCGACGAGGCGCTGCAGCACCGACAGCAGCTTGTGGACATCGTCGAAGTGCAGACCGGTGGTCGGTTCATCCAGGATGTAGAAGGTTTTTCCGGTGGCGCGGCGGCTCAGCTCCTTGCTGAGCTTCACACGCTGCGCCTCGCCGCCTGAGAGGGTGGTGGCAGGCTGGCCAAGCTTGACGTACCCCAGCCCCACCTCTTGCAGCGTGGTGAGCTTGATGCGGATGTTGGGGATGTGCTGGAAGAACTCGAGTCCTTCATCTACCGTCATCTCGAGCACGTCGGCGATGCTCTTCCCCTTGTACTTGATCTCCAGCGCTTCGCGGTTGTAGCGATGCCCGTGGCACACCTCGCACGGCACGTACACGTCGGGCAGGAACTGCATCTCGATCCGAATGATACCGTCCCCCTGGCACGCCTCGCAGCGGCCGCCCTTGACATTGAAGCTGAAGCGGCCCGCCTTGTAGCCCCGCATCTTCGCCTCGGGCAATGAGGCGAAGAGATCGCGGATGTCGGTGAACAGGTTGGTGTAAGTTGCCGGATTCGAGCGCGGGGTGCGGCCGATGGGGGACTGGTCAATATCCACCACCTTATCGAGATTCTCGATCCCCTCGATGCCGCCGTGTTTGCCCGGCCGGTCCTTGGCCCGGTACATGCGCTGGTTTAGCGCCTTGTAGAGCACCTCGTTGACCAGGCTCGATTTGCCGCTGCCGCTGACGCCGGTCACGCAGATGAACTTGCCCAGCGGGAAGCGCACATCCACATGCTTCAGGTTATTCTCGGTGGCGTCGCGCACGATCAGCACATCGCCGTTGCCGGGTCGCCGTTCGCTGGGGATGTCGATCTGCTTCTCGCCGCGCAGATACTGCGCGGTCAGGCTGTCCGAGCAGCGCATGAATTCATCGGTCGACGCCGAACAGACGACATGGCCGCCGTGCTCTCCGGCCCCCGGTCCCAGATCGACGATCCAGTCCGCAGAGCGCATCGTTTCCTCGTCGTGTTCGATCACCAGCACCGTGTTGCCCAGGTCGCGCAGGTCGAGTAGCGTGCGGATCAACCGGGCGTTGTCCCGCTGGTGCAGGCCGATGCTCGGCTCGTCCAGGATATAGAGCACGCCCATGAGCTGCGAGCCGATCTGCGTCGCCAGGCGGATGCGCTGCGCCTCGCCGCCGGAGAGGGTGGCGGCCATCCGGTCGAGGGTCAGGTAGTCGAGTCCGACGTCCACCAGGAACCGCATCCGCGCATGCAGCTCCTTCAGAATCTGCCGGGCGATGGTATACGCGCGCTGGCTCAGCGGCGAGCCGGGTGGGACCTGCTCGGCCGAGCCGATAGAGCGTGATGCGTGATGCGTGATGCGTGCTTCGCCATTCGCAGCCTCGCCGACTCCCGCCAATTGCTCTACCCACCGCAGCGCGGCTGTCACCGAGAGGCGGGTCGCCGCGTCGATGTTGCGGTCGGTGATGGTGACCGCCAGCGCCTCGGGGCGCAGACGTTTGCCGCCGCACGTGGGGCACGGACGGCTGGTCATGTAGCGCTCGAGTTCGCTTCGGATGTAGTCGGACGTGGTCTCCCGATAGCGGCGCTGCAGATTGGGGATCACGCCCTCGTAGCTGGTCTGGAAGCGGCGGTCATGTCCTTCGTTGTTGACATAGTTGACGGTGATGGTGTCGCCCTTCTTGCCGCCGTAGAGAATGATCTCCATCTGGTGCTTGCTCAGCTCGCCGACCGGTACGTCGAACGGGATATGGTAGTGCTGGCTGACTGATTCGAGCAGCGAATGGTAGATCGTCTGCGTGTCGCGATCCCACGGCCGCACCGCGCCATCCGTCAGGCTCTTGCTCTTGTCCGGCACGATCAGATCGGGGTCGAACTCCATCTGGCTGCCGAGGCCGGTGCAGGTGGGGCAGGCGCCGTGCGGGCTGTTGAAGCTGAAAGTGCGGGGCTCGATCTCGGGCAGGCTGACGCCGCACACCGGGCACGCGAAACGCTCGGAGAAGAGGCGATCCTTCGGCTGTTCTGCGTTAGTGACATCCGCGACGAAGATCACGCCGCCGCCCAGCCGCAGCGCCGTCTCGACCGAGTCGGCCAGCCGCGCACGTAGCTCATCCCCCCTCTCTCCCTCTCTCTCCCCCGCCTCCTGTCTCCTCACCACCAACCGATCCACCACTGCCTCTATCGTGTGATTCTTGTAACGGTCGAGCTCTGGCGGATTCTCAGCCTCGAACGTCTCTCCGTTGACACGCACGCGCACGAAGCCGGCCTTGCGCACATCCTCGAAGACCGCCTTGTGCTCCCCCTTGCGATCCATCACCAGCGGCGCCAGGATCAGCAGACGGCTGCCCTCCGGGTACTCGAGGAGGCTGTCGACCATCTGCTGCACGGTCTGCGCGCTGATCTCCCGGCCGCACTTCGGGCAGTGGGGCACGCCGATGCGCGCGTAGAGCAGGCGCAGGTAGTCGTAGATCTCGGTGATGGTGCCGACGGTCGAGCGCGGGTTGCGCGAGGCCCCGCGCTGATCGATGGAGATCGCCGGACTGAGCCCCTCGATCTGGTCGACATCCGGCTTCTCCATCAGGCCGAGGAACTGCCGCGCGTAGGCCGACAGTGACTCGACGTAACGGCGCTGCCCCTCGGCGTAGATCGTGTCGAACGCCAGGCTCGATTTCCCGGAGCCGGACAGGCCGGTGATCACCACCAACTGATCGCGCGGGATCTCCAGGTCGATGTTCTTCAGGTTGTGCTCGCGCGCGCCGCGCACGATGAGTTTGTCTTGAGACATGAGCCCTCGACGGAGCAGCTAGAACGGATGTGCGATGTCGCCAGTATAGCACCGAAACGCTGCGCTGGCAAGACCCCAAATGCGGTTTTTCCGACGGTTCTACGTATCTACGCCGGCGCGGTTTCCCGGCAGCGACCGGTCATTCTAGCACGGGGAGAGACGAGGGGCAATTTTGGGGAGGGATGTGGCAATGCTCAGAGCAGGTGCTGTTCGACCAGAATCTTCTCCACTTCGGCCATGAATTGGGTGAGGGGCAGCACGGACATCCCTTCCGAAGTCGGCTCGTGTTGTTCCGGCTGGCCAAACGGGTGGCGATGCCATCTCCCGTGTTCGCGATCGCGGCCGTACAGCCGCCCGCTTTGGCCGACGAGAGCGAAACTCAACCGTTGGCTGCTTTCGCTGAGGAACGCCTGGACGAACAGATCGGCATCGATCATCAAGTGGACAGTCACAGTTGCCTGTGTTTGCTCGATGATGTTGATGTCTCGCACGAACCAGAATCGCTCAAGTGTGTCGTGCGCCTCAAGGATCAGGTCGCCAATCGTGAGGGTCATGGTCCTAACCGCGCAGATCACTGAGCTGGCGCTGCAAGGTGCGGAGACCATCGACAGCGGTCTCCCATGCCATGGCGTCCGACTCAACCTCCCAGGTGTAGCCGCGCTGTTCAGTGATGCGCTGGCGCTCGAAATCCTCGAGACTCATCCGGTATTTCTGTGTAAGCTGCTGATCGGTCAGACTGTATCGAGTCAGCCTGCGCCGATACTCGGCCTCGAGCAGCAAAGTCAGTTTGTCGTTGATGCTGCTCGCCTCTCCGAAAGACAGGTCTTTCAGGTGCTGCACGACGGTGTCTGATAGGGTAGTCTCCACGCTCATCGACACACCTCCTGGAGTTCTTCATGCCGGATTATACCCGATTCGCATCGGCTTGCCAATCCAGTTTGACTTACGAAGGCCGCATGCTCCGCTCTTCGCGGCGTGACAGGCAACCCCATTTCTGCCTGAGACAGCCCAAACGGGGATGAACTGAGCAATCGCGGTGAGCGGCAGCGACTGCTCCGCCAGGCAGATTACGCCGCCCGGCCCAACGGGCAGGCCGAGTCGATCCAACGCGCCAAAATGTCGGACATCCTCACGACTGGGCGAGGCGGTCTTCTTGACCTCTATCGGATAGGTGATGCCGTCCTGCACCAACAGCAGATCGATCTCCCGCAGATCCTTGTCGCGATAATAGCAGAACGGCGGTCGGCGGCCGTTATGCCAGTAGCTCTTGAGCAGCTCGGCGATGATCCAGCTTTCCAGGATCGGGCCGGACATGGTGCCGGCCTCCAACGTCTCCGGGCTGGCCCATTCGGTCAGATAGGCGGCCAGGCCCGAATCGAGGAAATAGAGCTTGGGTGTCTTGACCAGGCGTTCGGTCACGTTGGTATGATACGGCTCCAGCAGACAAACGATCTCGGCGGTCTGCAGGATCGAGAGCCAGTGCTTGGCGGTGTTAGGCGTTATGTCCGCGTCGCGCGCCAGGTCAGCCAGGTTCAGCAGTTGCCCCGTACGGGCGGCCGCAGCCCGTAGGAAACGCAGAAACGTCAGTTCGTCGCCGACCCGCGCCAGGTCGCGCACATTGCGCTGCAGATAGGTCTGCGCATAGGAACTGCAGAACCGGTCGCGCTCCATCGCGTCGTCGAGCGCGATCGCCGGCAGCGCGCCGCGCCAGATCAGGTGGCAAGGCGCCTTCAGGGTGAGCCTGCTGCGCTCGCTGCTCCGGCGACCGATCTCCTCAGGGATCGGCAGGAAAGGTGGCGCTTCCAGACCCTGTCCCAAGAGCTCCGGACGGGACAAGCCGAGCAGGCGCAGCACGGCCACGCGGCCCGTAAGCGATTCGGATACGCCCTTCATCAAGTGGAACTGCTGCAAACCCGTGAGCCAGAAAGCCCCCGGATGACCGGTGCGATCGGCGGCCATCTTGATATGTGGTAGCAGCTCCGGTGCGCACTGGATCTCATCGATGAGCACGGGGGGGGGGAAGCGCTGCATGAAGAGCGCAGGGTCGGTCCTGGCCAGGCTCAGCACGAGCGGGTCGTCCAGGGTCACATAGCTCTGTCGCGAATCGTCTTTTCCCACATTCTTGTAGGTCGGTCGATTCAGCCTCAGATCGGCTCAACAGTGTGCCCGAACCTTCGGTGGATCAGAGCATCGGTGGAAGCTGGCAATCCGCCCCTATCGGTGTAGAGAATCCAGACGCGGTAGCCAACAGACGGAAGGCACACTCGATGGCTTGCGACCTGAATGCATGTGCGACGTGATACAAGTCTCCAAGGCTTTGTGATTCCAGCATTCGATTCTGCCATCACTCCGTTTTCAGAGGAAACTGATGTGTTGCACTCTGACGCATCTGCTCGAGCACTTGCAGCATCACTATCTTCGCAGGGCACTATGATGCTAAGTCCGCGAGGTATCGTCATAGCCTCGCGTCCTACGGCGCACCGGCCCGCAGCTCAGAGCGCCTCGATCTGCTGCTTCAGCGCGGCCATCTCCTGCTGCGCAGCGGCCAGCGCAGCCTGGCTTTCACCGAGCAGGTCCTGCTGCGCCTCGATGAAACGCGTGTAGGGACGCATCGCCTCTCGGATGCGCGCCAGGCTGCGCGCCAGCTCGGCCTCGAACTGCTCGGTCAAGACCCGGCTCAGACGGCCGCGCAATGCAGTGATTTTCTCCTGCAGATCGCGCTGGCTGCGGCGGCGTTTGGCGGGGATAAGGTAGAGGCCGAGCGCCGCCACCGCGCCGGCCGCCAGCAGCCCGGTGACGTCGGCCACCGTGACGGCGAGCACTTTGACGAGCAGCGCGCCCAGCCCGATGGCGCCGGCCTCGACGATGGCGGTCTGGGCGACGGCAAGTTGCATCGACTCGGCCAACTTCCGCCCCTCTGCGCTGCGGTCATAGGTGGCCACCGCGGCAGCCGCAGCCTGTCCCACCGACTCGAGCAGCGCCTGGCGGTTGAGCTCGAAACTGCGGACGCCGCCGGCAGGGCCGATCATCTCCTCGCTGTGTCGCGCGGCCCGGCGGCCCAGGTATTCCGTCACTTCCTGCCATTCCCGGAATTCCTCGGCCACCATCCAGTCGATGAGCTCCTGAGTATGCGCCTCGATCTGGGCCGCGGCGTCGGCGACGACCTCGCGCTCGAACATCCCCTGGATGCGGTCGGCGTTGATCAGGTCGAGGATGCGGCTCAGCCGGATCGTCTCATCGAAGAAGCGGTTGCCGCGCTCCGCCATCGCATAGAGCACGTTGTCGATGTGACTCAAGTGATACTTGAAGTCGCGGCGCATGTCGTCCTCGAAGGCGCTGAGATGCGCCTCCACCATGTGGATGGTGGTGACGTCCTCCCGCAGCAGATCCTGGCGAGCCTGCGCCGCGCGCAGGTAGCGGTCGGCCAGGTGCTGCGCCACGCCCAACGGGTTGGCCAGCTTCAGCCGCAGCCGTTCCCGCTCATCCAGAGTGCGCAGAATGTAGTCTTCGAGTCGCTCGAAGCGGCTGGCCGCCCACGTGCGCGTGCGTTCGTCCGCGTCGAACGTCTCCTTGGCGCGCTGCGCCAGCCGCGCGGAGATGGGAAACACCGCGGGGCGACGCCCCAGGAGCTCGCGGCCGTGGGCTTCGACGAACGCCACGATCCGCTCGACATCGGCGTCCGTTTCGAGGATGTCGATCTTGTTGACGACAAACACGATCTTCTTGCCCCATTCGCGGATGCGCTGCAGGAAGAGTCGCTCGCTTTCGCTGAAGGGCCGGTCGGCCGAGGTGACGAACAGGATCAGGTCCGCGCGCGGCACGAACTCCTCGGTGATCTCCTGATGGCGGCGAATGATGGCATTGGTGCCGGGCGTGTCGACAATGTTGATATCGTGCAGCCACTCGATCGGATGGGCCAGCAGCATCACATCGCCGGTGGCGTCCTCGGGGGGCGTCGATGCCTCGCCGTGCCGGAGGATTGTGACCTGCGTGGTCGTTGGAGTTACCCCTTCGGGGAGCAGCCGCCGGCCGAGCAGCGCATTGATGAAAGCGGACTTGCCGGCGTTGAACTCGCCGACGACGACCAGCAGGAACAGCTCGTCGAGCTGGAGGATCGCGCGATCAAGCTGCGCCAGATCCTCGGTGGCGGCATCCAACGCGGCAAGGGGATGACGCAGGGTCACGAGTTGGCTGCGCTCGGCCTGCACGATCCTTTCGTCATTCTCGGTCAGGAAGCGGTATAGCAACGCAACTTCTCCTTGCGGTGTCCCCGGGCCAGGCATCGGTGGACCGATGCGCAGTTGCCCGCCGGGCCGGGCGTCGGACGAAGCATCACCATCCGCTGGCTGCATAAACTTCGCGCAGAACCTGGGTGCGCTCCTGGGCAGTCGCCCACCGCGGCTGCATGGTCGGGTCGAGTATGGTCACGAGCAGCTCGGTGTTCAGCAGGCGACCGTCATAGATCGCATGGCGGGCGACGAGTCCCGGCCGCGTGGCCCAGTTCCGCACCTGGTCGAAGTACAGATTGCCCAGCCCGTACAGGATGATCCGGTTGTCTCCGCGCAGTTCCACCGCCTGCGGAGTGTGCGCCTGCACGCCGACCACGATGTCGGCGCCGGCGTCGCTGAGCGCGCGGAAATCCGCCATCTGCTCGGGGATCGGCGCCGTCTGATAGTGGCCGGCCGCGTTGAACTCGGTGTGCTGCAGCTCCGCTACCACAATGTCGACCTGCGGCCGCAGGGCCTTGATATCGGCGATCATCTGGCTGCGATCGAAACGCGCCGCCCCGGGCCAGTCCGGGCCGGCCCATGCGCTGACGACCTTGTTGAGGCCCGACGTGTAGAACTCTGGGCCATACTGGTTGGCGCCGAGGAAGCCGATCGCGTTGCCGTTGTGCTCCACCACCAGCGGCGCACGCGCGGCCGTCGCGTTGCGGCCGCCTCCGTAGTAATAGATGCCCTGGCGGTCGTAGAAGCCCAACGTATCGGAGAAGGCGGTCGTGCCGAAGTCGTTCATGTGGTTGCCCGTCAGACCGACGAGCGTCACGCCCGAATACTTGAGCGCCTCGAAGTAGGACGGGTCTGAGCAGAAGATGATATTATCCGGGTTGGTATTGACCTTGCACCCTTCCATGAAGGGGATCTCGTTGTTGATTGTGGTGATGTCGGCGGCGGCGAGCTCTGGGCCGACGATGCGTGCGACGAAGGCGTTGTCGCCCGAGCGCTCGATCGCGGCCGCGCTGCCGCGCGCGATCGCTGTGACGCCCGTGTTGGCGAGCACCGTCAGTTTCGCCGGATCGCGGTTGCTGGCCGGCCGGTGCGCCTTCAGGCGATCCAGGGCCTCCTTCCCGGCAGGCGTCTGCGCGCTGAGCCAGCCACGTGCAGCCAGAGGCCACTGCGCCTGGTCGAGCCGGTTGTCCACGGCGGACA
Organism: uncultured Anaerolineales bacterium; assembly: GCA_964423545.1. Classification (GTDB taxonomy): domain Bacteria; phylum Chloroflexota; class Anaerolineae; order CG2-30-64-16; family CG2-30-64-16; genus JALOOE01. The sequence continues at coordinate 9,602 of CAYRFV010000088.1, read as the reverse complement.
GCCCGTCCAGCCGCAGCGCGGTCACGCGGACGCTGAGACGTTCGAAGGGCACGATGCCGATCGAGAGCGGATCCGCCCAGATCGCTGCGGTGACCTCATCCGCCGGCAGCGGCTTGACGTCGGCTCCCGGCTCGCCCAGGATGGCTGCAAGATCGGACAGCGCATCCAGACCTACGTAGATCGTGCTGAAGCGCGGCGAAGCGCTGCGACCGATCCAGACCCCGCCCAACTCGGCCATGCCGATTCCATCGAGCAAGGTGGAAAAGCGGTCGACCGGCACATAGATGCGTTCGTGCACCAGGGTGGCGCCAGGCGCTGCGGTCGATCTCAACCGCAAGTCCGGTCGCTCCGTGGCGCGGATGACGCTGCGCCCCGCTGAACGCAATGCATCCGCTGCTGCCTCCAGCGCGGCGCCCGATGCGCCGGCCTCTTGTGCAAGCCGTCGTGGTGCGGGGACCGTGGCCTGCGGCTTCCCGGTCAGCGCCGGCGTCGTGGGGGGTGGGTCCGCGGTTTGTTGGCGGTTGGGGAGTGCGGTGGGCGTTCCGGCCGCAGCCGTTGGTCCGGTCTCGTCTGCCAGACGCAGTGCTGCAGGACAGGCCAGCGAGCAGGCGGACAGCAGGGCGCCAGCAACGATGAGGCCCGCAAACGCGGTCGCTCGGAGACGGAGCAAGAGAATCAAGTCACCACCTCGATTTCGCCGTGGCTGAGATCCACGAGTGCTGCGGCCAGACCGGTGGCGTGCTCCACGGGCACGCGAATCTGCCAGGTCACGTCCGCCGCGAACGTCTGATCGATGATGCGCGCTTCATGGTCCGGCAGAAGCCTGGCGACGGGGGTCACCCAGGCGTAAGGACCACACGCGACCAGATCGACGCTGGCGACTTTCTCCACGACCGGCAGGCCGGCGAGCACGGCCCTGACGCCGTTGCTGTAGGCGCGCACCAGGCCGCCCGTGCCCAGCTTGATTCCGCCGAAGTAGCGGGTGACAACGACGGCGACATCGCCCACGCCGCTGCCCAGCAGCACAGCAAGCATCGGGCGTCCCGCTGTTCCGCCTGGCTCACCGTCGTCGCTCATGCCGATCTGGGCGGTGGAGCCGGGCGGCCCAGCCACATAGGCGTAACAGTTGTGAGACGCGTCGGCAAATTCAGTCCGGACTTCGCCGATAAACGCGCGCGCCTCCTCGGGCGACGCTGCGGGCGCCGCGCTGGTGATGAAGCGCGACCGCAGGATCGTTTCCTCCACGCGCACACGACTGGCGGGCACACGATATCGGCTCATCGATCCCCCGGAAGCTTCGTTTCGAGTCTCGAAGCTGAAAGTATGTGTAGTATACCTGTAGAGGCCGCGAAATCCAAGTGCGCAAGTCCAGCCTCAAGCATCATTTTTCTGTTGACCGGATTCCGCTCTTTGTGATACAATCGTGCTCGACACAGACGCGACCACAGGAGGAAGGCATGGCATCCGGCGCAGCGCAACGTCGTCCCTGGACGCTGATGATCTACATGGCCGGGGACAACGGCAAGGTGCTCGATACGCAGTACGGCAAGCTCAGGCTGATGGATCCCATGACTGCGGCCGGCTACCGCGATCTGGTCGAGATGGGCGGCATCGGCACCACCCCATGCGCTGCCGTGACCTGCCTCTTCGACACGGATCAGGACGTGAGCTATCTCGTGGAGGTTCAGCGCGGGGGCCGGGGTCTTGCTGGCAGCAAGTGCCGTCGCTTGCCAGGCGTCAACACAGGGGATCCGAACACCCTGCAGCAGTTCATCGTCGAGAGCGTGCGCCGCTATCCCGCCGATCACTACGGGCTGGTGATCTGGAACCACGGCGCCGGTTGGCTGGATGTCAACGTCTACGCATCGGTCAGGGCGTTGGGAACGAACGCGCCGCTCTTTCGCAGACAGCTGCCGACCCTGGCCGACGGCACGACCCGGCCGATCGCCTTCGATGATTCGAGCAAGGATTTCCTCGACACGGCCGATCTACGTGCGGCATTCGCTGGGGCGCAGGCAGAAACCGGCGTACGGCTCGACCTCATCGGCATGGATGCCTGCTTGATGGCGATGGTCGAGGGCGCGCACGAGCTGGCCCCCTTTGCCGATTTCTTCGTGGCCTCGCAGGAGATCGAGCCGATGGATGGCTGGCCCTATGCGCCGGTTCTGTCTGCCATGAACAAGGAGCCGGGCATCCCGCCGCGCGATCTCGCCGTTCGCATCGTCAGCGAGTTCGCACGCACCTATCGCGCCACAACTCGGGTCGAGGAAACCATCACACAGTCGGCCATTGACCTCCGGCGTGCAGCAAGCACCGTTGAGCGCTGCAAGGCCTTGGTTGATGCGGTCCGGACCGATGCCGACCCCTCGCTGAGAGGGCTCGTCAAGAGCATCCTGCGGCCGCCGCCGGATCCGGATCGGGTGCTGACCTTCAAGGATCGCAACTACCGCGATCTCGGCGACTTCGCCCTGAAGCTTGCGCGCAAGGCCGAATACAGTCCTTACAGCGCCGTTGCTGCATCGGCGCAGTCGCTCTACGATCACCTGCAGGATCGAGGCCCGGATTCGGTCGTGCTGCGCGTGGCCTATCGCCCGAACTACCAGGGCGCCACCGGACTTTCTGTCTACCTGCCGCCGAAGCTCGACGATGCACTCGCCATTTACCGCCAGCTTGACTTTCCTCAGGTGACGGGATGGGATCGGCTTCTCGTCTGGATCTTCGATGACTTGGGGATGCAGTGGCCAGTGTGAAAGACATGACAGCTCGGGAGGAGCTATGGAATTCCGCAAAGATGCAGCCGCCGATACGTTGAGCCGCGCGCTCGATGCGCTGCTGCCGGTCTGGAATGCCCTGCCTCAGGCCGCTCGCACCGCCATACAGCAGGCGGTTGCGGTCGCCGGCCCCAGAATCGAGGCCGACAGCTTCAAGGCGGTGCAGGCCAGCGTGGATCTGCTCGGCGCACTCTGGACCCAAAGAAGCTCGTTGCCCCAGGCTGTGCTCGATGCACTTGCGGCGGGCCAAGGAACGACGCCGCCGCTGGCTGGCCTTCTGTTAGGCGTGCCGGTCGCGATGAGGCGGAAGTTGGTCGCTCAATTGGTCAGGATTGCGGACTCGGTCTACTTCATGAATTCGCCTGCGACAGCCACGGTGGTGGTCCGGTTGGTGAACGAGAACGAGGATCGGCTCCGGCCCGAGGAGCGTGCGGCATGGCGGCGGCTGAGCGATGGAATGGCCCACGGCGCCGATGCTGGCGATTTCCTGCGGTCGACGGAGCTGCTTCTGGGCGGCTATCCGGCTGTCAAGTCGCTGCTGGATGGGGCGAAGACCTTCCTGCGGCCCACTCCCGCGGGTGTTCGCGTCGCGACCGGCGGTCTGAAGGGGGTCCTGGGCGGCGCCTCGATCTGGAGCAGTGGCCAGGGTTCCAGCGTTGGAGACTCCGTGAGCACCTTTGCCGGCGGGACGCTGCTTACCCTGGGGGGCGGCGCGTCGCTGCTGCAAGCAGAACCGGCGGAGGCGTTCGACTCAGAAGTCTCTCCTGCCTCCACGGGTGACCTGGCGCGTTACGCCAACGTCTACTTCCCGGCCGTAGTGCTCGTGACGCAGCAGGCCGTGCCGCTCATCGTGCACATCGCGCAAGCGCATGCCGCCGGGTCAGTGCTCGCGCGCGACGAGACGACGATGACTCTCAAGGTCGGCGACCTGACGATCGTCGTTCAGGCTGAGGGATTCAGGCTGGAGGCAAGCATGGGCGGGTCCCCGGCCGCAGGCGACGCCGGGGGCCGGGTGGTCACCGTGGCGGCCGACCGCGATTGTGAACCGGCGGTCTTTCTGTTGACCCCACAGTCGGTCGGTGATCGGCGCATCAACGTCTATGTCGATCAGTTTGGGCGCAATATCCTGACGCGTGCATTCCAGGTGAAGGTCGTCGCCGACCTCTCGGGGGTGGTCGCCTTGCCGAATGCCGTGGCCGGGTCGGCGCCGGTCGTATCTCCGGTGCAGGGCGGTGACGCGCCACCGCCCGATCTGGAGCTGCGCGTGATGCTGTCGGGCGATCGCCGTCGACTGTCCTTCATGTTGCATGGCGGCTCCGACTACAACTTCCGGTCGATGGGGGAAACCGAATCGCTGCCGGACGAGCCGCGCATCTTCCTTCAGCCGATCTTCGACCGGTTGAGCAGCCTGGCGCGGCGCTCCGCCTCCGCTCGCTCCGCGGATGAGACGGCTGCGGCCAGGAAGGAGCTCTCCGACCTTGGGGCCAATCTGTTCGATCAGCTCTTTCCCCAGGCGCTCAAGGACGAATACGGCAAGGTGGTTCGCAAGAAATACGCGGGCAGGGCTCTGCTGATCACATCGGATGAGCCGTGGATCCCCTGGGAGGTGGTGCGGCCGTTCGCCGTCGATGACAACGGCGACGTGCTCTACGACGACCCACCCTTGTGCGAGATGTTCAGGCTCTCGCGTTGGCTGGCCGGCCGCGGTGCGCCCGATCAGGTCGCGATGCGGCAGGGGGTCTGGGTGGCGCCGCCGGACAACCTGCAGGCTGCCGGGGCCGAGGGCGCCTTCTTCGAGGAGTTGCACCGCCGCAACTGGCAGATCAGCCTATCGGGCCCTCTCACCAGAGTCGATGAGGTGCAGAAGCGCTTGCAGAGCAAAGATACGCAGCTCTTCCACTTTGCGTGCCACGGCAACTTCGATGCCGCCAACCCCGACAACTCGAAGATCAAACTAGAGGGCGGCTTCTTCAGCCCCGGCCAGATCGACATCCAGGCGCGAGCGGGCTTGTTGGCAACGAGGCCAATGGTGTTTCTCAATGCATGTCATGCGGGACAGGTCGGGTTCGGCCTGACAGGGCTGGGCGGCTGGGCCGAGAAGTTCCTCCAATCGGGCGCGAGCGCATTCATCGGCTCGTTGTGGGAGATCAACGACAAGCTGGCGGCGCAGTTCGCCCAAGAGTTCTACAATCGGTTATGGGGACTGACTGGCGTGGCGCCTGCGCCATTGGGTCAGGCGTTTCATGAGGCGCGCATGGCGATCAAGACTGCTGACGAAGCCAATCCGACCTGGCTGGCGTATGTCCTTTACGGCGACCCGCAGGGGCGAGTGCTGTTAGGAGCATCATAGATTCGCAGCGCCAGGCGTTGGCCGGGCCATAATGCGCCGCTAGCGCCTCCGCAGCCAGCGCCACAGGGTGGCTCCATCGTTATTCCCGAGCGGGATGAACGCCTGGAGGGTGAGGAAGAGCGCGTTCTCGGCGAGAAAGAACACCGCCACCCACCAGACCGGGCCACCTTCTGCGCGTGTTGCGGCCATCAGCGCCCACGCGATGAAGCTGAGGACCAGGCTGGCGACCGGCCCGCCCAGGGCGCGACGAATGTGGACGTCAGCGGGCAGCGGCGGTTCCTCCTCTGGATAGAGGCTGGTGCTCAACAGGCCCCAGAAGCGGACGCCGATCATCGGATGGCCCGTTCGCTGTGCGGCGACGGCGTGACCGAGTTGGTGCACGAACTCCGAAAACCAGTGCAGGATGAGCGCCGCCAGGCCCATCGCGACGGCCGTCCCCGCCTGAATCTGCAGCAGCAGGGCCGCCAATGCAGCGAGCACTGCCCACAACGCGATCGATGAGCTGATCACCGACGAGAGAGCAGTCAGCTCCAGTCCGGCTACGCGCCCGATCCGAAATTCCCTCATTCCTGCCTCCGCATCTGCTCGGCACATCGTAGCGCCGCTCCAGCCAGATGTCAAAACGCCCGGCCTAGCCGGGCGCAGACGCGCGTTGCTCATCCCCGGCCTGCGGTGTATAATGCCCGCACGTTTCGATTCCAGACCTGTTCCCGCCGCCGGCTTGTCACCCATGACGACACCCATGCGCAGCCAGTACCTGGCGATCAAAAAGCAATACCCGGACGTGATTGTTCTGTTCCGGTTGGGCGATTTCTACGAGACGTTCGACGATGACGCCAGGATCGTCTCGGAGGTGTGCGATGTCGTGCTGACTTCGCGGCCGGTGGGCGTCGACCAACGTGTGCCGCTGGCTGGCGTGCCCTACCATGCAGTCGAAGGCTACATTGCCCGCTTGATCAACGCCGGCTACAAGGTCGCCATTGCGGAGCAGGTTGGCAATGAGCCGCCCAAGGGCGAGAAGCTCGTGCCGCGCATCGTGCGTCGCGTCGTCACACCGGGTACGCTGGTCGAGCCAGGGCTGCTTTCCGAAAAACGCAACAATTACCTGGCCGCGCTGATCCTCGATGGGCCGGCCACACCGGCAGCCTCCGGCGCGATCAGACGCGCAGGCCTGGCGTATGCAGACATCTCCACCGGCGAGTTTGCGGCCACCGAGGTGACTGGGGGCCTGGAGGTGCTGCGCCGCGTTCAGGAGGAGCTGTCGCGACTGGCGCCTGCCGAGCTGCTCATCCCCGTGCAGGACCCGCGCTGGACGGCGCGATCACCGGAGCTGGAATCGGCAATCTCCGGTGTGCAGTCGACCCTCCACGTCACGCCTTACGCGGCCTGGCGCTTCGAGGAGACGACGGGCCGTGAGGCGCTCCTGGCGCATTTCGGGGCGACGTCGCTGGAAGGCTTCGGCTGCGCCGATCTGCCGGCGGCGATCCGCGCGGCCGGCGCGCTGCTGCAGTACTTGCAGGAGACGCAGAAGGACAATATCGGCCAGATCGTCAGCCTGCGCACCTACAGCACAGCCGAGTTCATGACGCTCGATGAGGCGACGCGGCGCAACCTGGAGCTCACGGAGAGCATACGCGGTGATGCGGCCCACGGTTCGCTGCTGGGCGTGCTGGATGCGACCCTCACCCCGATGGGCGGTCGGCTGCTGCGACGCCGGCTGGGGCAGCCGCTGCTGAGCGTCGATGCACTCAACCGCCGCCTTGACCAGGTGACCGCGTGGCATGGCGACGCGCCACTGCGCGCCGAGCTGCGCCAGCTCTTGCGTGGCATGGGCGACCTGGAGCGCTGGACGAATCGAGCCGTGCAGGGCTCAGCGCTGCCGCGCGAGCTGGTGGGGATGCGAGAGGCGTTGGCCAGGGCGGAACGCATCCAGGCCGTCTGTGGGTCGGCAGGGAGGGGCAGTCTGCCGCCGGTCGATGCTCCCTTTGACGCCTGTTGCGATATCGCCGCGCTGTTGAACGCTGCCCTCGCGCCCGATCCGCCCGCAACGCTTGCTACTTCGGGGGTGATCCGGCCCGGATTCTCCGCCGAGCTCGATGGCGTTCACCTGGCGACGCGCGACGCGCGAAGCTGGATTGCGAACCTGGAGGCCGTGGAGCGGGCGCGCACCGGTGTGAAGTCACTGAAGGTCGGCTACAACAAGGTCTTCGGCTATTACATCGAGGTGACGACTGCGAATGCCGCACTCGTCCCAACCGACTACATCCGCAAACAGACGCTGGTCAACGCAGAGCGCTACATCACGCCCGAACTGAAAGAATACGAGTCGCTGGTGCTCAATGCCGAGGAGCGGATCCTGGAGCTGGAAGGCCAACTCTACCGGCAGCTTCTCGGCCAAACCGCGGCCGCCGCGCCGCGTCTCCTCGCCATGGCCAATGCCATCGCCGAGCTGGATGTCGCCGCTGCCCTGGCCGAGGTGGCGGACGCGAATCGCTACGTTCGTCCCGTTCTGGCTGAAGACGGCGTCGCTGGCGCTTCGATCGACATCAAGGGCGGCCGCCACCCGGTGGTGGAAAAGTCCCTGACGGGAGAGTCGTTTACGCCCAACGACGCGGTGCTCACGCCCGACCATGCGATTGTGATCCTCACCGGTCCGAACATGAGCGGCAAGTCGACCTATCTCCGCCAGGTGGCGCACATCGTCTTGATGGCGCAGATCGGCTCCTACGTGCCGGCGGAGTCGGCGCGCATCGGGCTGGTGGATCGCATCTTCACGCGCATCGGCGCCTCGGATGAGATCGCGCGCGGCCAGTCGACCTTTATGGTCGAAATGGTCGAGACGGCCAACATCCTGCATCACGCCACGAATCGCTCGCTGCTGATCCTCGATGAGATCGGCAGGGGGACGAGCACGTATGACGGGCTGGCCATCGCCTGGGCCGTGGTCGAATACATTCACAACCATCCGGGCCTGCGCGCCAAGACCCTCTTTGCCACGCACTACCACGAGCTGACCGACCTGGCGGAACGACTGCCCCACGTGGTCAACTGCAACGTTGCCGTCGCCGAACAGGGGGACAGTGTCGTCTTCTTGCACAAGATCGTGCCCGGCGCGGCCGATCGTTCCTACGGGGTCCACGTGGCGCAGCTTGCGGGCCTGCCGAAGCCGGTCGTCGCGCGCGCGCAGGAGATTCTGGCCGACTTGGAAGCGTCGGGCGCTGCAGGGCCGCGGCGCTCTTCCATCGACCGGCTCACCGTGTACCAGCTTCCCCTCTTCTCGGCCGAGGATCCCGTGATCGCCGAGCTGCGCGCCCTGGACGTGAATGCACTCAGCCCGCTTGCCGCGCTGAACAAGCTCTATGAGTTGCAGCAGCGGGCGCGCGAGTAAGCAGAGGCGGAACAACTGCTATGATCGCAGGGGCTGGCGCAGGTGGGATCATCAGCGACTCGTCCATTCGGTCGATCCTGGCGTCTGGCTCAGGTCGGCATGGCCGATCGCGCCGACTCTGTCCTTGAGGTTGCCTGTTGACCGCATCTTCCGTCCTTTCCCTGATTGCCAGCGAGCTTTCGATCGCGCTGAGTCAGGTCAGCGCGACTGCTGCGCTCCTGGACGACGGCAACACTGTGCCGTTCATCGCTCGCTATCGCAAAGAAGTCACCGGCGGGCTGGATGAGGTGCAGATACGCCGGATCCAGGAGCGGCTGGATTACCTGCGCAAGCTGGCTGAGCGCCGCGAGGCCGTCAAGACGGAGATCGCTTCGCAGGGAAAGCTTACGGAGGAGTTGGCGGCTGCGCTGGACGCAGCGGCGTCGCTCCAGACAGTCGAAGATCTCTACCGCCCCTACAAACCGAAACGCCAGACGCGCGCCCAGATCGCGCGCGAGCGCGGATTGGAGCCCCTCGCGCAGGCGTTGTTGGACCAGGTGGCGGGTTCTGGCGCGACGGCATCGCCCCAGGAACTCGCGGCGCCGTACCTTGGCGATGAAGTGCCGGACATCGAGTCGGCGCTCGGTGGCGCGCGCGACATCATTGCGGAACGCGTCAGCGATGACATTGCGACTCGCAACGCGGTGCGACGTCGCTTCGCAGCGGATGGCTTCGTTGTCAGCCAGTGCGCCGGCGGTGAGGTCGATCCGGAGGGCCACTATCGCATCTACCACGACTTTCGCTGTGCGCTGCGCTCGGTCCAGCCGCATCAGTGGCTGGCGCTCCAGCGCGGCCGCGAGGACGGCATCCTGAAGATGCGCTTCGAGACGCCAGACGGCGCCATCATCGCTGGCGTTGCGGCAAGCTGGATCAAAGCCGGCGGCGCTGGAGCCGCTGCGCAGGCGTCCGCACAGGTGCGCATGGCGGTCGAGGATGGTTACGAGCGGCTGCTGCGGCCTTCGATCGAACGGGAAGTCAGTGGAGAACTGAGCGAATACAGCGATGACCACGCCATCCAGGTCTTTGCTACTAACCTGCGCAACCTGCTGTTGCA
>CAYRFV010000087.1:0-19809 GCA_964423545.1 uncultured Anaerolineales bacterium | reverse complement strand
ACGCACAAGGCCGCAGCTCGCATCGAGGTGCCGTTCGCCTACGATCCGCGCCGGCATCAGCCGATCCAGCGTTACTACCTGCGGCTAAATCCGCCCGATCTCTCGGACCAGACCGACGACTGGTCGCGCGTCTCGCGCGAACTTGCGAAGTTCGGCATCGAGCAGCCGCAGGTGGACCTCCTACTGCTGCGCGAGATGCCCCATGTCCTGCGCGCCATCCCGCGCGAGAAGCCCGATCTGAATGCGCAGGCTTCGGACGAAACTCCGGATGTTTGGCATGATGCGGCGGAGCCGTGGCAGGTGACCGCCGTGGTGTCGCTTGACACGTGGGATCGGCCGAGCGGTCCCCCACAACTGCTGGCACTGCTGCCCGGCGACCATACCGATCGAAATCTCGGCGCCGCCATCGATATCGGTACGACTACGGTTACGGTATGGCTGGTGGATCTGGACAGCGGCGAGGTGGTGGCGCAGGCGGGCGACTACAACGGGCAGATCGCTCGCGGCGAGGACGTGATTTCTCGCATCATCTATGCACGGAAACCCGGGGGCCTGGCCGAGCTCCAGGAGCTGGTCGTCGGCACGATCAACCGGCTGCTGCGCGCTGCCTGCAAGCAGGTGGATGCCAGCGCCACGGAGATTCTCAAGCTGGCGATCGCCGGGAATACGACCATGATGCATCTGCTCCTGGCAATCCCGCCGGAGTCGATTCGCCTGTCGCCGTTTGTGCCGGTGGTCAACTATCCTCCGACCCTCCGCGCCGGGGAGCTGCGCTTGGCGACGCATCCTCAGGCGATTGTCGATTGTCTGCCAGGGGTGGCTAGCTACGTAGGTGCAGACATCAGCGCCGGGGTGTTGAGTGCGCGCATGGACGAGGCGCCGGAGCTGAATCTCTTTATTGACGTGGGCACGAACGGCGAGACGGTGCTCGGGAACGCCGACTGGATGATCACCTGCGCATGTTCGGCTGGGCCGGCGTTTGAAGGCGCCGGAGTCGAGCACGGCATGCGCGCCACTGTCGGCGCAATCGAGGAAGTGTGGATCAACCACGAAACGCTGGAACCGGTCTATCGCGTGATCGGCCGCGAGACAGAGAAGCCGCGCGGCATCTGCGGTTCTGGCCTGCTGTCGCTGTTGGCCGAGATGTTCGTCACCGGCGTGGTGAACAAAGCGGGCATTCTGAATGTCGGCGCGTCGCCGCGCGTGCGCGAGGGCAAGCACGGCCCGGAATATGTGGTCGCGTGGGCAGACGAAACGGCGACTGGCGAAGCCATCTCTATCACCAATGTGGATATCGATAACCTGATGCGCGCCAAAGCGGCGATCTATGCCGGGTTCACTGTCATGGCGCAAAGCGTGGGGGTCGACCTGGCAGATATCTCTACGATGCTCATCGGCGGGTCGTTCGGCCAATATATCAATGTGGAGAAAGCGGTGCAGATAGGCTTGCTGCCCGACCTGCCGGCGCCGGCCGGCAGTGCTTCGCCGTGGGATCGTTTCAAGTTTCTGGGCAACACAGCGATTCGCGGCGCCTACATGGCGCTGCTGCGCCGGGATGTGCGGGCGCATCTCAACGATATCGCTCGGATGATGACTTATCTGGAGCTTTCAGCCGACAATGCCTTCTTCGATGCGTTCAGGTCCGCAATGTTCCTGCCTCACACCGACATGACGCAATTCCCAACGGTGGAGGCGGCACTGAATCGGTGAGCTGATGAGAGCGCCGGTGTCATCCGGGGATGGCTCACTGAGTCTTCGCACAAAAGGGAGGAAACATGGCTACAGCCACGGTGCCTGTCGAGCAACTCACGAGCTATCGTCATCTGGTCACGCTTCCCGATGGACTGCGAGTGCTCCTCCGTCCATTGGTGCCTAAGGATCGCGATGCGCTGGTTGCTCTGTTCAGCGGCCTGCCCCCTTCGGAGACGCTCTATTTCCGAAGCAATATCGCCAACCCCCAAGTGGTGGCGACTTGGGCTGAGAAGCCGGACTACACCAGCATCTTCCCCCTGGTGGCCGTGGTCGGCGACCGGATCGTCGGCAACTCGACGCTGCACCTGGGCAAGTCCTACACCCGGCACATCGCCGAAATCCGAATCTTCCTTCTCAAGGAGTACCGGCGGCAAGGCATCGGCACCGCAATGATCCGGGCGCACGTGGAGATCGCGCGCAAGCTCGGCCTGCACCAACTCATCGCGGAGGTTGTTGAGAGCCAGCCACAGGTGATCCACGCGTTCGAGCGCCTCGGCTTCGAGCGCCAGTTCGTTTGGAAAGACATGTTCATGACACCCGAGGGCGAGACGTTGGACATGATCGTGCTGATCAATCACCTCAAGAGGCCAGCAGACAACTTCTGAAGCGAGTGGGGCCGCACGCCAGATTTGGTGGCGGTCGGATGCGGCGACGCCTGATGAAGGCAGCGACACGGCGGCCGCCGATTCCTAATGGAGCGCCTGATGACGATCACCATCGCGGTTGCGGGCAAGGGAGGCACCGGCAAGACCACCCTCTCTGGCCTGCTCGTCCGTTACCTGGTTCAGCATAGACCGGGCAAGAAGGTGTTGGCGATTGACGCCGATCCCAGCAGCAATCTGCATCTGGTGCTGGGACTACCGTTGACTCAGACCATCGGTGACATCCGCGAGGATGCACGCGGCGCGCCGAAGCCCGGTCAGTCACGCCAGGATTGGCTCAGCTACGCGGTCCGCATGGCGGTCGAAGAGGGGGACGATTTCGATCTGCTCGCAATGGGCCGGCCCGAGGGACAGGGCTGCTACTGTGCGGCCAATCACATGCTGCGCAGCATCATGGACGGCATCAATGCGGGTTACGACTACGTAGTGATGGACAACGAGGCTGGCATGGAGCACCTCAGCCGGCGCACCACGCGCGACGTGGATCATCTGCTGCTGGTGAGCGACGCCAGCCTGCGCGGCATGGCTGCAGCCGAGTCGATGGTGAGCCTGAGCAAAGAGCTGGAGATCAATGTCCGCAACACCTACCTGGTGGTCAATCGGGTGATCGGTGAGTTAACGCCGGCGATCCGTGCTAAGGTCGAGTCGATGGGCGCGCCCCTGGTGGCGGCCGTGCCCTATGATCCGCTGCTCGTCGAGTACGACGGCCAGGGGCGCCCGCTGGTCGAGCTTCCGGATGACGCAGCAGTCAGCGTGGCGGTCGCGGGGATTGCGAGTAAGCTCCTGGCTGAATCGGCGTGAACCCTGACCGATGTCGCCATTTCGCCAGATGGCGCGCCGATTCGGTTGAGCGACGAATGATGGGTTCAGTTGTCGAGAAGTGTGAGGATTTCGCCGGATCCTATCAGCACATCCTGGAGACTGTGGAGAATCGCGTGATGCTGCCGCCGGGGTAGAAAGGTTCCTTTCTGGATGCTTCGACACGTTCCTGAATCCATTCGCAGGCGGATGCCAGGGGGATGATCATGCAAGAAGACATCTACCGCACGATCAGCAATCTGCTTTCCAGCCATGACCCCGCCGACTTGCGCCGCGGACTGGCGCTGGTCAAAACCACCGCGCCGCAGGCCGATGCCGAGGGCTGCGAGCGGCTGTGCGAGTTGATCCTGCCGCTCTTCTACATCGACCCGCTGGACCACCCGGAGCATCTGCCGGTGATCGAAGAGGCGATCCTGGTGGTGGCCGGCCTCGGCGAAGCGGTCATCTCGGTGCTGATTCAGAATCTCGAAATGGGTGACGTGAAGGCGCAGATGGCGATTGCCTCCGCGCTGGGTTGGATGGGCGCGCGGGCCGTGAATCCGTTGGTCTCCGAATACCTGACGACCTGTCCCGATCCATCATGCCGGGCTTTTCTGCTGTACGCATTGGGAAAGGTCAAGGCGCCAGAAGTCGTACGGGCTGCGCCGCTTGCCGTGGAGGCAGCGCACTCGGCCGACCTGGAACTGCGCGACACCGCCACACGCGCTATCGGCAAGTTTGCCGAATCGATCCCGCCAGGGGACCTGCCCGAAGACGTACGCCAGGCGCTGCTGGAGGCGCTTCAGGCCAACTTGGGCGACTACAGCGCCGGCGTGCGCGCCAAGGCGGTGCGCAGCCTGGGCAAGCTCGCCAAATACGGCCACCTGACCGGTCGCGAGCGGTGGGAGCTGGCCGGCCGGCTGCGGCGCATCCTGGGCGAGGATGAGCGCTTCGAGTGGGATCGCGCATATGTGGTGCGAAAAGAGGCGAAGGAAGCGCTCAACTATCTCTAGCATCCACCATCCCAAAGGAGGGGACATCTCATGAAGATCATCGGTGAAAACATCCACATCCTGTCGCCCAAAGTCAAAGAGGCGATTGCCAACCGGGACCTCAGGTTCTTCCAGGACTCGGCGGTCAGGCAGGTCGAGGCCGGCGCGTGGGCTGTCGACCTTAACATCGGCCCCCAGAAGAAACTGGGCCACGAGATCCTGCCGTGGCTGGTCGAAGGGGTGCAGCAGGTGGTGGATGTCCCGCTCTGCCTGGACACCACCAACCTGGGCGCCATCGAGGCCGCGTGCGAGATCATCAAGCACCAGCCGATCATCAACTCGACATCGGCGGAGGCCGAGCGTCTGGAGAAGGTGCCGCTGGTGGCCAAGAAGTACAACACCAAGCTGATCGCCCTGACGATGGAGGCCGAGGGGATTCCGGTCGCATCGGATGCGCGTGTCAATATCGCGCTGGAGAAGCTGATCCCGCGCTGTGAGGAGGTCGGGCTACCGCTCACTGATCTCCTGATCGATCCGTTAGTTCTCACCGTCAGCGGCTGCCAGCAGTATGTGCCGGAGTGCATCGAGGCGGTGCGTACGCTGCAGGTGACTGGCGCTGGCGTGCAGGTGGGCCTGAGCAATGTCTCGAACGCGGTGCCCAACGAGATGCGGCCGCTGATCAATCGCGTCTACTGCGTGATGCTGATGGGCGCAGGGCTGGATACGATGATCGCTGATCCGCTGGACAAGAAGCAGAACGAGTTCATCCGCATTGTCGAGCGGCGAGACGAGAGCACGGCCCTCGGCCGGTTGCTGCTGGCGCTCTATGATGCGGTCGCCGCGGGCGAGGAGCTGAGTGCGGACGCCGTCGACTTTGCTGACCCGGACCAGGCCGCGGTCTGGAAGACGGTGCAGATCCTACTGAACAAGGTGATCTACGCGGACTCGTACCTGCGGGTCTGACGGGAGACGGAGGACGGGAGACGGCTGACCAGTGGCTCTCAAGTTTGAGCAGCTTGAGGTGTGGCAGCTTGCGCTGGAGCACATCGACCTGATTGACGGCATCTCCCATCAGCTGCCCAGAAGCGGGGATATCGATGCGGCGCGCGATCGCGCCCGATGAGGATTGGCGCGTGACGAACGCGCCGGGTATTCGATCCTGTCGGATGCCCAGAGAGATCGAAGAGCAGACGTAGTCGTCTGAAATCCGTCCTCCGTCCACCGTCTTTCGTCATCTTGCGCAAGGAGGCGCCCATGATCGTGGTCAATGAAGCCCCGAACACACAGCAGATGCTGGCAAAGGCGCAGCAGCCTTCGGTGGATGCCATGCGGCTCCATCCGTTTTACCGCGGCAAGATTGAGACGGTTCCAAAGGCGTGCATCCGCTCGTTGGATGACTTCGCCATCTGGTACACGCCGGGTGTAGCGGCGCCGTGCCGGGCCATCGCGAAGAATCCTGATCTGGTCTACGAGCACACGAATAAGTGGAACACTGTCGCCGTCGTCTCTGATGGGACGCGCGTGTTGGGGCTTGGTGACATCGGCCCCAAGGCAGGCTTGCCGGTGATGGAGGGCAAGGCGCTGCTTTTCAAATGGTTGGGCGGCGTCGACGCAGTCCCGCTCATGCTCGACACCAAAGACCCGGATGAGATCATCCGTACCGTGTTGATGCTTCAGCCAGCCTTCGGCGGCGTCAATCTGGAGGATATCGCCCAGCCGAAATGCTTCCGCGTGCTCGACACCCTGCGCGAGAAGGCCGAAATCCCCATTTGGCATGACGATCAGCAGGGCACGGCCTGTGTCACACTGGCGGGCCTGCTCAATGCGCTGAAAATCGTAGGCAAGCCGATCGGTGACGTCAAGGTTGTCTTCATCGGGTCGGGCGCATCGAACGTGGCGATCAGCAGACTGTGTTTCAAGGCGGGCGTGGATCCGGCGAAATCGTTGGTAGTCGACAGCCAGGGCATCCTCCACCCCAGGCGTCAGGATATCTACATGCGGCGTGCCGAGTATGTTGACAAATGGCGGTTGTGCCAGATGACGAACGTGGAGGGCCGGCAGGGTGGTATCGCTGAGGCGTTGATGAAAGCGGATGTCTGTATCGCCCTGAGCCGGCCGGGACCGGGCACGATCCGGCCGGAATGGGTGGCGCAGATGGCGCCCGATGCGATCGTTTTCGCCTGCGCCAATCCGACCCCCGAAATCTGGCCATGGGAGGCCGCGACCGCCGGCGCGCGCATCGTAGCCACCGGTCGTTCCGATTTCCCGAACCAGGTCAACAACTCGCTCGGTTTCCCCGGCATCTTCCGCGGCGCGCTGGACGTGCGCGCGACAACGATCACGGATGAGATGTGTATCGCGGCGGCGCAGGCGCTTGCCGCTGCTGCTCCGGATGACGGCATGAACCCGGAGCACATTTTGCCGACGATGGTTGACCGGGAAGTATACGTGCGTGAGGCGGTGGCCGTCGGCATGAAGGCCCAAGAGCAGGGGATTTCACGCATCACGGCGTCAGCCGACGAGTTGTTTGGCCAGGCGTCCGAGATGATCCTTCGCTCGCGGCGGTTGACGGAGATGATGATGGAAACGGGGCTGATTGCGCAGCCCCCGGAGGAACCTGAACGCTAGAGGCGGGGAACCGGCGAACCTCATGCTTAACGGGGTTGCTTCCACTATCAGCTTCCGGCAAGGAGCATCTCATGTACGACCTCATCATCATCGGCGGCGGGCCGGCGGGCCTGACGGCAGCCATCTACGCCATCCGCAAGCGCCTGAACTGCCTGCTGATCAGCCCGGATCTGGGCGGGAAGGCTTTGACCCACACTCAGATCGCGGGCGCTGACACGTATCAGGTGATCAATGGCGCCGACTTGGTGCGGCGTTTCAGACAGGAGCTTGAGTATCTGGACTTTGCGCGCCGACTTGAGCCTGCGACGCGGCTGGAAGAACTCGGGGGTCGCTTCGTGGTGACCACCGGAAGCGGCAGCCATGAGGCGCGCACGGTGATCCTGGCGACCGGCGCCGATGCGGTTCGCCTGCAGGCGCCCGGCGCCGATCGCTATTTCCTGCGCGGGGTGCTCTATTCGACGGTGAGTTATGCGCCGCTTTACATCGGCAAGACCGTGGCGCTGGTGGGCGCGGGCGGCATGGCGTTGCGCGGCGTCGGCGAATTGGCGCAGATCGTCAAACAGCTCTATTGGGTCGCGCCGACGCATGGCGAGTTGGACACGCCTCTGGGCCGCCGGATGCAGTCCGCCGAGCATGTTGCGCTGCTGGAGAATTGGACGCCGGTGTCGGTCGAGGGAGATGCGCTTGCGCGTCAGCTCATCGTCAAGTCACCCACAGGCGAACAGCGCACACTCGACGTGGATGCCATCTTTGTAGAGCTGGGGCTCAAGCCGCATTCCGAGCTGGTGCACGGCTGGGTGGAACTCGACCACGAGCAGCGAGTGGTGGTCAACTCCGAGGCCGAGACGAGCGTGCCCGGCCTGTTTGCTGCTGGTGACGTGACCCACCTTCCCGCGGAGCAGGTGCTTGTCGCGATCGGCGAAGGCGCCAAGGCCGCGCTCAATGCGTATGAGTATCTGCTGAAATGCGAAGGCTGTTGATGTCGGAGGAATGCCCAGGGTCGAAACGCCAGGCTTGACTTACGTCCCTGGGCGGAAGTTATCAGCGAAGGAGTCATCTATGCCCGCAAAACTGATTGACGGAAAGGCCATCGCCGAGGCGGTGCGTCGCGAGGCGGCTGAGGAGACGGCGAGGCTGAGGGCGCTGACGGGAGAGCTGCCCACCCTGGCTGCTGTGCTCGTGGGCGACAACCCTGCTTCGCAGACCTATGTGTCATCGAAGGGGAAGGCCTGTGAAGAGGCAGGAATGGGATCGATCACGCATCGGCTGCCGGCCACTGCCTCCCAGGCCGAGGTGGAGGCGCTGGTGCGCCAACTCAATGCCGACCCCGTCGTCAGCGGCATCCTGGTGCAGTTGCCGTTGCCGAAGGGGCTGAATGAGCAACCGGTGCTCGACCTGATCAGCCTGAACAAGGATGTGGACGGCTTCCACCCGATGAATATCGGTCAGCTCGTGATGAAGGGACGTACGCCGCAGTTCATCCCATGCACTCCGAACGGCTGCATCGAGCTGCTCGTCCGCTCCGGCATCCAGATCAGCGGCGCGGACGCGGTAGTAGTGGGTCGCAGCAACATCGTCGGTGTGCCGGTGGCGGCGCTGCTTCAAAATGCGGATGCCACAGTGATCGTCTGTCACAGCAAGACTCGCGATCTGCCGGACAAGGTGCGCCGCGCCGACATCGTAGTTGCAGCAATCGGCAGGCCGGAATATGTGCGAGGCGATTGGATCAAGCCAGGCGCCGCAGTGATCGATGTCGGCATCAATCGCATCGCCGATCCGACCAAGAAGAGCGGTTCCCGACTGGTCGGCGATGTGAACTTCGCAGAGGCGGTCGAAGTGGCGGGCGCCATTACGCCGGTTCCGGGAGGCGTCGGACCG
Organism: uncultured Anaerolineales bacterium; assembly: GCA_964423545.1. Lineage (GTDB taxonomy): Bacteria > Chloroflexota > Anaerolineae > CG2-30-64-16 > CG2-30-64-16 > JALOOE01. The sequence goes on along the minus strand of CAYRFV010000087.1, from coordinate 11,099 downwards.
ATGACCATCGCCATGCTGCTGACGAATACGGTGCGGGCCTTCAAGCTGCAAAGAGGCATTGCCTGACGCCGGGCCGGACCTGAGGCCGCGACAGGCGGTCACCTCCGACCGGCGTTGCCCGTCGTTCGTGTGACGATTCGCCATCACTTTCCTACAACGAGGACCAACCATGTCAATTCGAGCCTTCTTTCAGGACCGTCCCATGCCGTATGTGTGGATGTGGAAGATGTCGGAGGCGGTGCTGCTGCGCATGGGCCCACTGTTCAGACGCGTCGGCGTCGAGCGGTCGTCCAAGGTGGTCAAGGTGCCCGAAGAGATCATCAAGGGCCTGATGTTCAACTGCCAGGACTGCGCGCAGTGCCTGCTGCACTACAACGGTATGACCTGCCCGATGAACTGCCCGAAGCAGTTGCGGAACGGGCCGTGCGGCGGCGTGCGCCTCAACGGCAAGTGCGAAGTGAAGCCAGAGATGGACTGCGTCTGGGTCAAGGGCATCGAGCGCGCGCTCAAAACCCCCTACAAGAACGAGATCTTCCGGCTGAATCCGCCGGTGGACTGGCGGTTGGAAGGGATGGCGTCGTGGGTGACAATGGCCGTGGGCGCGGACCAGATTCGGACCGGCAGTGAGCCGCGCATCCGCTATGCGACTGAGGCTTTCGAGAAGCAGGAGGCCGTCCGATGAATGCGCCCCTGCCTCCCGCCCCTGCGCCTGTTGTGCCGGTCCAGACCGGTCTGACCGGCGCCAGCAGTAATCTGGCCAAGGTGATTGCAGCCGGCCACTTTCCAGTCTGTGTCGAGGTCTCGCCGCCGGTTGGCCCGAACGTCGAAGCGATCCAACGCGAGATCAAGACCCTCAAGGGCTATGGCGACGCGTACAACGTCACCGATAACCAGTCGGCCATGGTCCATGTCTCTAGCCTGGCGGTGAGCATCATGCTCAAGCAAGCCGGTATGGAGCCTGTGGTGCAGTTCACCTGCCGAGACCGCAACCGACTGGGCCTCCAGGGCGACATGCTGGGCGCGTCGGTGTTCGGTATCAACACCATTCTGTGCCTTTCCGGCGATCACCCGATCTGGGGCGACCACCCACAGTGCAAGGCGGTGTACGACATCGATTCGTTGAATGCCATTCGTATGGCACGCATGATGCGCAACAATCAGGTGTTCGAGAACGGCAAGGCGATTCCCCGACTGGCGCCCGACTTCTTCATCGGTGCGGTCGAAAACCCCTTCGCGCCGCCCTACGACTACCGGCCTTATCGTCTCGCGAAGAAGATCGTGGCCGGCGCGCAGTTCATCCAGACGCAGCTTATCTTCAATGTCGATCGCTTCCGCGAGTTCATGAAGCGCGTTGTGGACTTGGGCCTGCACGAGAAGATCGTCATCCTGGCGGGGGTGGGGCCGGTCCGTTCGATCAAGGCGGCCGAGTACATGAAGAACGAGGTCGCGGGGATGGATGTGCCCGATTGGGTGCTGAAGCGACTGGAAGGGCTGTCAAAGGAAGACCAACAGAAGGCAGGCCTGGACATCTGTTGCGAGATTGCGAACCAGGTGCGCGAGATCGAGGGGGTGCGCGGCCTGCACATTATGGCGGTCAGCTGGCCGGCCGCCGTGCCCCAGGTGGTGCAGATGCTCGGTCTCTATCCGCGGCCAGTGGTGTGATCCTGCTGCGATGTGGGCTCATGCCTGTCATAGCGCGAGCACAGTGCGGCGCCCGAAGCGCAGCCACCCCACGACTGCCAGATAGGCGACAGACGCGATCGTCTCAGTGAGGGCCGGGTTTCCGTTTTAGCCAAGGAGGCCCTGCATCGCTCAGGACGCCGTACCGGTCCAGTCGAGGTTGTTCGGGGCTATGTGATGCAGGTCATGGCGGCGAAGCGGAGAGCTGCGTAGACTCAGGGCATCACCGGCAAGGTGCCTTGGATTACCAACTCAAGCGGAGGAAGGTTCATGTACGTCGTCACTGTGGATATCGCGAAGTGCCAGGGGTGCGCAGACTGCGTCGACACCTGCCCCAACGAACTGATCGCAATGGTCGAGGAGAACGGCAAGCAGTATGCCATGTTCAAGGGCGATCCCGACGATTGCATCGGTTGTTATTCGTGCGAGTCAGGTTGCGAAGAAGGCGCCATCAGCATCACGGAGCTCTAGTCTCCAACCTTGAACCGGCTGCGATCCGGGCGCAGGCTGGGCGAGCACGCTGCAAAGACGGGAGGGCTGCCATTTGTCTCTCCCGTCTTTGCTATATAATGGCCGTGCATCGGGATGCCATGCAGCGACCGCCCTGCCGCTTCGCTGAACACGACTCTTTGCCCGTCAGAGTCGGTGTGACAGTGGATCCAGCCTTGAGGCGGGTAGTGATCTGAACGAGTTACAAGGCATGCATGTGAGGTGGGAAGTGAGCGATCTGCACCTGACTCCTGAAGAGCAGGCGATGCTGGCCGGCGCCGAGGGGCCCGGGGTCAAGCGCGCCATGGAGATCGTCGTTGCCTTGGCGCGCATCTACGGGGCCGCCGTCCTGACGCCGGTTGTTCACGCGCAGATCGCGGGGGTCAGCTACAAGAACCTCGGTGACGCTGGCGTGGAGTTTCTCAATCGCTGGGCCGACGAGGGCGCCAAAGTGCGCATCCCAACGACGCTCAACCCGATGGGGATGGAGCGCGGTCAGCGATGGAAGCAGTGGGGCATCTCGACTGACTTCGCTGGTCCGCAACTCAGCGTCATTGATGCTTTCGCCAGGATGGGTGTCACGCCGACCATGAGCTGCACGCCCTATCTCTTTCGCGATCACATCCCGCGGCGCGGTGATGCCCTGGCCTGGGCTGAGTCGAGCGCAGTGGCTTTTGCCAATTCGGTCATTGGCGCCCACTCGAACCGCGAGGGCGGGCCAAGCGCGATCGCGGCTGCGGTGACCGGCCGCACCGCGCGCTACGGCTATCACCTTGACGAAAACCGCCGCGCTAACTGGATTGTAGAGGTGCGGTGTCCGATCAAATCGGTGGCCGATTTCGGCGCCCTGAGTTATGTTGTGGGCAAGGCGGTCGGCAACGGCGTGCCGTGGTTCGCCGATCTTGGCGCCTGGCTGCCGGCGCTGCCCGTCGATCTCACCCTGGGAGGCCCGGCCGGCGATCGCTTGAAGACCCTCGGCGCAGGGTTGGCGGCCTATGGCGCAGTGGCGCTCTATCACATCGCCGCCGTGACGCCGGAGGCGCGTGACCTGGGCGAGTCGCTCATCGACGCCGATGCGAAGCGACTGACGATTGACAGCCTGGCAGCGGCTTACCGTGTGATGGATGCAGATCCCGATCTGCGCTGGATCGATCTCGTGACGATTGGTTGTCCTCATGCCAGTCTGACAGAGATCGCACAGGTGGCCGACTATCTGGCGGGCAAACGGCTTGCAACGCGACTCTGGGTGACGACGGGCGAGCTGACCCGTCAGGCTGCAGCCGAGTTGGGTTACGTACAGGCGATAGAGGCGGCCGGCGGCGAGGTTGTTGCAGACACTTGCGCCGTCGTTGCGCCGATGCACATGCTTGGCGTCCGCAGTATGGCGACGAATGCCGGAAAGATGGCCTGTTACGCACCGATGCACAGCGGCGTGAAAATGCGATTCGGCGATCTGGTGCAGTGCCTGGATGCAGCAGTCACAGGGGAGTGGCAGGGCGGGCGAGAGGCGCCTCACGGGTAAGACAAGGGATGCCAGACTGCGGACAACCCCGGCGCCAGTCCGTCTTGGCGCCACCATCCTGTCGTGATACAATTTTGCCGTCGGGAGGTGGGCGAACACGTAAGAAGCGAGCAGAGCCCTGTGCCTCCGGCGAGTCCCTCCGACTGGCCCTCGTGCGGCGGCAGCATCACGGGCCCTCCCCGACCAAGTGAGGCGTATGCATGACTGACCGCAAGATACGGGTCCTTGTTGCCAAGCCGGGCCTCGACGGCCATGACCGCGGGGCAAAGGTGGTGGCGCGTGCGCTGCGCGATGCCGGCATGGAGGTGATCTACACGGGCATCCGCCAGACGCCAGAGATGATCGTGGAGGCGGCGCTGCAAGAGGATGTCGACGTTGTCGGGCTCTCGATCCTTTCTGGTGCACACATGGCGCTCTGCCCTCGCGTGGTCGAACTGCTGAACGCCCAGGGTATGAACGACGTGGTTATCGTCGTTGGCGGCATCATCCCCGAAGAGGATGTCGAACCGCTCAAGCAGATCGGCGTGAAAGGTGTTTTCGGGCCCGGAACGAATACCAATGAGATCGTCGGTTTCATACGGCAGGCGATCGCGTGAGTGTGCCTTGTTGCTGTCGGGGCGCATAGGCCGAGCAGCGACAAGCAATGCGTGAACATGGAAATCATCGAGTCGTTGCTGGCCGGCCAACGTCGCGCGCTGGCGCGAGCCATATCCATTGTGGAGGACGGTGGGCCGGATGCGCCCGCCCTGCTGTCAACGATCTATCCTCACACTGGTCACGGCTACGTGATTGGCATCACCGGTGCACCCGGTACGGGTAAGTCGACCCTCGTGAATGCGCTGGCGCGCAGCCATCGGGCGCAGGGACATACTGTCGGCATCATTGCCGTCGATCCGACCAGCCCGTTTTCGGGTGGGGCCCTGTTGGGGGATCGCGTGCGCATGCGCGACCTGGCGGGAGATCCCGGCATCTTCATCCGCAGCATGGCCACGCGCGGCAACTTGGGCGGGTTAGCGCATGCCACCACCGACGTGATCTCGGTGTTCGACGCAGCCGGCTTCGACCGCATCCTTGTGGAAACGGTGGGCGTTGGGCAGGCCGAGGTGGACATTGCCAACGCCGCGCATACGACCGTGGTCGTCGAGGCGCCCGGACTGGGCGACGAGGTGCAGGCCATCAAAGCGGGTGTGTTGGAAATCGCCGACGTGTTCGCTGTCAACAAAGCCGACCGCGCCGGCGCTGACCACACCGTGACGGCGCTGCAGATGATGCAGGGGCTAGCGGTCGCGGCCGCAGGCCACCACGGCGCAACCGAGGAAGCGAACCGCAGTCCTCGCGTCAAGGCCGGCGTACAACCCGATGGCGCCTGGCTTCCGCCGATCACCAAGACGGTCGCCGTACGCAGCGAGGGGATTGAGCCGCTGCGGGAATGGATCGAGCTTCACGCGCACTACTTGCGTGCGACTGGCCGCCTGGCCCAGCGCGAGCTGGTTCGTGCAGCGAACGAACTCGATCATATTTTGCGCAACCAGCTCCTCGCTGCTCTGTCGGCCCGCCTGCCGCCGGGCCATCTCGACGCCATCGTTGCCGCCATTGCCCACCGCCGCATCGATCCCTACACAGCCGCCAGCCAGCTCTTGGCCCAGTTTGTATGAGATCTCTGATTATCTACAACCCTGCCGCCGGGCAGTGGCCCTTCCGAGACGAGGTGCTGCACACCGCCGAGTTCCTGACGGGTCGAGGTTGGGAGGTGCTGGCGGTGAAGGAGACGCACGGCCCCGGCGATGCGACAACCTATGCTCGTGAGGCAGTGGCGCATCGCTGCGACGTCGTCCTCGTGGCGGCTGGCGATGGTACGATTGCGCAAGCGGTGGATGGCCTGGTGGGCTCCGAAACCGCACTGGCTGTGCTCCCGGCCGGCACCGGCAATGTCTTTGCTCGCCAACTGAACCTGCCTGTGCCCGGGGGCCTTTATCCGAAACCGATTCTCGAATCGGCGCGACTCCTGCTCGAACACCAGATCCGGCGCGTCGATGTAGGGAGAATCAGCCCGAGCAAGGGCCGGGGCTTCAGCCGCCATTTCCTGTGTTGGGGCAGCATCGGATTCGACGCCCAGCTCAATGTCTTGGTGCATGCGGCCGCGCAGCGCAAGAAGCGGCTCGGCTGGCTGGCCTGGGTCATCACAACGGTCTTGACTCTGCGCGAATTCGCCGGGACGGCGGCGGTCGTGCGTGTGGACGGTCAGCGCGTCAGCCGTCGCGTCATCATGCTGACGGCCACCAATATCCAGTTGTGGGGCATCGTTTTTCGCATGGCTCAGAACGCCGTGATGGACGATGGCTTGCTCGATGTGTATTGCTTCCAGGGGAGCAGTCCGCTGAACACGCTGATGCATATCGCGAAGCTGCTGGTGAACCGACACGTGCAAGACCCGCGGGTAGACGTTTTCCGGGCGCGACAAGTCCAGGTGAGCACCTATCGCCCCCTGCTCGTGCACGTTGACGGCGATGCGATCGGCTACACGCCGGTCGTGATCGATGTCGTGCCACGCGCGATGAATCTGTTGGTGCCCTCATGCGCTCCGGCGAGTCTCTTTTCCGACGGCACCGGCATGTTAGCGCCCGAGACGGCCTGGCACTGGATGGCGCGCATGGCGCGCGACGCACACAGTGCATTTCGCCAGAGGAGTGGCCTGGAGTGAAGTACCTCAATCTGTTGTTCATCTTTGCCCCGATTGCAATTCTCGGAGAGCTCCTTCATTGGTCACCTGTGTTGGTTTTTCTCACCTCGGCGCTGGCGGTGATCCCGGCAGCAGGTCTGATGGGCCGTGCAACCGAGGAGCTGGCTGCGCACACCGGCCCGCGGCTGGGCGGTCTGCTGAATGCAACGTTGGGCAACGCGGCGGAGCTGATCATCACGCTCTTCGCGATCCGCGCCGGGCTGCTCGACCTGGTCAAGGCCTCGATCACCGGCTCCATCATCGGTAATGTGCTGCTGGTGATGGGCCTGAGTGTTCTGCTGGGCGGCCTGAAGAACGGGGTGCAGCACTTCGACCGCACCCAGGCTGGTGTGAATGCGACTCAGCTCATCCTGGCCGTTGCCGCGTTGATGATCCCCTCGCTTTTCTTCTTCGCGCATACCGAGACGACCGGGCCTGTGGAGAGTCTGAGCCTGGGGACATCCGTGGCCATGCTCGTGATTTATGCGCTCGGCATCCTGTTCGCGTTTCGTTTCACCAGCCCCGAACCGGCGCTCGGCCTCGAAGTACAAGCGGAACATCATGCAGGTTGGTCGACGCGCACGTCGTTGCTGGTGCTGCTCGGCGCGACTGTGCTCATCGCAGTGCTGAGCGAGGTGTTGGTCGGTGCAGTCGAACAGACCGTGCACGTTTTGGGCGTCTCGGAGTTCTTCATCGGTATCATCATCGTGCCCCTGGTGGGCAATGTGGCCGAGCACGCCGTGGCAGTGCAGACCGCATTCAAGAACAAGATGGAGCTGAGCATGGCCGTCTCGCTCGGCTCCAGCTTGCAGATTGCCCTCTTTGTGGCGCCTCTGCTGGTGTTCCTGAGCCTCTTGATGGGCAATCCGCTCACCCTCGTCTTCAATCAGTTTGAGATTGTCGCCTTGTTTGTCGGGGTGCTCATCGCCGCCTTTGTGGCCCAGGACGGGGAATCGAACTGGTTGGAAGGCGCGCAGTTATTGACGGTGTACGTGATCCTGGCGCTGGCTTTCCTGTTTGTGCCGGCTTGACCTGTTGTCTCAACGGGCATACGGTCAGGAGATCAAGGGCGTGATTCAGTCCGATCGCGGTCGGGGTCGCAGGCTCACTGCGGCTGCTGTGGCGGGTGCGGCCCTGGTGGCCGGCGTGGCGTTGCTTGGCCGTGGCGAGCAGCGGTTGGTCGTCCAGCGCGAGATCGACACCACCTTGAGTCCTGCGACGCTGTGGGCCGAGCTGACGATGGCCTTCCGTGATTCCACTCAGAGTGCGCTCTGGCCCAACGACTTGGAGTGGATTCGGTCGGACGGGCTGGCAGAGGGTGCAACGGTGCGCGCTGTCTATCGCACCCCTCTGGGCGAGAGTGGCCAGAGCTATACGATCGGCGAGTTCGTTGAGGGTCGGGGCTTCACGTATGCCACCCGACCGGGGCATCCATTGCGAGGCGGCGGTCGCGTAGCAGTGACGCCCGCCCCGGGCGGGGCGAGGCTCATCTGGTCGGTGGACTACACCTATCGCTCCCTTTCACCGGCGGCGCTGTTCGTGCGCCACTACTTCGTGCCGCGTTTCTTCCGCGCACTGGAGGCAAACCTGCGTCGCTTGGAGATGCCGTAACCGATGTCACCTGCGAATGTCTATACAATCTCGCAAGTCACCGCCTACATCAAGTCGCTGTTCGTGAGCGATGTGCTGTTGGCCGATGTATGGTTGACCGGCGAGGTTTCCGGCTTCACGCAAGCGAGCTCCGGCCACTGCTACTTCACGCTGAAGGACGCGGGCGCAGTTCTGAAGGCAGTCATCTGGCGCACCCAGGCCGGCCGCATGAACCTGCCGCGCACCGGGGACGCGATCGTCGTTCACGGTTCGATCTCGGTCTATGAACAAGGCGGCGCCTACCAGTTGTATGTCGATCATCTGGAGCCGGCGGGTGTCGGCCAGCTCTGGTTGGAGTTCGAGCGGCTGAAGGCGCGTTTGGCGGCCGAAGGGCTGTTCGATGAGGCGCGCAAACGCCCCATTCCACAGCGGCCGGCCAGGCTTGGCGTGGTCACATCCTCCACTGCGGCCGCATTGCGCGACATCTTGCGCACCTTGGGCCAGCGCTATCGGCTGGTCGATGTGATCCTCGCGCCGGCTCCGGTTCAGGGTGATCAGGCGCCGTCCGCGATCGCCGCGGCCCTAGCCGCTCTCAATCGCTGGTCGACCGAGCGCGAAGCGCTGGATGCGATCCTTTTGGCGCGCGGCGGCGGTTCCATTGAGGAGCTATGGGCGTTCAACGACGAACGCGTGGCGCGCGCCATCGTCGCTTCATCTGTCCCGGTCATCACAGGCGTCGGACATGAGACCGATTTCACTATCGCCGACTTCGCTGCCGACCTGCGAGCACCGACGCCGACCGGCGCGGCGACATTGGCCACGCCTGACGCGCGAGAGCTGCGCGCAGCGGTCACCGCAATGGTGGTTCGGGCTGAACAGCAGCTTGCCGCACGCCTGGCTGCTGACCGCGCGCATATCGACAACCTGGTGGGGCGACTGCGCCGCGCAGCACCGGCCGCGCGGCTGGCGACCGACCGCCAGCGGGTCGATGATTTGAGCAGCCGGGCAGCGCTTGCGATGAGCGCCTGTATCCGGCGCCAGCGGGAGCGGCTGCGAGGCCAGCAGCTCCGGATGAACGCGCTTGCTCCTGATCGGGTCCTGGCGCGCGGCTATGCGCTTGTTACGACAGCCGAGGGCGCGTTGGTGCGCTCGGCGTCGGAAGTGACGCCGGGTGATTTGCTGCGTGTCCGCATGAGGGATGGGGCATTCGGCGCCATCGTGACGACTGAGGATCGATGAGCGACCATTGGTCGTCTCCGGCCGTGGTTGAGAGGAAGACCCATGTCCGACGGAAAATCGTTCGAGATACTCTATAGCGAACTGGAAGAGGCCGTGCGGCGGCTGGAAACCGGAGATCTCGGCCTGGAGGAGTCACTCGCCCTCTTCGCGCGCGCGACGCTCCTGGCCGAGCAGTGCAGCGCTCTGCTGGATCGCGCTGAGCTGCGAGTGCGCCAGCTCACGGTCCAGCCGAACGGCGACCTGGCCGCCGAGCCGTTCACAAACCCGTTGAACGGCTGACGGAAGGGGCGCGGGGTCCATCATGGTCGTCCGCATCGTCACTGACAGCACCTGTGATTTGCCCCCTGAGATCGTCGCTGACCACAACATCATCGTCGTCCCGACCTGTATCAACGTCGGCGATCAGAGCTACCTCGATGGCGTTGAGATCACGCGCCAGGCTTTCTACGACAGACTGCCGTCCCTCTCGCCGCATGCGACGACCTCCGCGCCTGGGATCGGCGCATTTCTTCAGGCGTTCGACCAGGCAGTGCAGGAGGGCGCCACTGGAATTGTGTCGATTCACCCACCGGACGAGTTGAGCAGCCTCTTCAGTGTGGCTCGCTTGGCCGCCAAGGAGATGCGCGGCCTGCCGATAGAGGTGGTCGACTCCAGGCAGGTGACGTTGGGCATGGGCTACACTGTGTTGGCTGCGGCAGGGATGGCCGAAGCCGGCAGCCCAGCCGACGCGATCGCCGCCGCGTTGCCCGATCTGATTCGCCGCACCTATGTCTTTGGGGCCTTGGATACGCTAGAATACCTGCGCCGCGGCGGTCGAGCCACCCGCCTGCAGGCCAGCCTCTCGAGTTTGCTGCAGATCAAGCCGGTCTTCACCGTGTTCGACGGGCAGATCACGTTGGAGCGCGTGCGCACGCGCGCGACCGCACTGGCGCGACTGGTGACCATGGTGGAGGAGCTTGGCTCGCTGGAGGCGCTGGCCGTGGCGCACGCGCATGCGCCGGATCGGGCCGAGACGTTGATCGAGATGGCGCGCCACCTTTTTCCCGGCGGTGGGCCTTCGATGTGCGTCGAGGTGACGCCGGTGCTCGGCGTCCACTTCGGCCCCGGTGCGGTTGGGTTCCTGGCAGTCAAGCGCTGAAGCCTCCTGCATCTGCTGCATGCATCGTTCCTCTGTCACTTTCCGCGGGTTGGCGGTGTTAAATGAGTAGAAACCCGTCAGGAGACAAGCGTACGCACATGACAACCGACGCCTGGACGCGCGTGACTGCACAGCCCGTGGAAGAGGCAGCGTTCGACGCGCTATTCCTGACGCACTATCAGCCGATCTTTCGGCTGCTTCTGCGCATCGCCGGCACGCGAGAAGAGGCGGAAGACCTGGCCCAGGAGACTTTCCTGCGACTCCATCGGTCGCCGGAGTTGTGGAAAGGATGGCAGCAGGAGCGGAGCAGCCACAATGTCCGCGCCTGGCTCTGCCGGGTGGCGACCAACCTGGCATACAATGCGCTGCGCAGCGAACAGCGTCGACAACGTCGCAACGACGTTGCCCTCGCTGAGGCGCTCAGCGCCTCAGCCGATGGCCCCGATCCGGTCTCGGCAGCCGAACGAGCAGCCGAGCGCACGGCCGTGCGTGCTGTGTTGGCGAAATTGCCTGAGCGCCAGGCGCAACTGCTCTTGATGCGCCACGCTGGTCTCAGCTATCGGGAGCTGTCCGAGGCGCTGAACATTGCGCCAGGCTCAGTGGGAACCATGCTGGCGCGTGCGGCGGCCGCGGTCGAACAGGTCGACCGGAACCAGCCAGGCAAAGAAGGAGAAGGGAATGAGGTGTGACCCCGGCCGGTTGCAGGCCTATATGGACGATTG
>CAYRFV010000086.1:9967-19845 GCA_964423545.1 uncultured Anaerolineales bacterium | reverse complement strand
CACAACATTAGGCTACGAAAGCCTTCTCTGACATACTGTTGGCTTGATACGTATGGGGGCAAGGCGACCTCGCCCCCACGACCGACCCCGCGCGCCACCTGTAGGGGCGGGGTCTCCCCGCCCGGTCGCGCCGCCCCGCCCCACGAGCGCCGGCCCATTCCGCCAGTGTCTCCGGCCGGTGAAAGGCGAACACCCGGCGGCTACGCGGCTGCGGGTCGAGGCGGTTGGTGAAGAAGGTTTCGACGCCGGTGCTCTCGTAGAGAAAGGGCAGGGGGCGATGCCAGGCAGGGATGTGGGTTGGCAGGCCATCGCTGTATCTGCCGGACTGCGCCTCGACGCCGCTGAGGGTGGCGCCCTCCGGCTTGGCCTCTACTCCGCCGATGGCCCTCCGATCGACGAACAAGAGGTAGTCAGCCTCGCCGGTATCCAGGGGAAACTCGCGCACCGCGACCCCAGCGGCCGCGGCCAGGTTGGCCCGGCTCCGATCCTGTACTTGCCAACCGGCAGATGCCAGCAAGGCGTCGATGAGGGTGCGAGCACGTTGTTCGGGCAGAGGCATCGGAAGCTCAATGGATGAAACGGGCGACACGAGGAGTATATCACAGGCCTATGAGGGAGCCAAACGCCGGATTCGCTTGGATCCGGTCGGAGTCGATCCGGCCGGATCGACTCCGGCGAGAACAAGAAAACGGCGCGTCTCTGGGATGCTGAGACACGCCGAGTGGCTTCGAGCAGATGGGTCCCCCGGGATTCGAACCCAGGACCAACCGGTTATGAGCCGGCCGCTCTAACCGCTGAGCTAGGGACCCACAACCAAGAGCGGGCGACGAGATTCGGACTCGCGACATCCTGCTTGGAAGGCAGGCGCTCTACCCCTGAGCTACGCCCGCATGAACGCTGCCAGTCGGGGCGCGGAGATTTGAACTCCGGACCTCTTGAACCCAAATCAAGCGCGCTAACCGGACTGCGCTACGCCCCGAACGGGTCCAGTATACTCGAAACGCTCCGCAACGTCAAAGAGGAGGCGCGCGGGCGCGCGACGCGAAATCGGCGCCTGCCCCGCGCCGGGCCGGCACGGGGGCGCATCACTTCACGCCGATCGGGCCGCGATATGCGTAGATCGTCTGCCCTTGCGCGTTCACCAGGGTGACCGTCACTTCGGTCGGGGCGGCCGCGTCCGCCGGCAATGGGATGGCCGCACTGAACGGCTCCGCCGGGCTGATCGTCACCGCTTTGGCGATCGGCGCTGCGCCGGGCAGTGCAACGCGGATTTCCCCCTGCACCGGCGTCGTCGGAAAGAGGCTGACCCGCAGCGCGGTCGGCTCGATCGACAGGTGCAGCGCCGCGGCCGCGGTGGCATGCGTCACGCCGTTGATGCCGGCCACGGGGTACCAGGTCTCCTGCCAGCTCACCTGCGCGGCCGGGGGCAGCTCGAGCCATTCGTCGAAGGTGGGCATGAGGCCACCGTGCAGCTCGACGTAGCCGGAGCCGTCATCGGTCCAGGCGCTCGACGGAATCGGCTGGCTCCAACCCGGCGCGAAGCCTTTGGCCCCCCTGGCCACGTCGCTGGGGTAGATGCGCAGCATCCCTTCGCCCGCCGCCGTGTCATAGACACCCATGAAGCCCTCGGGCCCGTTCGGCCCGGCAGCGCCCTGCGCGGCGGGCCGTTCGAAGAAGCCGAGGTAGGCGCCCCAGTTCCCCAGCCGGCTCAGGTCGCGATCCCCGTAAACCGGCCACGACATCGGCTGGCCGGCAGCGGGCAGCTTCGCATCGCCGCTGCTGTGCACCGTCACCTCGTTGACCGGAAAGATGAAGCGCAGGTCAGGGCCTGCCTGGTTGGCCGCGCCGGGCGCGAGCATCGCGTTCGACCACCACTTGATACGCGCAGGCGCGTCCGTCGGATTGGCTACGGTCGGCTCGACGACAAAGAAGGCAGCCTCGGGCGACAGCGTGACATTAACAGTCGCATACGGTCGCGCCGGATCCTGCATGAGGAGGCTGACCATCACACCGCCATCGGGCAGGCGGACCGAGTCGTAGCCCCACTCCCTGCCCCATTCGTAGCCGTGCTCCTCCACCGGGAAGCCCCATTCGATGCCTCCCGCAGCCGGCCACCAGTTGGCGCCCGGCGGGTTGGCCGGGCCCCACGCGGTTGGCTTGATCACCGGGTTGCGATAGAGCTGGTTGTTGCCGGTCGGCTTGAAGACCACTTCGTAGATGCGGCCGCCCAGCTCGGGCAGGAGGGTCAGGCGCAGAAAGCGGTTTTCGAGGATCAGCAGCGTGTAGGTGATGGGCACCGGCTTCGGGTTGGAGGCTTCGTAAGCCGACCGGTCCAACACCAACACAGGATAGCCATCCGACGCCGGGTCGGCGCCCAGCGCCGGGGCGACAGCCGGCTGCAGGAACGGTGGGTACGGGTAGGTCGGAATTGTGACCTGGGAGACGCGGAAGCTGACAGGGGCCGGCCGTGCGGTTGCCGTCGCAGCTGCGGCCGGTCGTGGCGCCGCCTCCGGCGTCGGCGCTGTCGGGCTCAGAACTGCCGGCGCGGCAGTGCGCTCCGCCGATGGCGAACTGGTCGGCGGTGGGCTGGCCGGCTGTTGGCCCACGGTCGATGTCATGGCCGCCGTCGCGGTGAGCGGCAGCCTGGGGCCGATCGGAAGCGGCAGCTGCGCGACCCCCTGGTTGCCGGCCGCATCGGTCGCAATGACCGTCAATGTGTAGGTGCGACCGGGCTGGATTCCCGGCAGCTCCGCCGGCGTGAAGTCCAGGCTCAACTCGCCGCCCTCGATTGCGGCCAGCGTCTGGGCGGCCAGCGTCTGATCGTCCAGCGCCAGCTCGATATCGAGCACGCCGGTGTTGTCGTTGGCGAAGGCGCGTAGGCGCGTCTGCCCCTCCCACGGCGCCTGAAAGACGTCGACCGCGATCCGCGCCACCGGAGGCTCGATATCCTCGAGCTCGGGCGCATAGGTGGCTTCGCGGCCCCCCTCCAGGGCGATCGTCTCGGAGAAGGGGGCGAAGCCCGCGGCACTGAGCGCAATGCGATGCTCCCCGGCCGGCAGCGTCAGCGTCAGGGGCGATGCGCCGCGCACCTCGCCATCCACCATAACCTGGACGCCGTCCGGACTGGGCACAACGATCAACTGCGCCGTGCCCCTGCCGATACCCAGCACCGCAGGCGCACCGGCCGGCTGCGGCGCCTGGGGCGATGAGGGATCCGGGCGCTGGGCCGAGCACGCGGCGGCTAACACCAGCACCGGGACCAGGATGAGCCACTTTCCAACGGAGAAGCGTGTTGTCTGCATGGGCTACCTCAAGAAAATCCTGCATATTATACGCCATGGCGACGATCTCTCCAAAGGCCGATCGCGGGCGTGTTTTGTGCTGCGCCTCCGCTGTGATAGAATCGGTGATTGTGTCCGAATGTGAAAAGGAGCCCGCGCATGGCCGACAGAGTTGCTGATCTGATCCGGCGCACCTACCGGGACGAGGTGGCCCACCGGCACGTGGTTGCGATCAGCCGTTTCCATCGCATCCAGGCCAGCCCCGGCTTCCGGGCCGCCGCCGACTATGTGGCGGCGCAGCTTGTTATGGCCGGCGTGCAGGTGGCGATCAGGCGCTATCCCGCCGACGGCGTCGCCCGCTTCTGGTCGACCCCCAGCTTTCTCGAATGGACGTGTGACGATGCCCGGCTGGTGTTGCTCGGTGAGCGCGGGGAAACCGGTGAAACCTTATGTGATTTCACCGCCACACCCATCAGCCTGATCCAGCGCAGCGTCCCGGTCGATGGCGAGTTCGCCGTGGTGGCGCTCGGTGGCCGAGGGGGGCGGGACGAGGGGGACTACGCGGGAGTCGACGTGGCCGGCAAGCTGGTGCTGACCCAAGCGCCGGTCGCGATGGTGCAGGAATATGCGGTGCGGCGTCGCGGGGCCGCCGGCATTCTGTTCGACGGGATGACGGCCGGCGATCGCAGCGAGCTCGATCTGCCCGACGCGCGGCAGTACACCTCTTTCTGGTGGGGAGGTCAGGCCCAGCCCGACGGATGGGGCTTCGTGATCAGTCCGCGGCAGGGGCAGAAGCTGCGCGCCGGCCTCGCCGACGGCAAATCAGTGCGGGTGTGGGCCAGGATCGCCAGTCGGTTTTACCGCGGCAGTTTCGAGGTGGTCGAGGGGTTCATTCCCGGCAACGGCGAGGCGGAGCGGGAACTCCTCCTGGTCAGCCACCTGTGCCATCCGCAGCCAGGCGCGCACGACAATGGCTCGGGCGCGGCCGCACTGATCGAAACCGCGGCCACCCTTGCCCGGTTGTTCCGTGACGGCGGCCTGCCGCCGCCCCGCCGCGGCATCCGCTTCATCTGGCCGCCGGAGATGACGGGCTCCTTTGCCTGGCTGGCCGAGCGCACAGCCGACGTGCAGGCTGGCCGCTGGATCGCCGGGCTGAACCTCGACATGGTGGGCGCCGACCAGTGCCAGACCGGCAGCGCCTGGCAGTTGGTCGATCTGCCCCAGGCAGGCGCAGCCTTCGCCGATCACCTGTTGGCCTGGCTGCGCGAGCCGTTCGTAGGCGGCGAGGCTTCGTCCTTCGCATCAAAGCCGGCCATCTGCCGCCACGAGGAAACGCCCTTCAGTGCGGGTTCCGATCATTACATCCTGGCCGATCCGAGCGTCGGCATCCCGTCCCCGATGCTGATCCAATGGCCGGACCGGTATTATCACACCTCGGCGGACACCCCCGATCGAGTCAGCGCCGAGAGCCTGGGGCGAAGCGGTGCACTGGCCGCATTCTACGCCGCCTGGTTGGCGGCGGCTGGGACGCGGGAGGCCAGCTGGCTGGGCCGGCTGATGTTGGCGCGCTTCGCCGCGGAGGCGGATCGACGGGCGTTGCGGGCGATCGGAGCAGTGCACGAAACAGGCGATGCGGCCGCGCGCAGCCGGATTCGCTTCGACTACGAACGCGACAGCCGATTTCGCGCTGAACGGATGGCATCGGCGCTGGCAAGCCTGCTCCGGCTGGCGCCGGACCTCTCAGAGCAGCTCGCCGGCTGGCGCGCTGAAGCGGCCGCCGCAGCTGCGACAGCCGCCGCGCGGGTGCATGCCGAGGTTGTGGATGCCCGCGCCTCGCTGGATGCACCGACGACACGGGATGCGCCCGAAGCGACGAAGCCGGAATGGCGGACCGAGGCGGCCGCCCTGGTTCCCCACCGGTTGTTCCCCGGGCCCATCGATGTTGCGATGGCGTTGCAGGCCGATGCGCCGCACCTCATGCCGGTCTACTGGAAACTGAACGAAGAAGCAGGCGCCAGCTTCTACGAACATGGCGTGCTGCTGCAGTATTGGGCCGATGGCGCGCGCACCGTGGCCGAGATTGCCGATCTCGCTGAAATCGAGAGCGGCCGGCCGGCGGATGAGCTGGTGTTGCGCTATTTCAGGCTGTTGGCCGAAGCGCGAACGATAGAACTGCGAGCCAAAGGCTGAGCCTGGCGGACGAAGGCGATCTTGCCTCGTCCTGCGGATGGCTGCCGCGGGATTCCCGGACCCGTCACATGAGGCGCATGAACCAGGTCGACCTCCATACACATACGAACGCCTCGGATGGCGTGCTCTCCCCCGCGCAGCTTGTAGAGCGAGCCGCCAGGCTGGCGCTTAGAGTAATCGCGATCACCGATCATGACTCGACGGACGGGGTGGCGGAAGCCGTGGCGGCCGGGCTGATGCTCGACGTCGATGTGATCCCCGGCGTCGAGATCAATACCGACGTGCCGGGAACAGAGGTTCATGTGCTGGGCTACCTGGTGGACACGACTGACCCGGCTTTCGGCAGCGAGTTGGCGCGGCTGCGAGACGGACGGATCGGCCGTGCGCGGCGGATGGCCGAGAAGCTGGCCGAGATGGGCGCGCCGGTGGGCTTCGAGCGCATCCTGGCCATCGCGGGCGACGGTGCAGTGGGCCGTCCGCATGTTGCGCAGGCGTTGCTCGAAGCGGGCCACGTCGCCAGTCGCGAGGAGGCGTTTGAGAAATACATCGGCCGAAACAGCCCGGCCTATGTAGAACGGGCGGAATTCACCCCGGCGCAGGCATGCCGGCTGATCCGGCGCGCCGGGGGTGTGCCGGTGTTGGCGCACCCGGTCTATTTCGATCGGTTCGGCGCGATCCGGGCCCCGTTCGACCTGGATGCGATGCTGCCTGAAATGATCGAGGCTGGACTGATGGGGCTGGAGGTCTATTATCCGCGTTACGATGCCGTGACCACCGAGTACTTGATGGCGACGGCCCGGCGCCACCGCTTGCTGGCGACCGGCGGCACCGATTTCCACGGCCCGCGCGCCGACTATCCCGACCTGGGTGGGGTCTATGTGCCGCTGAAGGCGGCGCGGCGGCTGCGCGAGGCGTGGGCGGCCGCGAGCTGAACGCGGACACAGTCTTTCGAACATGGACGATCGACGCCCGATGACTGCGACGCCTGAGCGCCTGGCCTACTTCATTCTTAAGTCGGTGAATGAAGCGGTGCGGGAGTTCGACATGCTGCGCGGCGGCGATCGGGTGGCGGTTGCCGTGTCCGGCGGCAAGGACAGCCTTTCCCTGCTGCGCCTGCTCCAGATCCACCGGCTGTCGGCCCAAAGCAGCTACACAGTGGCCGCAATCCACGTACGCGGCGACGCCACCGGCATCACGCAACCCTACCCTGCACTTGGGGCATGGCTGGCCGAACAAGGCGCGCCCTACCGCGTGGTCGAGCCGGGACCGGCCAGCCCCGATGCACTCCCGCTCACCTGCCAGCGCTGCACGTGGCTGCGGCGGAAGGCGCTCTTCGAGGCGGCGGATGCCTTGGGCTGCAATGTCATCGCTTACGCTCACCATGCGGATGACGCCGCGCAGACCACGCTGCTGAACCTGCTCTACGGTGGCGACCTGCGCACGTTCCAGCCCGCGGCCGACTATTTCGGCGGCCGGTTTCGGCTGATCCGGCCGCTGATCTACGTGGCAGAGAGCGAACTGGCCCGATTCGCACGGGCATGCGACTTCCCGCCGCCCCCGCCGGTCTGCCCGCGCGCAGGCGGGTCCCGGCGCAAGCTTGTGGCCGATATGCTGAAGCTGCTGGGCCGGGATTATCTCAAACAGGCGCGGCCGAATCTCGTCCGGGCGGGGCTGGAGAGACGACCAACCCAAGACAACCGATCAGTGATTGGCGAAGGGTGGCGGCTGTGACAAGGGAATGGCGCCGTCCGTCGTCGGTCATTCCAGAAAAGGAGCACTCCTTCCTTGATGCGTGAGTTTGCGATTGACCTGGCCCGCCGGGCAGGCGCGCTGCTGCTGGAGTTCCATCACGCGTCCTCCGTGGGACAGGCCTTTGACATCAAGAGCAGCCCGGTCGATCTGGTGACAGCAGCCGATGTGGCTTCCGACCACCTGATCAACGACGCGCTGGGCGCGGCGTTTCCAGCCCATGCCGTCTATTCCGAAGAGAGCGCCAGGGGGCCGCTGCCGGCAGCGGAATGGCTCTGGGTCATCGATCCGCTGGACGGCACGACCAATTTCGCCCACCGCGCGCCTTTCTTCGGCGTCAACATCGCCCTGGCGCACCGCGGCGTGATGATGCTGGCTGTGACATATGATCCGCTGGCTGAGCAACTCTATTGGGCCGAGCGCGGCGCCGGCGCGTGGCTGCGCACAGACAACGGAGAGCGGCAGCTGCGCGCGTCGCGGATCGATGACCTCGGCCGCAGCCTGCTGGCCACCGGCTTTCCGTCGGATCGTCGCACCAATCCTGACAACAACCTGGCGGAGTTCAGTGCGCTGGAGCGCCGTTCGCACGGTGTGCGGCGCCAGGGTTCGGCTGCCCTGGAGCTGGCCTGGGTGGCGGCCGGGATCGTCGAGGCGTTCTGGCACCCAAGGCTGAAGCCTTGGGATGCTGCGGCTGGCTGGCTGCTGGTGGAAGAGGCCGGTGGCCAGGTCACAGAGTATAGCGGCCGGCCGTGGCATCTTGACAGCGCAACGATGGTCGCCAGCAACGGCCAGCCGGGCCTGCACGCGGCGATCCTGGAGACCATCGCCGCCGCGCGGACGACCATCAACGCGCCGGACGCGTCCGGGCCACCCGGCGCATGACTCTGGCGGAGTAGGGCATGTACATTGACCGGCGATATCGACCGCGGCGGCATCGTTCGCCGTGGCCCATCGTCGCCTTGTTGGTGTTGGTGGTCGCAGGGGGCTACCTGCTGGCGACCCGCACCCGGTTCTTCGTGAACCCGTTTGACCCGCTGCAGCCCACCCCAACGCCCACGCGTTCGGCGGCAAGTCACCTGGCCGAAGCGGAGGAGCACTATCAGGCCGGACGGCTGGCGGCGGCCGCCAAAGCCTACGCGCGCGTGGCCGGATTGGAGCCGGCCAACGACGACGCGTTCGCGCAGCAGGCCTGGCTGATGATCCTGCTCGGCCATGCTGACCAGGCGATCGACCTGGCGAAGAAGGCGGTCGATCTGGATCCCAATGCCCACAACCTGAGCATGTTGGCGATGGCGCAGGATTGGGCCGGGTTATTCGATGACGCCATCAAGACCGCGCTGCGGGCCGTCGACAAAGATCCGCTCTCAGCCGAAGCCCATGCCGTCCTGGCCGAAGTCTATGCCGACAAGAACAACTGGATTCGCGCCTTGGAGGAGGCGCGGACGGCAGCCAAGCTCAAGCCGGACAGTCCTCTCGTCCAGCGCAACCTGGGCTATGTCCTGGAACGACAGGGGCGCCACGATGAGGCGCTCGACGCCTACGAACGCGCGGGCCAACTCGCCCCGCGACTCGGCTTCAGTTACATCGGCGCCGGCAACACCTATATCGCCCGCGGCGACTATGAGAGCGCGCTCGCTCAATTCCAGAAGGCAGTCGAGGCCAATCCGGATAGCCCGGTCGGTTACGACGCACTCGGACATGGCAGCGCTACAGCGGGGGATCCCGATCGCGCGATTTCGATGCTGCGGAAGGCGATCGAGATCGACCCGACCTATGGCCAGGCGCATGCGCACCTGGGACGCGTTTATTACTCGCTCCTCAACTGGGAAGCGGCCATCGACAACTTCACTAAGGCGATGGAGTTGGGCGTCCGCAATGAGATGGATTTCTACGAATTGGGTCTCTCCTATGCCTACCTCAAAGAGTGTGCGAACGCCGTCAAGTGGCTGGAAAAGGCGCTGGAACTCAATCCGAACTCGAAGCCGGCGCTCGATGGCCTGAAGCTCTGTTCGAGCGGCTAGGCTGGGGAACCTTCGAGGCCCGCCCGGCGTCCCCAAATGGCGTTTCGCTGCCGGGTCGCCGGGATCGGTCCTCAGCCCGAAAAAGATGCCGGCTTGGGGGATCGGTTCGCTCCATGCTATAATCGCGCCAATGGCGCCCGTCTGGAGTCGATGCGAAAAGCTATCTTCGGGCAAACCTGCCCCTATTGAGGTGCTTACCTGATGCGAAGGAATCTGAACCTGTTGGCGGGCCTGCTGCTGGCAGTCCTGGCCATCGCCGGATGCGCGCAGTCAGCGCCGAAGACGCCGACGACGCCTCCCACCAAGACCCCGAAGCCGACATTCACGCTGACGCCGAACTACTCGCCCACGCCCCTGGTCATACCGACCGCGACGCGGCCGCCAGCAACGGCGACATCGCCTGCCGCAGCCACGGCTGCACCCAGCCCGACGCCGATACCGCGGACCCCGACCCCGGCCGCGCCGAAGCTGACCACCGTGCAGAACGTCAATGTGCGCGGCGGCCCGGGCACGAACTATGCCAGGATCGGCGAGCTCAACGCCGGGCAGTCGTTCGACATCACGGGCAAGAACAACGCAGGGGACTGGTATCAGTTCAGCTACAACGGCCAGCAGGGGTGGGTGCGACAGGACTTCG
>CAYRFV010000086.1:0-9957 GCA_964423545.1 uncultured Anaerolineales bacterium | reverse complement strand
CGGCGCGGTGCCAGTCGCGCAGAACATCCCGGCGCCGCCGCCCACGCCGCGCCCGGCGCCGCCGCCTCAGCCGACAGCGCCGCCCGCACCGCCCGCTCCAGCGCCGCCGCCCGCACCATCGTACCCGTTCTCGCTGGTGAAGGGCTCGGAGCGATGCGATCCGAACGCCGGCAACACCTACTTCAACGGTTTCGTGCGCAATCGCGACAACTCGCCGGCCAACGGCGTATGCGTGCACGTCGCCTACTTTGGTCCGCGCCAGACGAAGTGCTCGGGTTGTGGCGGGGTCGGCGATGGGGTTTGGGGCTTCTCGCCCTTCGGCGGGCCGGCGCCGAGGGGGACGACCGTCGAGATCTACATCGTATCGTGTGACAACGTGCCGGAAACCGGCCAGAGCGAGGATACCGGATTCGGCAACCTCACGCCACAATCAGACAAGTGGGTGCGCACGATCAACGACAGCGAGCAGTGCACCGGCATCACCTTCGCCAAAAACTAGCGCGGACGCCATGAGGGCGGCACGACATCCTTCGACTACGGGCCGCTGAACGCCAGCGGCCTGAGCGACAGGCCGCTGGCATGGGTTATTCCATCGGTAGGACAAGCAGCATCCAGGCATGACTCGTTCTCCGCGGTCATCGCGATTCCCCTGGCTGGCCGGCCTCGTGCTGGTCGGCCTTTTGCTTTTGGGCCTCGCAGCGAACCGCCGGCAGATCGGCGACATCCTTTACGCAGTCACCGGGGAGGAAGTGCTTTTCGCCCAGCTCAAGGGTCTGACCGACCTGACCGCCGACCTGCTGCGTCCTCGCCTCAACCTGGCGACCGACGTGGCCGTGCAGCACACCGACCTCAGCCCCTATGGCGTTAACGTGTTCCTGAACGAGGAGGTAGACCCGGCCAAGCGCGAAATGATCGTCAGGCTGGCGGCGGAGGCGGGTTTTCACTGGCTGCGCCAGGAGTTCCCCTGGCAAGACATTGAGATTCATGGCAAAGGCGACTTCGAGGATCGGCGCAATCAGCCACACCGCTCAGCGTGGGACAAGTATGATGAGATCGTCGACCTGGCCGCGCGATACGGCATGGAATTGATCGTGCGCGTCAGCACGCCGCCGAAGTGGAGCCGCGCACAGGGAGATGCGGCGGGCACATTCGCTCCGCCCGACGACTACACGGATTTCGGCGACTTCATCCATGCCCTGGTCGATCGCTATCGCGGTCGAATCCGCTATTACCAGATCTGGAACGAGCCGAACATCTATCCGGAGTGGGGCAACTACCCCATCAGCCCGGAGCAGTACGCCGAGCTGCTCAAGGTGGCGGCGACGCGTGCGAGGGAGGCCAATCCGGAGGCAGTAATCATTGCCGGGGCGCTGGCAAGCACCATTGCGCTCCAGCCCGCCGCTGCGCCGCCGCACAATGCACTCAACGACCTGCTGTTCCTCCAGCGCATGTATGACGCAGGCGCCGCCCCCTATTTCGATATCATGGCAATGCAAGACTACGGACTGTGGTCGGGCCCCAGTGACCGGCGCATGCATCCGCGCGTCATGAACTTCGGCCGGCCTCAGTTCGTGCGCGATCTGATGGTCGCCAACGGTGACGCAGCCAAACCGATCTGGATCAGCGAAATGGGCTGGAATGCAGTGCCTGACGATGTTCCAGACAAGCGCTTCGGTCAGGTGACGTTGGAGCAGCAGGCGCGCTACACGGTGGAGGGCTACGAACGCATTCGCAGAGAGTGGCCGTGGCTTGGCGTCGCCAACGTCTGGTACTTCAAGCGTGCGACCGATGAATGGGAGCGAAACCGTCGCCCCGAAGCCTACTTCCGGCTGGCTGATCCTGATTTCACCCTCCAGCCGGTCTATCGGAGCTTGCAGGCGTACTTAAACTCACCGTCAGCAGAGCGGAGCTCGCCAGCGCCATGAGCGGAAGCTACCTTCGGGCCGGCTCGCGCCACCGCAATTCGGCATTCATCGCCCTCACAGTGGTGTTGATCGTCGCGATGGCGGCCGGACTCCGTTTCTACGAGTTGGGACGACAAAGTCTGTGGGCCGACGAGGGCAACAGCGCGGTGATGGCGATGCGTTCCCTGCCGCAGATCGCCGCCAACGCTGCGCAAGACATCCATCCGCCCCTCTACTACTGGCTGCTGCGGCTCTGGACGCAGTTCGCCGGCCTATCGGAGGCCGGCCTGCGCTCGCTGAGCGCGGTGCTGGGCACGCTGTTGGTTCTCGTCATCATCGGTCTCGGCATGCGCCTGGGTGGGGCCAACTGCGGATTGGTGGCGGGCCTGATCGCGGCTGCATCCCCGCTGCAGATCTACTACAGCCAGGAGGCTCGCATGTACATCCTCCTGGCATTGGAGGCGGCGGCGGCGGCTTACTGCTTCTGGTGGCTGGTGATCCAGGAGAATCGTAAGCTGCCGGATGACGCTGCGGCGGCATTGGCCGGGCGTCTGAAGCTGGCGCCGGCTCCATTTCTACTGCTTGCCCTGGTCTTTGTGGCAGGCCTCTACACGCACTATGCCTTCCCGCTCATGATCGCGCTGCTCTCGACGCTCTACGTGGTCTGGGTGATCGTCACGCGACGGCGAGGCCAAGTGGGCTGGCGTTTTCTGCGTTGGGGCCTGCTGCTGGGCATCGTGCTCGTGTGTTTTGCACCATGGCTCGGCGCGGCCATCCGCCAGCTGACCGCCTGGCCGACAGGCGGCCAGCCAACCGACCTCGGCAAAGCCCTGGCGACCTCCCTGGTGATGCTGAGCCTGGGACCGGTCGGTCTGACCTCGATGGGCGAATCATGGCTCTGGATTGTGCCGGCGGTGGCCTTGATCGGCCTGGCGCCGTGGCCGGGGCTGCACAGGCGGCCGATTTGGCTGAGCTGGCTGCTGCCCGTCGCCTGGTTGGCGGCGCCCCTGCTGATGATGTCGGCGTTGGGGCTCTTTCGCGACGCCTACCTGAAGTTCCTGCTGCTCGCGAGCCCCGCCTACACTTTGCTGTTGGCAAACGCAGTGCTCGGTCCGGCCTTGAGGTTGAGCCGCCTGGGTCATCGTGGTGTTGCAGACCACGCGGAGCGGCCGGCGGAGCCGTCGCGGTGGGACGTCGTGGGCGGCCTGTGGGCGGCATTCATCCTGGCCACGCTGCTGATGGTGTTCGGCGCAACTCTCAGCCGCTACTACGCCGATCCGAAGGCTGCTCGCGACGACTACCGGGGCATCGCGCAGTTCATCGCGGCGACGGCGCGGCCCAACGACGCGATTCTGCTGGTTGCGCCCGGCCAGGCCGAGGTGTTCAACTACTATTACCGGGGCGATCTGCCTCGATACACCTTGCCGGAGCAGCGCCCTATCGATCTGGCGGCAACCGAACAACAGCTCAATCAGCTGCTGGCCCGCGACAAGATCTACGCCGTGTATTGGGCGAATCAGGAGGCCGATCCCGGCGATTTCATCCAGGGCTGGATGAACACCCATGGCTACAAGACGCTCGATCAGTGGCGGGGCAACGCCCGGCTGGCGGTGTACGTCATGCCGGAACGCCATCCCATCGGCGAGAAAGCGGATGCGCTCAATGCCCCTTTGGGTTCGGACATTCGGCTGCAGGGTTTCCGTGGCGGCAAGTCCGCCCTGGCGGCGGGCGAAGTGTCGCAGCTCCAACTGGTCTGGCAGGCCGTCAAGAAGCCGTCGCGACGCTACAAGGTGTTCCTGCAGCTGCTTGATGCCACGGACCAGGTGATCGCCCAGCGCGACTCAGAGCCGGTCGGCGATGGGCGGCCCACCGACACCTGGGAGGCGGGCGAGCTGATCCAGGACAACCATGGGGTTCTCATCCCGCCGGGCACCCCGCCCGGCGACTATCGTCGCATCGTGGGCCTGTATGATCGAGAAACGGGGGAGCGCTTGCGCCTGCCTGACGGCAAAGATCATGTCGCGCTGCCGCCGGTGCGCGTGCTGCGCGCCAGCTTGCCGCCGCCTCACGCGGCGCTAGACATGATGCATGCGAAGCAGTTCGACTTCGGCGCGGTCTCGCTGCTAGGTCATGATCGCTACAAGCGTGGCTTTGGACACGCGCCGGACACCCCACTCTATCCCGGCGACCGGCTGCACTTCACGCCCTATTGGCAGGCGAACGTCCGGCCGCGCGCAGACTGGTGGTTTGATCTGGTGTTGAGCGACAACAGCGGCCGCACCGTAGCGAATCTGCGCTGGCCGCTGGTCAGCGCAGCGTATCCTACAACGCAGTGGGCCCAAGGCGAGATCGTGCGCGGCGAGCACGACCTGCAGTTGCCCTCCGATCTGCCGCCAGGCGACTATCGGTTGAGCCTGAACATGTACCCAGACTCCGAAACGGAAGTCGGGGAAGCCTACTTGGGCACCGTTTTTGTGTCCGAGCGCCCCAGATAAGGACGCGATGATCCTCGACACCGTAGTGGTCGGCGCACTTCAGGTCAATTGCTACATCCTCGGATGTGAGCGGACGCGCCAGGCCGTCGTCATCGACCCGGGCGACGAGGCGGAGGCGATTCAGACGGCGCTGCACCGCCGCGGCCTCAGCCTCGCTGGCATGATCGTCACGCACGCCCACTTCGACCATGTGCTGGCGGCGCGCGCCCTGCAGGAAGCCACCGGCACGCCTTTCTATCTCCCCGGGGCGGAACGCCCACTGCTGGCTCTAATGCGCCGCATGACACTGGCATGGCTGGCGTTTGATCCAGGTGAGCCGCCTCGGATTGACGGAGAGCTGACGCCCGGCCAGCCTGTTCGTTTTGGACTGGAGACGCTGGAGGTCCGGCTGACGCCCGGCCATTCGCCCGGCGGCGCGACTTTCGTTCACCACGGCAGCCGCCGGGCGTTCACCGGCGACGCCCTCTTCGCCGGCTCGATCGGCCGCACCGATCTGCCCGGCGGCGACATCGACATCCTGCTGTCCTCGATACGCACTGCGATCCTGGCGCTGCCCGATGACTACGCGGTCTTGTCCGGGCACGGCCCGGCGAGCACCGTCGGCGCGGAGCGGCGGGGCAATCCGTATCTCGCGAATTATGAATGAGCGGCCGGCGACTGACAGCATGAGCGAGCGGGTGTTCCTCCTGGCGGCCGGAATGCGGGAGGAGATCATTGAGCACGCCCTGGCCGGCTTCCCCGAAGAGGTGTGCGGCATCATTTCGGGTCGCCACGGCGCCGCTGTTGAGCTGCACCGCGGCCGCAACGTCTCATCCACGCCTCGCGTCGCCTACGAGCTGGACGTCGACACCCTGACGAAACAGATCGAGTTCGACGAGGCCGGGCTGACGCTGGCCGCCATCTACCACTCGCACCCTGCCGGCCCGGAGATTCCATCCGAAACCGATGTCGTGCGCGCCTTCTACCCGGACAGCGTGTACCTCATCTGCAGCCTGGCCAATCCAGCTCAGCCCAGCCTGCGCGGCTTTCGCATCGTGGATAGCCAGGTGTACGAAGTCGCCCTGGATGTGCGTCCGTAGGCATTCTTACTTGACAGCCGCCCGACTCAGCGATACACTCGCCATTGTACAGAGGTCATGTTTTTTCTATGGCGCAGATCCTGAGGTCAAATCCACACACCTGCTCGTGTCTCTAGCGGGCGTGCGCTGGCATGACACCAGCCACACCCGCTGAACCAGCTGCGAGCGATGGGCTGCGCACGATCTGCTCACAGAACACAAAAAAGAAGCTGAAGACTCGGAGCTCAACACCAGAACGCGCCAGGCCGTTCGGTTCTAAGCTTCCAGCGTTCAGCCACCGGCACAGGCTCATCGCGAGGCTTTGCACCATGCGGCCCGGATGAGCCTTTTCTCTTTTTGTGAAGTCGAGTCGCATCCGGTTTCGCAGCGATCAATCGTCACGTGTCGTGCAGCATGCACCAGAAAGGATGCCTTATCATGTCAAAAATCGCCAACAGCGTCGCAGATCTGATCGGCAACACCCCGCTCGTAAGGCTGCGCCGAGTGACGGGGGGCGCGGGAGCCGAAGTGCTGGCGAAGCTCGAGTTCCAAAACCCCGGCGGCAGCGTCAAGGATCGTATTGCGCTGAGCATGATCGAGGCGGCCGAGGCCGCAGGCAAGATTGGCCCCGACACGATCATCCTGGAGCCGACCAGCGGCAACACGGGTATCGGCCTGGCAATGGTGGCCGCAGCCAAGGGCTACAAGTGCGCGCTCATTATGCCCGACACCATGAGCATCGAACGCCGCAAGCTGCTGAAGGCCTACGGCGCTGAGCTGATCCTGACCCCGGGGTCGGAGGGGATGCGCGGCGCAATCCGGGTCGCAAATGAGCTGGTCGCCTCCGATTCGCGTTACTTTATCCCCCAGCAGTTCGAGAACCCGGCCAACCCGGCGGTTCACCGGCAAACCACCGCCGAGGAGATCTGGCGCGACACCGGCGGTGCGCTCGATATCTTCGTGTCGGGCGTGGGCACTGGCGGCACGCTGACCGGGGTCGGCGAGACGCTGAAGCCGCGGCTGCCCGGCCTGAAGGTGGTGGCCGTGGAACCGGCGGCCTCACCGGTGCTCTCGGGCGGCAAGCCGGGCCCGCACAAGATCCAGGGCATCGGCGCGGGGTTCGTGCCGGGCGTGCTGCAAACCGGCCTGATCGACGAGATCGTCCAGGTGACCAACGAAGAGGCAATTGGGATGGCTCGCCGGCTGCCAGTGGAAGAAGGTCTGCTGGTCGGCATCAGCTCCGGCGCGGCAGTCCATGCCGCGGTGCAGGTGGCGCAGCGGCCTGAAAACGCCGGCAAGCGCATCGTGGTCGTGGTCCCGTCCAACGGCGAGCGCTACCTCAGCACAGCGCTCTTCGCCGATCTGGTCGTCTAGGCAACGCGGTTTGGCCGTGATGCGTGCGGATAGCCGGAGGGTCAAGATGAATGCCAACGAATCGAGTTCAGAGCACGTCGCTCCCAAGGTGCCGCTGGGCGGAGACTACTGGGATGCCGAGCCTGCAGCGCCGCTGTGGGGTTTCGCCGATCCGCATGCGCACCTGATGGCGCACCTGGCATTCGGCGGCCGGGCCTTCTGGGGCCAGCCCTATGACCCCGAACATCCGGGCGAAGCGGGAATGGAACGCGCGTTGGCCTCCTGCGAGCCGGTGCACGGCGGCCTGCTCGACGTGAACGCCGAGTTTGGACATCCGGTAGGCGGCGGCTGGCCCGACTTCATCGTATGGCCGCGCTTCAGCACCCTGGTGCATCAGCAGGCATACATCGATTGGATCTACCGGGCCTATCAGGGCGGACTCCGGCTCATCACTTGCCTGGCGGTCAACAACGAGCTGCTGGCCATCAAGTCGGACCCCGAGCTGCCAACCGATGACAAGAGCACCATCGAGCGCCAGATCGTCGCCATGAAGCAGATGGCGGCGCACGTGGAGGCGCAGAGCGGCGGCCCGGGCCGCGGTTGGCTCCAGATCGTCTACTCTCCCGAGGAGGCCCAGGAGGTGATCGCCGAGAACCGGCTGGCGATCGTTCTCGGCGTGGAGGTCGACTCGTTGGGCAACTGGCGAAAACTGGAAGACCTGGAGCGCCTGTCGCAGGGAGACGCCGGCGCGGCGCGGCGGCTGATCGCCGCGGAGCTCGACTGGTTAGTTGGGTTGGGCGTGCGCCAGATCACGCCCATTCACCTGACCAACAATGCTTTCGGCGGCACGGCGATCTACATGCGTTTCATCGAAACCGTGAACCTGTTCATCACTGGCGAGCGGTGGGAGGTGGAAGACGCGTGGGATACCGGCGTGCGCTATCGCCTCGATCGCGATGGGGACGGTGTGGCTGACCACCTGCAGCGCACGGTCGCGATTGTGGGCCGCAAACGGACGATGAACCGCCGCAGCCTGATCGACCACATTCCGGGGGTCAGCGACCTCTTCGAGGCCCGGCGTGCGCCCCGGACCGGCCGGGGTCACGCCAACGCGCGCGGGCTCAGTTCCTTCGGCAGGATCCTGTTGGAAGAGATGATGGCGCGCGGCATGATCATCGATGTCGACCACATGTCAGAAAAGACACTGGACTCAGCCCTCGCGCTGGTGGAGGCAAGCGACTATCCCGTCATGTGCTCGCACACCTGGTTGCGCGATCTGCATTACAGCGCGGATGTCGAGTTCGATGAAGATAAGCACGAAGCCTACGGCACGAGCGACATCCACAAGGTTGCCAACGAAGCTGGCAAGCGCGGCGATCAGATCGAGCGCATCGCGCGGCTGGGCGGGGTCATTGCACCGATCATGAACCAGGGGGATATGGCCGGACTGCGGCGCTGCATGCCCGACCTGGCCGGCAAGATCCCCGTGCCGTGCACCGGCTCCAGCACGGCCTGGGCGCAGGCGTACCTCTACACCGTCGCCAAAACCGGGGGCCGGGGCGTTGCCATCGGCACCGATGTCAACGGCGCCGCGGCGCTGCCAGGGCCACGGTTCGGACCGTTTGCCGCCTTTGGCGCCAAGAGCGATGATCGACGCATGGAGGAAAGGCGCCGCGAAATCGACCAGCAGCGGAACGGCGTGGCCTACGACGAGCCGATCCGGGACTATCGCTGGCATCGCTTTGACGCCGCGGACCCGGGCGCGTACGACGAGGAGGAGGAGGACATCTGGCAGGCGATCGGGCAGTACATAGCGGGCTACAACCCGTGGATCCATCGCCATCCGACCAGTGACTTCCCCGAACGGTCCGTGCGCCTGGCGATGGAGGCGGCGCGCATCCGCCACGACCAGGACAAGGTTGACGAGATGACCGAAGGCTTCTGGGCGGCCGACCTCCGCATCCCCGTGGCGGATGAGCAGCTCGAAGACTGGCCGATGGCGCGCCGCGCCGGCTATCTGGCGCGCAAGCGGCCCGCGGCCCAAGCCGCCGCGTGGCAAGATGAACGCACGCAGGCGTTGGCCGCGCGCATCCACGCGATCTGGGCGCAGTGGGAGCGGATGCAGGGAGACAACCGCCCATTGACGCGCTCGAAGGCCGGTCCGCGGCGCGATTTTGACTACAACCTGGACGGGATGGCCCACTACGGCATGCTCCCCGACTTCCTCCAGGATCTGAGGAACGTCGGGCTGACCGCTGAGGACCTGGCGCCGCTCTTCCGCTCCGCCTACGACTACGTCGAGATGTGGCGCACCTGCGAGGCTCGCGCCGCGGTGCTGAAGGATGCTCCGGCTCGCATCACCGGGGCGGCGTATGACACCTCGGGATGGGGTATCTGACCGATGAAAACATTGCGTCGCGACATCCAGGCCATACTCGACCGCGATCCGGCCGCGCGCAGCACGTTGGAGGTGGTGTTGCTCTTTCCGGGCCTGCATGCGCTCTGGCTGCATCGTCTGGCGCACGCGTTCTGGCGCAACGGCTTCTACTTCCTGGGCCGGCTGGTGAGCAGCTTCTCGCGTTGGCTGACCGGCATCGAGATCCATCCGGGCGCGCGGATCGGACCGGGCTTCTTCATCGACCACGGAATGGGCACGGTGATCGGCGAGACGGCCGAGATCGGCGCAGATGTGACGCTCTACCACAACG
The DNA here is from genome assembly GCA_964423545.1 of uncultured Anaerolineales bacterium. GTDB lineage: Bacteria > Chloroflexota > Anaerolineae > CG2-30-64-16 > CG2-30-64-16 > JALOOE01. The sequence continues at coordinate 439 of CAYRFV010000086.1, read as the reverse complement.
TGACGCTCGGTGGGGTTAGCTGGGAAAAGGTGAAGCGCCATCCGACGCTAGAGGACCATGTGGTGGTCGGCGCGGGCGCGCAGGTGCTCGGCCCGATCACCATCGGCGCACACAGCCGCATCGGCGCCAACTCGGTCGTCGTGAAAGATGTGCCGGCCAATTCGGTCGTCGTGGGCATCCCCGGTCGAGTGAAGAGCCGGAATGGCGATGGCGTCATCGAAGCGGAGCGCGAAGACCTTCAGCATAACCGTCTCCCCGATCCCACCGCCGAGACGTTGCGCCACTTGACCGCTCGCATGGTCGCCCTGGAGCACACGTTTCACCAGTTCCGCCTGGAGGACGACCGCCAGACGGCGGACGCCTGGGTGGTGGAGAGCGGAGGCAGCCACATCTGAGGCAGCGGCCCGCATTGGAGGCAGCGGCCGCATCGGAGGCGGTG
>CAYRFV010000085.1:2988-19951 GCA_964423545.1 uncultured Anaerolineales bacterium | reverse complement strand
CAGCGGCTCACCGACGATGTCGAGCACGTTCATGCGCGGATTCAGCGACGAGTACGGGTCCTGGAAGATCGTGCGAATCTCGCGGCGGTAGGGCTTGAGCGCGGCGCGGTCGAGCGCGGCCAGGTCGACCGTCTGCCCATCGGCGCGGCGGTAGAGGATCTGGCCGGTGGTTGGCTCGTACGCGCGCAAGATGCAGCGGCCGGTCGTCGTCTTGCCGCAGCCCGATTCGCCCACCAGGCTGAGGGTTTCGCCAGCTTTGATCGCAAAGGCCACGCCGTCCACCGCCCGGACATGTCCGATGACGCGACGCATGAACCCCTTGCGAATCGGGAAGTGCATCTTGAGGTCGTTGACCTCGAGCAGGATGTTGGAGTTCCTCCCAGCAGGCGTCGTCTCAGCCATTGTTCGCCGTCCCGCGGTAGAGATGGCAGCTCACGCTGCGTCCAGGCCCGACCTGCACCGGTTCCGGCGTCTCGCGATCGCAGAGGCCCTCCATGAAGGCGGTGCAGCGCGGATGGAAGTAGCAGCCGTTCGGTCGGGTGAAGGGATCGGGCACCATCCCCTCGATGGAGTTCAGCCGTTGGCGCGCTTCGCGTCCCACTTTGGGGATCGAGCGCAGCAGCGCCTGCGTGTAGGGATGCCGGGGATCATGAAAGATCGAGTCGACGTCGGCCGTCTCGACGACGCGCCCCAAGTACATCACCGCAACGTAGTTCGCCATCTCCGCCACCACCCCCAGGTCGTGGGTGATCAGCATGATCGCCATGCCGAGCTGCTGCTGCATGGTCCACATCAGCTTGAGGATCTGCGCCTGGGTGGTGACGTCCAGCGCCGTGGTCGGCTCGTCGGCAATCAGCAGGCTGGGGTTGCACGCGATCGCCATGGCGATGACCGCGCGCTGGCGCATGCCGCCGGAGAACTGGTGCGGGTACTCATCGACGCGCTGCTGCGGCTTGGCGATGCCGACCTGGCGCAGCAGTTCAATGGTCTGCTCGCGCGCCTGCTGCTTGGACACCCGCTGGTGCAGGATGATGTTCTCCATGATCTGGTTGCCGACAGTGTAATACGCGCTCAACGAGGTCATCGGCTCCTGGAAGATCATGGAGATCTCTTTGCCGCGAATGGCCCGGATGGTGCGGCCGGTCGGTTTCAGCTTGGCCAGGTCGAGTTCCTCGGTGACCTGCATGCCGCTGGACTCGCCGCCTTGCTCCGTACGCCGGAAGATGATGCTGCCATCGACGACGCGGCCTGGCGTGTCCACGATCTGGAGGATCGAGCGGGCTGTGATGCTCTTGCCGCAGCCGCTTTCGCCGACGATGCCGATGGTCTGCCCGCGGGGAATGTCCAGGTCGACGCCATCCACGGCCTTGACCAGCCCCTGGTCGAGAAAGAAGTAGGTCTTCAGCCCTCGGATTTCGAGGAGCAGATCGTCGTTTTGCATGTTATCCCTTGCCGGCGGAGGATGGCAGACGGAAGACGAGCACTCCCGGACAGCATATCCGTCCGCCGTCTCCCGTCCTCCATCTACCGCCCGTACGGATCGGCCGCGTCGCGCAGGCCATCGCCGAGGAAGTTCAGCGCGAGCACCGTGATCATGACGGCCAGCGCCGGCGTCAGCAGCCACGGCGCGGTGGCCACGGCGCGCACGTTCTGCGCCTCCTGGAGCAGCACGCCCCAGCTTACAACGGGGGGCTGCAGTCCGAGCCCAAGGAAACTGAGCGCGGTCTCGGCGAGGATCATGCTGGGGATCGCCAGCGTGATCGCCGCAATGATGTGGCTGCTGAAGGACGGCACCATGTGGCGCATGATGATCCGGAACTCGCTGACCGCATCGAGGCGCGCCGCCATGACGAAATCCTCTTCGCGCAACGACAGGAAGCGCCCGCGCACCACGCGCGCCAGGCCCGTCCACCCGATGAAGGAGAGGATGATCGTGATCGCAAAGTAGACCCGCTCGGGCGGCCAAGTGACTGGGATCGCCGCGGCCAGCCCCATCCACAGCGGGATCGTGGGCATGGAGCGCAGAAACTCGATCAGGCGCTGGATCAGGTTGTCGATCCAGCCGCCGTAGTAGCCCGAGATGCCGCCCAGGGTCAGGCCGAAGATGAAGCTCATGAAGACGCCGACCAGGCCGATCGACATCGAGATGCGGGTGCCGTAGATGATGCGGCTGAAGACGTCTCGCCCCACGCGGTCGGCGCCGACCAAGAAGACCAGGTCGCCCTTGTTCTTCGGCCCGAACAGGTGGATATCGGACGGGAAGACCCCCCACAGCTTGTACGGATCGCCGTGCACGAAGAAGCCCAGTGGAATGAGCACGTTGGGGTCGGGTTTGAAGATGCGGCGCAGCGCCTCCGGCTCAATCTCCTGCTTCAGACCGTAAACGTACGGCCCGACGAAGCGGCGCTCGCTGAACAGGTGGATCGGCTGCGGCGGCGCATAGGTGTACTTGGAGTTGAAGTTGTCGGGCAAGAAGGGCGCAATCGGCTCGACGAAGAGCGCCACGAAGTAGACGAGCGCTACGATGACGGTCGAGACCAGCGCGAGCTTGTGCTTGCGAAACTTCCACCAGATGAGCTGCCACTGCGAAGCGACGAGCACGCGCGGCTCATCGACCGGTTTGCGTGTCGCGGGCTGCGCCGTCCCGCTGCCGGGCGTCGGGACGGGCTGGGATGTTTCTACTGCCATAGGTGTCCTCATGCCCATCCGGGCGCAGGGGCGCGCCGGGGATGGGCGGGCTTTCAGCCGAGCCGGATGCGCGGATCGAGCCAGGCCAGCAAGATGTCCGAGATCAGCGTGCCGATGACGGTCAGCGTGCTCAGCACGAAGATGAAGCTGCCGGCCAGGTACATGTCCTGCGACATCAGCGCGCGCAGCAGCAGTGGCCCGGTGATCGGCAGGCTGAGCACCACCGCCACGATGGTCGAGCCGGAGACGAGCGCCGGCAGATACCAGCCGGCCGTGCTGACGAAGGGGTTGAGCGCCGCACGCACCGGATACTTGAGCAGCAGCTTCGATTCGGCCAGCCCCTTCGCGCGCGCCGTGACCACATAAGGCTTGTGCAGCTCATCGAGCAGGTTGGCGCGCATCACGCGGATCAGGCTGGCCGTGCCGCTCAGCCCCAAGATGACCATCGGCACCAGCAGGTGCCGGCCCAGGTCCAGGATCTTGCCGAGGCTCCACGGCGCCTCCTGGAACTCGGGCGAAAAGAGGCCGCCGACGCTCTGATTGAAAAAAGCGAAGAGCACCCACATGATGATCAGCGCCAGCAGAAAGTCGGGAGTCGCCAGGCCGATGAAGCCGAGGAAGGTGGCAATATAGTCGCCTATGGAATACTGCTTCACCGCCGAGTAGATCCCGATGGGGAACGCGATCGCCCAGGTGAAGAGCAGCGTAGAAAACGCCAGCAGAAACGTGATCGGCAGCCGCTCCGTCAACAGGCCGAGCACGGGCCGATTCCATTCCATCGAGTGTCCGAAGTCGCCCTGCAGCATGTTGGTCATCCAGCGCAGATACTGGACATAGATCGGCTGGCCCAACCCGTAGCGGTCCTTGAGCGCCTGGATCGATGATTCGTCGACCAGGTCCCCCATGGAGGACAGCTGGGTGATGTAGGAGGTCAAGAAATCCCCGGGCGGCAGCTGGATGATGATGAACGATACGACCGAGATCAGAAACAGGGTCGGGATCATCATCACGATGCGGCGGGCGATGTATTGTAGCATCCTGGTCTCCTCAGACCGGAGGCGGAGGCCGCGGCTAAGGCTGAGGCCGAGCAGGGAGCTGCTCTCAACCTGAGCCTTAGCCCGGACCTCAGCCTGGCTGCACTACGCTTTTTCGAAGTAGTACTGCTCCGGCATCGTCTGCGCGGGGCTGTTGCACAGGTGCCAGCCCCAGACGACGTCCGGCAGGTTCTTGAAGTTCGTCTTGCGGATGCCGTACCCCTTGTAGTAGCGGGTGAGGCCCATGCACGGGAAGTAGTCCGCGGCGGCGTCGAGGATCTGCTTCATGATCTCCTTCTGCTTCGCCTCGTCCGTCGTCACCTTCAGCAGCTCGTAGAGTTCGATCCCCTTCTTGACCTCGGCCGGCGGCTCCTCGCCCGACTTGCCCGCGCTGTTGTACCAGTCGGCCCAGGCGACGCCCCAAAGCGCTTCGTTCGAAAAGGGGATAGTCCAACGAGGATCCATCATCACCACCATGCCGTCGGCGCCGGTCCAGACGCCCGCGTCGTGGTCGTTGGCGTTCTTGTGCGCATAGAAGAGGGAGCGCTCCAGCGCCTTGACAGTGGTGTTGATGCCCACGGCCTTCCAGTTGCGGGCCACCATCTCCATCTGCTGCGCCCACGGCTCGAACGCCTGCGCCACTTCGATGGTGATCGCCAGCGGCTTGCCATCGGGTCGCGTGCGCATGCCGTCGGCCCCCTTCTTCAGCCCCAGGTCGTCCAGCATCTTGTTGGCCTTGGCCGCATCGAACTCGGTGTACTGCTTGGCCAGCCGCTGGTGGTAGTGCGGCGAGTCATCCAGCGGCGCGGGCTGGCGCGGCTCGCCGTCGCCGACGTAGGTGGTGTCGATGATCTCCTTGCGGTTGATCGCGTGGGAGAGCGCAATGCGGAAGTCCTTCTTCTGGAAGAGCTCGCGCAGCCCCGGATCCTTGTGCGTCAGGTTCAGCGCCAGCGCGGTCGGGGTTTCGAACGCGCTGTTGGACACAAAGAACTCGATTCCGGCCTTCTGCTTGTTGTCGGTGAAGACCGCCTTGTTGTCCGGCGTGCAGATGTGCCGGTCGGTCATGTCGATCTCGCCGTTGAGCGCCTTGAGCGTGATCCCCTCCACCTTCTCGGCGATGCTGTAGTGCAGATCGTCGATGTAGGGGAGCTGGTTGCCCTCGGTGTCCACCTTCCAGTAGTACGGATTGCGGGTGGCCGTCATGGTGGTCGCATCGCCCGCGCCGAGAGCCTGCACGACTTTCCAGGCCATCAAGGTCGGCCGTTCGGCGTTCAGCCACTGGTCGTTTTTCAGGTTATAGTAGGCCACCCAGTCCTGCAGCTTGGCGTCCTTGTAGGCCGCCTCAACCTTGTCCTTGTTGTACTTGATGTGGAACTGCTTCATGTACGCGGAGGGCGGGACGAACTGGCCTGCGCCGTTGAGGTTCTTGATCAGCAGCCCGTTCGGAAGCTCGAAGATCATTTTGAAGGTGCTGTCGTCCACCTTCACGATCTTGCCGACCTTGCCGGCCGTGCGGAACCAGCCGGGCTTGTTCGGGGTGAGCTGGTCGTTCATGATGACGTCTTCGTACCAGTAGACGAAGTCGTCGGTGGTGAACGGCGAGCCGTCGGACCACTTCATGCCCTTACGCAGGAAGAAGGTGAACTCCTTGCCGTCGGGCGATATTTCCCACTTCTGCGCCACGTTGGGCACGACCGACTTGAGATCGGGCGCCCAGCGAGCCAACGTGTCATTCCCCATCGTGCGGCTCAGCCACGGAGTGTCGGACCGGCCCAACAGGCCGGAGCGCCACCGCCCACCGTACTGCCCGACCTTCTGATGCGGTTTGACCACCATCGGCTCCGCGCCGACGCGCTGATCGACCGGCGGCAGCTTGCCGTCCTTGACCAGTTGAGCGAGAGACGGCGCTTCCTTGTACTTGCTGGCGGCAGCGGCCGGCGCTGGCGCCTTGGTCGGCTCGGCCTTGGCCGCCGCCTGCGCGGCGGTCGGCGCAGCCGCAGCGGGCGCCTTGGTCGGCTCGGCCTTGGCGGCCGGCGCGGCAGTCGGCGCAGCCTTGGGCGCAGGGGTCGCCTGCGCCCCGCAGGCGGCGAGCGTAGTGGCGGCAGCGATGCCGCTGCCGAGACGGATGAACTCACGACGAGAGAGCTTACGCATCTTCCCTTTCCTCCCTGGGGATGGTGTACGGAACCAATTGCTGGCAATGCGTCCCGTGCGTGACGGGACACACGGCTTGAACGAGGGGGACAGCCTCACCGGATGGAGCTATCGATCGGAACACCTCACAACTGTAAGATCGCGGATGGCCGCGCACTCGCGTCTCAGCCTCGACCTCGACATCAACCCTGGTTTTCACCTCGCCCCACCACCCCGCGCAACGTCAGTTCCTCGGCGTAGTGACAGGCGACAAAGTGATCTCCGCCCAGGTCGCGCAGCGATGGCTCCTCCGCGCTGCACCGCTCTTTGGCATAGCGACAGCGCGGGTGGAAATAGCAGCCCTTCGGCGGGTTGGCCGGATCGGCAACGTCGCCTTCCAGGATGATGCGCTTGCCCCTCCCGCGCTGGCGCGGGTTGGGCTTGGGCACCGCCGACATCAGCGCCTCGGTGTAGGGATGTCGCGGGTTCAGGTAGAGCGCCTCGGTCGACGCCAGCTCCACCAGCTTGCCCACGTACATCACTGCCACCCGATCGCACAGGTACTCAACGACGCTCAGATCGTGGGCGACGAAGATGTAGGTCAGCCCGAACTCCCGCTGGAGGTCCTGGAGCAGGTTGAGGATTTGTGCGCGCACCGAAACATCCAGCGCCGACACCGACTCATCGGCCACCACCAGCCGCGGGTTCAGCGCCAGGGAGCGGGCGATGCCGATGCGCTGCCGTTCGCCGCCGCTGAACGCATGCGGATAGCGATGCATATATTCGGGGCGCAGCCCGACCCGGCGAAGCAGGAACGCCACGCGCTCTTCGATCTCCTTCGACGCCATCTTGGTGTTCAGCTTCAGCGGGTCGCCGACGATCTCCAGCAGCGTCATGCGCGGATTCAAGGACGAATACGGGTCCTGGAAGATCATGCGAATCTCCCGGCGTAGCGGCTTCAACTGGGACTCGTTGAGCTGCGCCAGGTCGACGATTTTGCCGTCGCCCTGGCGGTACAGCATCTCGCCGGCGGTTGGCACATAGGCGCGCAGGATGCAGCGGCCGGTCGTCGTCTTGCCGCATCCGCTCTCACCTACCAGGCCCAGCGTCTCGCCCTGTCGCACGAAGAGGTTCACGTTGTCGACCGCGCGCACCAGCCCCACCAGCTTCTGCCGCACCCCGCGGCGGATGGGAAAGTGCATCTTGAGGTTCTTCACCTCCAGCAGCACGTTGGGGTCGCGATCGATCAGGTTCGTGCTCACTGCACGCCTCCCTCGCCGCCGAAGAGCAGACAGCGCACGGTGTGATCGATGCCGACCGACACCGGTTGGGGCAACACCTTGTTGCAGCGGCCCGGCATCCGCTGTGCACAGCGCGTGTGAAAGGGGCATCCCTGCGGCCGGTTGTATGGGTCGGGAACCATGCCCTTGATCGAGTCGAGCCGCTGGCGCACTTTGCCGCCCACCTGCGGAATCGAGCGCAGGAGCGCTGTCGTATACGGGTGCTTCGGCTCGTTGAAGATCGTGTCCACATCGCCGGTCTCCACCACCAGCCCCAGGTACATGACCGCAATGCGATCGGCGATCTCGGCCACCACGCCCAGGTCGTGGGTGATGAACATCATCGCCATCCCCATCTCCTCCTGGAGCTCGATCATGAGGTCGAGGATCTGCGCCTGGGTGGTTACGTCGAGGGCCGTGGTTGGCTCGTCGGCGATCAGCAGGCTGGGACGGCATGCCAGCGCCATGGCGATCATGGCGCGCTGGCGCATGCCGCCGCTGAGCTGGAACGGGTAGGAGTCGACGCGCAGCTCAGGCTTCGGGATGCCCACCCGTTGCAGCACTTCGACCGTCTGCTGCCGCGCCTGCTCCTTGGTCACCTTGTTGTGCAGGGTGATCGCCTGGCCGATCTGGTGGCCGATGGTGTGCACGGGGCTGAGCGACGTCATCGGCTCCTGGAAGATCATCGAGATCTCCTTGCCGCGAATCGAACGGATCGTGCGGCCGTTCGGCTTGAGTTCAGCCAGATCGACCACCTCTTCCGTCTCACTGCCGCCGTCATCGGACGTTTTGCGATGGAGCAGCATCCGCCCCTCGACGATGCGGCCCGGCGGATCGACGATCTGCATGATGGAGCGAGCGGTGATGCTCTTGCCGCAGCCGCTCTCGCCGACGATGCACATCGTCTCCCCGCGGATGATATCGAAGTCGACGCCATCCACCGCCTTGACCAGGCCTTGGTCCAGGAAGAAGTAGGTCTTGAGCCCCCTGACTTCCAGCAGTTTTTGGTCTGATGACATGGCTACACCTTGATGACGATGGACGAAAGACGAAGGAGTTCCGTCTCTCCTCACGATTCGTCTACCGTTCCTCGTCTTCGGTCTCCCATCTACCGTCCATAGGGGTCCGCAGCATCCCGCAGCCCGTCGCCCAGGAAGTTGAGCGAGAGCACCGCGATCACCACCGCGATCCCGGGCGCCAGCAGCCAGGGGGCCGTGGCCACCGCCCGAATGTTCTGCGCATCTTGGAGCAAGACCCCCCAACTGACGATCGGTGGCTTCAGCCCCAGGCCCAGGAAGCTCAGCGCCGTCTCCGCCAGGATCATGCCGGGGATCGCCAATGTGATCGAGGCGATGATGTGGCTGGCGAAGGACGGCGCCATGTGGCGCAGGATCAGATAGAGCTGCGGCGCGCCGTCCAGCCTGGCGGCAAGCACGAAATCCTCTTCCCGTAGGGCCAGGAAGCGGCCGCGCACCACGCGCGCCAGGCCGGTCCACCCGATGAAGGAAAGGATCACCGTGATGCCGAAATAGACGTACAACGGATCCCAGTGCACCGGCAAGGCTGCTGCCAGGCTCATCCAGAGCGGAATCGTCGGCAGTGCGCGGAGAAACTCGATCAGACGCTGGATGACATTGTCGACGGCGCCGCCGTAGTAGCCGGAGATCCCGCCCAGCAGGATGCCCAGGATCAGGCTGATCGTGACGCCCAGGAGGCCGATCGACATCGAAATGCGCGTCCCCATCGAAATGCGGCTGAGCAGGTCGCGGCCCAGGCTGTCGGCGCCAAAGAGGTACATGGGATCGCCGGCGTTGACCGGCCCGATGAAGTGGCGGTCGGCCGGGATGATGCCCAGCAGCTTGTATTCCCAGCCCTTCGCCAGAAACTGCACCGGATATTTCTGGGTGGGATCGACCACGAAGGTGCGCCTCAATGAGAAGGCGTCGATTGCCACCTTGTAGCCTGTGACGTAGAGTCCGAGCTGCGGGCGCTCGCCGGACGTGTCGATGAGGTGCAGCGGCTGAGGCGGCGCATAGGTGTAGTTCGCCGCGAACTTGTCCGGCGGGAAGGGCGCAAAGAATTCGGCAAACAGCGCCACCGTATAGATGGCGATGACGACGCCGCCGGCGCCCATTGCCAGCTTGTGCTTTCGGAACTTCCACCAGATGAGCTTCCACTGCGAGGCCACCATGACCTGGGCCTCTTGTTCCCGGAATTCCTCCGCTTCCGGCGCTGGCGCCTCTGGAGCCGCCGGTGGCATCGAGGTCGCAGAAGTCGACTGGCTCATCTTGCCCCTCACTGGTAGCGAATGCGCGGATCGATCCAGGCCAGCAGGATATCCGAAATCAGTGTGCCGATGACGGTGAGGGTGCTGAGCAGCAGCACGAAGCTGCCCGCCAGGTACATATCCTGGTTGAGCAAGGCTTGAAGCTGCATCGGTCCCGTAGTTGGCAGGCTCAAGACCACCGAGATGATCGTCGCACCGGACACCAGTCCGGGCAGAACCCAACCGATCGAGCTGATCCATGGGTTCAGCGCCACTCGCACCGGATACTGGATGAGCGCCTGGAACTCGGACAGCCCCTTGGCCTTGGCCGTGGTGTAGTAGGGCTTGTGCAGTTCGTCGAGCAGGTTGGCGCGCATCACGCGGATCAGGCCGGCGGTGCCTTCCAGCGCAATGATGATCGTCGGAATCCACAGATGCTGCAGGAGGTCCCTCGCCTTCGCCAGGCTCCACGGCGCATCGACAAACTCGGGCGAGAAGAGCCCACCCACGCTTTGGTTGAAATACTTGAAGGCCACATACATCAGGATCAGGGCAATCAGGAAGCTCGGCACCGCCAGTCCAATGAAGCCGAGAAAGGTGAAAAGATAATCCCCGATCGAATACTGGCGCACGGCCGAATAGATGCCGATCGGGAACGCAATGATCCAGGTGATGATGAGCGCAAAGAGCGAGAGGACCACCGTGAGCGCCAGGCGGTCGCCGATCAGCTCGGTCACCGGCCGGCCGCGCTGGAACGACCTGCCGAAGTCACCCTGGGTGAGGATCTTCCACATCCATTTCCCGTACTGCACGTAGATCGGCTGATCGAAGCCGTACTCGGTTTTGATCGCTTCCACGACCGTCTGGTCGACGCTCTCGCCCATGGCGGCCAGGTTGGAGATGTAGGTCGTGAAGAAGTCGCCGGGCGGCAGTTGGATGATGATGAAGGTGACGACCGAGATGCCGAAAAGGGTCGGGATCATCATCAGCACGCGACGAGCGATATACTGGAGCATGGCGGCCTCCAACAAGACAGACCTGTCAGGCTGCCCGCAGCCTGACAGGTCTGTGACCTACCGGCGCTTACTTGTCGATGAAATACTGCTCAGGATTTGTCGGCCCCGGGTTCGGGTAGAGCCAGGAGCCCGGCATCACCTTCGGCACGTTCTTGAAGTTGTTCTTCACGATCCCGTAGCCATTCGTGGGCAACACGATGCCGACAGCGTAGAACTGCTCCTGGGCGATCTGCAGGATCTGCTTCATCAGCTCATCCTGCTTCTGGGTGTCACCCGTGGCCTGGATCTGATCGTAGAGCTGCATCTGCTTCTTCGGCGCAGCCGGCGGCTCCTCCCCGCGTGCGTCCTTGCGCCACCAGTACTGCCACAGGATGCCGAACTGCGACTCGGTGCTGAAGGGGAAGTACCAACGCGGCTCGAGGATCACGTCGAGGCCGCCGTCGCCGCCCCAGTCCATGGCGTCGAACTCGTTGGCGTCCTTGTGGGTGTACATCAGCGCGCGATCCATCACCTTGGGCTGTATGTCGACGCCCACGGCCTTCAGGTACTTCTGCACGATCGGCGCCGCGGCTACCGAATCGGTGCGGGTGTTCGAGATCTCCCAGGCGATGCTGAGCGGCTTGCCGTCCGGCATCGTGCGCATGCCGTTGGCATCCTTCTTGGGCAGCGCCTTGTCCAGGTACTCGTTGGCTTTCTTGACATCGAATTCGGTGTACTGCTTGGCGAGCTTCTCGTTGTAGAAGGGGGAGGTCGGCCGCGGCGCACACTGCCACGGCTCCCCCTGGCCCACCCAGACCACGTCGATCAGCTCCTTGCGGTTGATCGCATGCGATACGCCGATGCGGAAGTTGATGTCCTGGAAGATCGCCCGCACGTCCTTGTTCTTGTGCGTCAGGTTGAAGGAGATGATCATGTTGTTCATGCCGGACGGGATCGTCTCGAAGAAGCCGTACCCACCCTTCTGCTGGTTCTCGACGAAGACCGGCTTGTTCTGGTTGGTGGCGATGTGGCGATCCATCATTTCGATCTCGCCGGCCGCCGCCTTCAGCGCGAGCACGTCGGCGTTCTCGACGTAGTCGTAGTAGATGTTGTCCAGATAGGGCAGTTGATTGCCCTCGGGATCCACCTTCCAGTAGTACGGGTTGCGCTGCGCCTTGGTGGGATCCTTGGTTGCCGAGGGGGTGAGCAGCACGTGGGCCGAGATCACCGGCAGATTGACGTTCTGCCACCGGCCATTGATCGGCGTACCGGGAACGTTGGAGCACTTGGTCTGGAACAGCTTGACCCAGTCGTCCGCCTTGTTCTCCTTGATCAGCGCATCCAGCTTGGCGGCGTCGGCATAGGCCTTGTGGAACTGCTTGCAGTACTCGGCCTGGAACTGCACCGGGCCCTGGCCGTCGGGGGTGGCATTGCGCACGATGAAGAGGCCGTTCGGCGCCGCGAACTTGACCACCACCGTGTTTGCGTCCACCACGGTGGCGGTCGCATATTTGCCCCCGGCCGCAAAGGAGCCGCCGACCGCAGGCGTGAGCTCCTTGTTGTTGAGAACGTCGTTGAAGTAGAACGCGATGTCGTCGGCCGTGAACGGCTTGCCGTCCGACCACTTCATCCCCTTGCGCAGCTTGAAGGTGTACTCGGTGGCCTCGGGATTGGCCGTGTAGGACTCGGCGACGTTCGGGGTGACCGTCGTCCACTGCGGGTCCCAGCGCACCAGGTAATCGTAGCCGATGGTCCGGACCAGCCAGGCGTCGTCCGCACCGCCGCGCAGCGCCGTGCGCCACGTGCCGCCGTATTTGCCGACCTTCTCCACCGGCTTGACCACCACCGGATTCTCGGACACGCGCTGGTCCACGGGCGGCAGCTTGCCAGCCTTCACCTGGTCGGCAAGCATGGGCGCTTCTTTATACTTTCCAGCGGCCGGGGCGGGCGCGGCTGCGGCCTTGGTGGGTTCGGGAGCCTTCGTTGCTGCGGGCGCAGCAGTCGCAGCCGGAGCTGCGGTCGGAGCGGGCGCCTTGGTCGGTTCCGGCGCCTTGGCGGCCGGAGCCGTCGTCGGGGCGGCTTTGGGCGCAGGAGTCGCCTGGGCGCCGCAGGCTGCCAGCGTGGCGGAGGCTGTAACACCTCCGCCCAACACGAGGAACTCACGACGGGTTAGCTTACGCATCTTTGCTTTTCCTCCTTGTGGATGGAACACAGGTGGAGATCAACTCGCGCGGCAGTTGGCCTCGCGGGCCTTCGAGGGCTGCTCTCGCAGCGTCAATGTGGACGTTCCTTCCAGGTACAGCACCCATGCTGCTCCCTCACCCTTGCGACCGGTAGGCTGGCGCTGTCGGTCGCGCGGACATCGTGTCTGGTACGTGGAACTCTCGATCGGGTGTGCGAGTCCAGGAGGCCGTTACAGGGGCGTGACGGCCGACACGACGTATTATACTTATAAAGTGTGTCATCTGTCAAACAATGCGCGTCGCGCTCGGATCACTGCGCCTTGACCGCCTCGTATAGCGCCAGCAGGTTGGCGGCCGGCACGCGCGCCTGAACGTTGTGGATGGTGTTAAATACGAAACCGCCGCCCGCTCCGAAGATGCGGATGCGCTCCGCCACTTCGGCCCGCACCTCGTCCGGCGTGCCGAACGGCAGGGTGCGCTGCGTGTCGATGCCGCCGCCCCAGAAACTGATCTGTTCGCCGAAGCGACTCTTCAGCTTGCGTGGATCCATGCCCGCCGCCGAGGTCTGCACCGGGTTCAGGATGTCGAACCCCGCTTCGATGAAATCGGGCAGAAGGGAGATCACCGAGCCGCACGAGTGGATGAAGCTCTTCCAGGTCGTGTGCTGGTGGATCCAATCGTTGACTGCTCGATGGAACGGCATGAAGAGCTGCCGGTAGGCCTTGCGCGAGATGAAGGCGCCGTGCTGTTGGCCGAAATCGGTGCCGGTGACGAAGACTGCCGCCACCCGCTCGCTGACCACCTCGTGAATCCGCTCCAGGTTCGCCAGGCCAATCTCGCACTGCCGCTCGAATACCTGCCAGACGTAGTCGCGGCGGCTTACGGTGCTCATGTACCACTCCGCGACGTCGCGAATGCCCTTCGGGTGCTTCATCCAGGGGCCGGGCACGAGCGCAATATCACCGAAGGCGGTCCCGCCGAAATTGGCCAGAATCGCCTTGTCGGTTTCTTCGTAGAGGCGGTCCGCCTCATCTGCCAGATAGGCCAGATCGTCGTCGGAGATCGGGCCGAACTCCTCCAGGTTGTCCGCCGGGTCGAGACGCGCATCATCGATCGGCTCCTGGCGGATGATCGTGTCGAAGTAGTAGCCGCCCGCAGGCATGTGGCCGCTGGGGGGCGCGCTGCGATCCCCCTCCGGATACATCAGGATGCTGCCGTCTGGTTCCGGCTCGGTATTGAAGCCTTCCGGGACGAGCACGGGGGTGCCGTCGAAGAGGGTCCACGGCTTCCAGCCCTCGTTGCGAAAGCCGAACAGCGTCTTGCGCCCGCCCAGCCCGACCACGTCCACCCCCAGCGCGTCGATCAGATCGGGCGCGATCTCGCCGAGCATCTGATATGGCTCAATCACCTTGACCGGCGCTCCCGGCGGATCAAGCTTCAGCGCCTGGCGGAGCAGATACACGGACGAGACCTGCATGCCGGTGACTGCGCTGGCGCCCAGGTCAAGCGGCACGCGGTCCGGCTGTTGGTGGTTCAGCGCCAGGTTGACACGTTCCCGCGAGTTCATCACTCTCCTCCCAAATGCGTCTTCAGCCACCCGAATGCCGCTGCCTGCATCTCCAGGTCGAACTTGTGTGGGCCGGGATAGAACTGGCCGGTGTAGGCCGCGCGGCCGGCCGCGTAATGCTCGATCAACCGCTCGTGCGCCGCGCGCATGCCGGCAGGCGTGAACAGGTCGTCCTCGCTGTCGTATTGGACGAGCAGCGGCATCGGCGCTCGAGAGGCGGCGATGTCGGGCCAGTCGCCGCAGCGCGACCAGCCGTTCGGGAAAAACATCCAGGTATGGGTGACGACGTTGTGATCGAGCAGTCCTTCGTAGCTGCTCATCAGCCCGACGACCACGGCGGCTGCGACGGCATCGTGGGTCGCCAGCAGCAGCGTCGAGCGGTTGCCGCCGCCGGACAGTCCACAGCAGCCCACGCGCTGGGGATCCACTTCGGATCGCGAGAGCAAGTAGTTCAGCGCGATGCGATCCTCATGGCTGACGACCCCCGCCATGGTCGTCCCGAGGAGGCAGCAGTACTTCTCCACGACGTGTTCGTGGTGGAGGGCGGCCGCGTTGTAGTGCGCCATCTCGAACGGCGTGCTTCCATTCGGCCACCAGGTGCTCTGCGACGCGGCGGCGAGGTCGAGCACGCGCTCCGGCATGGTCTCCAGCGGGAAGCGCCGCGTGCCCCACAGGAAGGTGTCATGGATCAGCACGGCGAAGCCTTCCCTGGCCAGCGCATTGGCCCATGCCCGGCCGCCGTAGTAGGTGGACCAGAAGTCGCGCATGACGGGCAGCGGGGCATCCGGGCCTTGGGAGATCTTCTCCTTGCCGAGGAACTTGAAGCCGCCGTGGTCATGCAGCGCGACGATGCCCGGCAGCGGTCCCGCTGCGCCGGCGGGCTTCAGCAGCCAGGCATGCGTGCGGGGACCATAGCCCACGGACCACGAGATCTCTTCGCCCTCCAGTCCCTCCTGAGACCACCGTTTCTCGACGCGGACGTTCAGCGGCGTCTCCGGGCCGCGCGTGAAACCGAGAACTTCTCGCAGCCGGCGCTGCGTCTCCCGGCCCGGCGCAGCCAGCGGGTGCACCGGCCCCTGTTGCCGCGCCGCGTCGACCCAATCGCTGTAGATGCCCAGGTGCTGATAGTGCGTCATGCCCACGCTCCCCTCTCCCCCCTTCTCCGTTCTGGCCCTATCGACTTTGCTTCAGCTTCTCCAACGCCTCAGCCTCCGGCCGCGTCTTGTAGAACTCGTCCAACGGGTAGCAGCCGGACACCATGTGGTTGCGCGGGGCGGTGGTGCAATCGCTGAAAGTGCGGCAGATGCGCTTGCGCTGCAGCGGCCGGCCGGCCAGCGCATCTGCCGGCAGTTCCGGGTAGCTCAGCACCATTCGGCCCAGACCGACAAAATCGGCCATGCCGCTGCGCACCGCGTGCTGGCCCACGTTGGGCAGCCATTCCTGTAGATACGAATAAGCCGAGCCGACGATCGCGAGATCGGGCCGGTGACGCTTCAACGCCGCCGTCACAGCAAGCTGGCGGGCGACGCCCACGAGCGGGTCTTCAGGGGGCTGATAGCCGTCGGAGGGAGGGAAGAGCGCCGGTCGCTGGATGTGCGGGACGTAGTAGGGGCTGCCGCCGGTGATGCACACAAGCGCGATGTTGAGAGCCGCCAGCAGGTCAAGGAAGGCCTTGCTTTCCGCAAGGTCGATGCCGGTCCCGGAGCCGTCACCCCCGAACGCCCACCGGTACCGACCCTCCCCCCAGGTCTCCGGCACGCCGGTGCCGGTCGGGCCGGGTCTGAACGGCACGAAGTCGAAGGCGCTCACGCGAACGGCAATCTCCAGGCCGGGTGCGCTCGCCCGGATCGCGGCCGCGACCTCGCGGAGGAAACGCGTGCGGTTCTCGAAGCTGCCCCCATAGCGGCCTGGTCGGTCGAAGGCGCTGAGAAACTCATGGCCCAGATAACCGTGGCAGTGTTTTACATCCACGAAGTGGAATCCTGCGCGCTGCGCCAGCCGCGCCGCAGTCGCATACTCCTCGACTAGCTGCCCGATCTGCGCATCGGTCATCACAGGGTAATCGGGTGCAATGCCGAACTTACGATCGAGCACCGGGTGGTGGTACAGGATCCACGGCTCCAGCTTCCTGCCGTTCGGGCGGCTGAAGCGACCCGAGTGGGTCAGTTGGAGTCCGATGTAGAGATCGGCGGCGCTGCCGGCGCCGAAGCTCAGGGTGTGGGCGCTGACCAACGTCTCGCGCAGTCGGGCCAGATCCGGCAGCGTGTGCTCGTCGATCAGGAGTTGATTCGGGTTGGCTCGACCGTCGTGGCGCACCGCGGTGGCTTCTCCGCCGAAGATCAGCTTGGCCCCGCTGAGACCGAACCGCTGCCAGCGTCTCAGCGTCAGCTCGCTGGGCCGGCCGTCGAGCGTGCCGTCCCAGCCCTCCATCGGCAGGATGCACCAGCGGTTGCCCACGGTGAAGCCGCCGGGCAGCGCATACGGCTGCGCGAGGGGCGCGTCCGGCCCGCTTTGCAGCATCTCGTCGAAAGGCAACTCGATGCCCAGCCCGGCGATGTGCTCCCGAAAGGCGGCCGGGGTTTTCAACATGGCGACACGACGATAACTCATAGTGAATGTCCTTCAATAGTTGAGTTCGCCCGAACTGTACCACAAGCCGCCGGCTTGTGGGCTGCACGCGCCGCACCCCTGCGGATCGCAATCCAGCGGATTGCAATCCGGCGGATTGCGGCACGATGACCGCCGCTCGCCGTCCGCCGTCGCACAAGCCGCCGGCTTGTGGGCTGCACGCGCCGCACCCCTGCGGATCGCAATCCA
>CAYRFV010000085.1:0-2888 GCA_964423545.1 uncultured Anaerolineales bacterium | reverse complement strand
GCGGATTGCAATCCGGCGGATTGCGGCACGATGACGAGCGCCGTACCGCTGCGGATCGCCATCCGGCGGATTGCGGCACGACTATCCTGGCGGCCCGTGGGAGCACGGGCCGCTGGCTTGTGTTCCCGCGTGATAAGTCCAGGGCCAGGCCTGCCAGTCCGACACCAGGCCCGCCTTGACCGGGTTGTTTACCACATAAGCGACGATGCGCTGCAACTCAGCTTCACTTCGAACGCAATGATCGTAGCTTTCGTGGAGCCAGAAAGCGCCGGACCGATCCAGCAGCCGATTGGCACGACCGGCCGTATACCCTTTCAGGGTGTGCATGATTTGCGCCAGCGGATAGCACCCTTCGGTGGCGGCATTGACCAGCGGCGTGAGGACGACATGCACATGATTCGACATGATGCAGTACGCGAGCAAATCGTAGCGCTTCCCGTCGAAGAAGCGCATCGCATCTGCGACCAGTTTCGCGATCATCGGGTTCCGCAGCCAGTCGGGACCCATGCCCTGATCCAGAACCGCATCCCATTGTCCGAAAAAGCGCCGCTCCTCCAGATACAGCCGTGCAGCCCGTTCTGAGGAAGCCGACATGCGCTCAGCCTCCGCGATGGTGTGTTCGGCTTCCTCGTGGAGCGCCATCAGTATGTTCGCTGGGATGGAGCCCGCCAACCGAAAGGTGACGAAAAATGTTCCGCCGGACGGCTGTATGTGCGGCAGGTTTCGACGATACACAAGCTCAGGCGCAAGTCTGGACATAGCGCTCCGGCGTCCGCATCACG
This sequence comes from uncultured Anaerolineales bacterium, assembly GCA_964423545.1. GTDB lineage: Bacteria > Chloroflexota > Anaerolineae > CG2-30-64-16 > CG2-30-64-16 > JALOOE01. Next base: position 2,106 of record CAYRFV010000085.1, on the reverse strand, counting down.
ATCCGCTGGAGTGCGAGGGGCGCAATCCAGCGGATTGCGTCACGCTGCTCTTGCCTCTGTTTCCCGATCCAGGATCTCCCAAGCCTTCGCGTGGTAGAAGCGATATGCCTCGATCGGCGTACCGTTCGGGATGCGGTGGTCCAGGCCGAGCATGCACGCGCCGGAGCGCACCATGGGGGGGATCTTGTACTCCAGCTCGGCCACGATCTCCTCCCGGCTGCGGCGCAGGACATGTTTGTCCAGCCCACCGATGAAGGCCAGCCTGTCACCGTACTGCTCGCGCAGCCTGACGACGTCCATGCTGCCGACCGGCTCCACAGGGAAGATGACGTTGATGCCGCCCTCGATCAGTTGGGGCAGGATCGGCGCAATATCCCCGTCGGAGTCGATCCAGAAGAGGCGCGCGCCGCGGCTCCGCACCAGATCCCAGATGCGGCGATAGTAGGGCGCGACGAACCGCCGCATCTGCCGCGGCCCGATGAGCGGCCCCGCGCGGCCGGCCATGTCCTCGTGCACCGTCAGTTGGTCCACCTGCAGGGTGGCCGAGACGCGGTCGAGCACCCGGTAGGCGGTGTCGCCGATGGTCTGCAAGATGTCCTCGATCAGCTCGGGTTGCGTGTAGTAGGCCATGCAGACATCTGCGTCCCCCATCAGCTCGCGCGCCTCATCGAAGCCGCCCGGGATCGAGACCGACACGATGCGACCGGCGGCCAGGTGGTCGCGACCGGTCTGCTCCCAGCCCGGTGCGAAGCGCTCCTCGGAGAACTCATAGTGGTGTTTGATCCTCAGCCAGTCATCCATGGTATGCACGGGGTAGTCGAGCGGCAGGGCAATGGTAGCAAAGCCCTTGGCAAGCTTGACGCGACGTCCGTACCGGTCGCGAGCGATGATCTCGCTCTCCGTCTCCTCCAGGATCTCCTCCTCTGGTCCGCCCAGCCAACCGGTGTTCACGGGGATGCGGCCTTCGGCAGGATGCCGGTAGCGGAAAGCGGACATGTCGATCTCTTCGGGTGTTGCGCCCTGCGCGGCCCATTCTTCCTTGAGTCCGACGATCGGCCCGAAGGGTTCCGTGAAGAGGGGCCTGGTGTTGGCCTGGAAAGTCATGTAGTCCAGGTATTCGCTACGATCGACGTTCGCCGTCTTGACGATGGCGAGCGCGGCGTGGATATCTGCCAGTCGGCGCGTTGGAGACATGAAAACCTCGAAACAGGGTTTCAGGCGTCAGAGTTCTGTCGTCGTCGCCCGCCTTCGTGTATTCGGCGGCGCATCGCTCTACAGTCGTCGCAGGTGGAATCCGCCGTCTACGTTGATCACTTCGCCGGTGGAGAAGGGCAGGAAGCCCTCGGCGAGCGCCACCACCGCCGCGGCGACATCCTGCGGCTGACCCCAGCGACGGATCGGGGTCAGCCCGCCGGCGATCAGCGCGTCGTATTTCGCCTTCGCGATACTGGTCAGGTCGGTCTCGATGATGCCGGGACGGATCTCGTACACATGGATGCCTTCACCGGCCAGGCGGTCGGCGAACAGGGCGGTCATCATGCCGACGCCGGCCTTCGAGATGCAGTACTCCGCACGATTGACGCTGGCGGTGTACGCGCTGATCGAGCCGATATTGACGATCTTCGGCTCTCGAACCGTTCCGGCCCTCGTGAGCGCGATCATGGCCCTGGCTGTGGCCTGTGCGAGGAAGAATGGGCCCTTGAGATTGACCGCCATCACCTCGTCGTAGCTCGCCTCGGTAATCTCCAGCAGGTCGACTCGCTGCCGCGGCCCCACGCCGGCGTTGTTGACAAGCAGGTCGATGCGGCCAAAAGCCGACAGCGTTTCCGCCAGCAGGCGCTCCCGGTCGGCCGTCAGCGCAATGTCGGCCTGGACCAGGAGTGCCGGCCCGCCCGCGGCCTCGGCCAGCCGCGCGGTTTCGTGGGCGGCCTCGGCGTTGCCGCGGTAATTGATCACCACTCCCCAACTGCGCTCGGCAAGCGCCAGCGCAATCCCTCGCCCGATCCCTCGCCCCGCGCCAGTGATGAGTGCGATGCGGTGGTGTGGACGGGCGCGCCCCGCACCCAGGGCCACACCCCCACAGGGGGAGGGGGTTAGCCGCGCGGG
>CAYRFV010000084.1:8749-20097 GCA_964423545.1 uncultured Anaerolineales bacterium | reverse complement strand
TACTACAGCTTCCGCACCATGGGGCCGGAGACGATGCTGGCGGCCGCCCAGCAGCGGGCGCAGGCGCTCGGCCTGCGGCCCGCGATCGTGGCGTCCAGCCTGAACGACCTCGAGGCCCGGACGATCGGCGAAGCGCTGGGCTACATCGCCACCGAGGTCGAGCTGCTGGGCCAGCCCTTTGCGCCGCCCTGCCTGCTGATCCTGGGCGGCGAGCTAGTGGTGACGGTGGGGGATGCCACCGGGTGCGGCGGCCGCAACCAGGAGTTCGTGCTGGCCGCCGCGGGCCGCATCGCCGGCAGCGGCCGCATCGCCGTGGCCTCGGTCGACTCCGAGGGCACCGACGGTCCGACCGAGGCGGCCGGCGGCATCGTAGACGGCGAGACGCTCGCTCGCGCGGAGGCGCTCGGCCTGAACCTCAGGGCGGAGCTGGCGAACCACAACTCGGGCGGCGTGCTGGCCGCGCTCGACGACCTGATCGTCACCGGCGTGCGCGGGACCAATGTGCGCGATCTGCGGCTGATCTACGTGCGCTGACGCGGCCGAGCCGGCGCCTGAAGCAGAGGGAGGATTCGCCACCTGAAAGCAGCACGTTTCGCAGCAAGGTTAGTTGTCCACCTCAAGTCGTAACGCCTCACAGACCGGAGGATACCACCCTGGAAAGGCCGACCCCTCGCGCCATGTCGTCCCCTACCGGGCCTGACAGCCTGTGCTGACCGCCGAAAGACTGGAGGTGGGCGCCCAGGCGGGCGGACCGCCCGCGCTCCCTCCTGGCTGCAGCTTGTACCAGTTCATGCCTGCGGCGGGCCGGCGCTCCAACGCCTCGAACCATCCGTCGGCGGCGAAGAATCCCAACACCTCACCGTTGGGCGCCGTGTAGATCGGCATTCCTGCGATCGCCTGCACCTGGCATTGGCCGGGCGGATAGACCACTCCTGGGCCGCCGGCGCCCGACCCGAAGACCACCCGCACGGTCGCCCCGGCGGGGGTGGGTTGAGGCGAGAAAGCCTCAATGAGGCCCGGCATGCCGGGCGACGTGCTGACCGTGATCTGCACCGACCAGACCCCCTCGCCGCCCGTGGCGACGTTCGGCCCCTGGAGCACTGTCGCGCGTTCGGCCAGCAGCACCCGATTGGCATCGAAGACGCGCACTACCACATTGCCTTCATACAGCCCGCGGCCCCAGCCGCTGACGGTGAAAGTGGGAGGCAAGATCGCGCCCGGCGCCGGGATGTCGATGCGAATGGCGGGCGACACCGGAGTAGGCGGCGTGGGCGGAGGCGGCGGCAGCGGCGTCGGCCTTGGCGGGGGCGGAGGCCACGGAACAGGCGGCGGCGAGCCCAGGCCGGGGATCACCAGACACGACCCGGCCTGGGTGGACGGCGGGAAGGCGATGCCATTAGCGTGCGCGATCACCGGCCACGGCAAGCCAAAACGCAAGCCAATGGAAAAGAGGGTGTCTCCGCGCACGACATAGTAGAGGTTGCCCCACACCGTTCCCATCGCATGCGGTCGCGGCCCCCGATCGAAGATGCCGGGAGTCCACCAGGCGGTCCCCCCTTGGGCTGCTGCAGGGATCACGCTGGCCGTGGCGATCACGACCATCGTCATTGCGATTAGAATGAGGCGTCGCATCTCGATACTCCATGCCATGCTGTGCTGTGCTCACCGACCAGACGGCTCGACGTCCCGTCGGGCGATTCGATACGACCGGAAAGCAACCGTGATGCTCAGTAAGACGTGTGGCGACAGGCGAAGTTACGGGTAAATAGTATATATGTTCTACGAATTGCTCGATCTCGCTGCACGAATCCCTGGGGCCGTCTTTTTTTGCTCTCTCCGCTCTCGGAGTATACTGTCCATCGGTCAGCAGCGTTCACCGTTGCTGCCCATCGTCTCGATCTCAGTTCACCATCTCGCTTCAGGAGCCACCCATGCCACTCACTTTTGACTTCCCCTGGGAGAAGCTCGTCACCTATCAGGGCAGCAATCCCAGGCCGGCGGATCACGACGCCTACTGGAATAAGGCCCTTACTGAGATGCAGGCGCTCGATCCGCAGGTCGAGCTCGTGCCCGCCGCCTTCCAGGCGCCGTTCGCTGAGTGCTTCCACATGTACTTCACTGGGGTTGGCGGCGCACGCGTCCATGCCAAGCTGCTGCGGCCCAAGAATGCCGTCGCTCCGCACCCGGCGGTCCTGATGTTCCACGGCTACTCGGGCAACTCGGGCGATTGGGCAGACAAGCTCGGCTACGCAGCACGCGGCTGCACCGTGGCCGCGCTGGACTGCCGCGGGCAGGGCGGCCTCTCGGAGGACGTCGGCGAGGTCACCGGCAACACCCATCGCGGGCACATCATTCGCGGCATGAACGACGCGCTCGCCGGTCATCCCGAGAAACTGCTCTTCCGCCAGATCTTCCTGGACACTGCTCAGTTGGCGAAGATCGTCATGGAGATGCCCGATGTAGATTCGGGCCGCGTCGGCGCAACGGGTGGCAGCCAGGGCGGCGCGTTGACGGTCGCCTGCGTCGCACTCGAACCGCGCGTGCGCCGCGCCGCGCCGATCTTTCCCTTCCTCAGCGACTATCAGCGGGTCTGGAACATGGATCAAGCAAAGGATGCCTACCAGGAGCTGAAGGACTTTTTCCGGCTGTTCGATCCACGGCACGAGCGCGAGCAGGAGATTTTCACCAACCTGGGTTACGTGGACATCCAGTTTCTGGCCCCGCGCATCAAGGCCGAGGTGCTCTGGGGCATCGGCCTGATGGACACCATCTGCCCGCCATCGAGCCAGTTCGCTGCATACAACAAGATCACTTCGCCAAAGGCCCAAGCGGTCTATCCTGACTTCGGGCACGAGAATCTGCCCGGCATGCAGGATAAGATCTATCAGTTCATGCTGGGGCTCTGATTCAAAGAGGCGGAGCGCCTGGCCGCACAGCGGGTCTATCGGAGCGGACTGAGACGGTCAGCCGCGACGTAGGCGCGCCGACCGTTGGGCAGCACGACTTGTGAATAGCTTCCCGACGAGCTCACCAGCGTGACGCGCGTGCCGGCGGCGAGAAGGCCGTCCGCAGACCGCGCCTGCTGTGGTCCATCCAGGTAGAAGGGCGTCTCAGACACGATCGTGTGGGTCGCCCCGCCAGCCTGGCATCCAACTGACAGCAGGCCAACCAGGATCAGCGCAATCGCCAGCCGCAGCTTCCAGTCGCCGACACAGGCACTGCTCTCCATCGTTTTTTTGCTCCGTTGGCGCGGGGCCAGCCAGGCTCGAAGCGTCCGCGTCCGGCGCCGCTCGGTGACTGACATGACAGGGCGCTAGGGGTCTGTCAGCCGTGATTTGACAGGGTGGTAGTGACGACTTCAGTCGTTTTCGTGCCGGACCAGCGACTAAAGCCGCTACTACGAACTCCTCACTGCATCATTGACAGACTATTAGACTGCGTGGTGATAGACTTCCCAGCCGAGGTATGTCCCGAATGCCTCCGCCAACACCTCCGCCGAGTGCGACGCGCTCATGGCAACATGGTGTTCGAAGCCGTTCTTGCAGATGTGCCGCAGCAGCGTTTGCAGGCGGGGCACGTGCACGACCGCCCGGTTGCCGAACGTGTCAAGCGGGTCGTCGGTGAAAGCGCCGTTCCCCGTATATGTTCGGATTAGTCCGGCCCGGTCGTCGGTGCTGATTCGGGCGAAGCTCATCGGTCCGGCCGGCACGCGGCCCGCCATGGCTCCGTAGGTGTTCTCAACGCCCAGTGTGCTGCCCAGGATCGGCGCGTTGCTGATCTCGATATCGGGCACGAAGCTCTTAGCCCAGTTGCCGCAGTGGAAAAAGACGCACTTGTCCGGATCGCCCGCGTAGTTGTTGTTCCAATCGACCAGCGCACTGGGCGCGGCCGAGGCGAGCTGAAGCGCATACATCGACGCAACGCCGGTGATATCCACCTCGCACGCGCTGGGCATCAACTCATGGCTCATCATGCTCATCAGCGTACAGACGTTGACGCCGAAGTTCTTCTGGATGGAGGTCCAGCACTGCAGCGCACTGGCATCGAGGTCGTTCGCCTTCATCCACTGATCGATGACCACGCCGAGCTTCGCCATTCGCACGAGCGAGGGAGGCGGCACGTTGTCAGATCGAGCGTAGCCCCGAATGCCGGCCAACTTCGCCTGCACCTGTGTCTCCCCGTCGTCCAATCTGCCCGCGGCGCCGAGGATTTCCGAGAAATCCACCGTGGTCACTGTGATCCCGTAGGCCTGCAGCAGCTTCTCGCTGTAGCGCACGGTGTTGAACGCGGCCGGCCGCGCCCCGATCGCTCCCAGACGGGCCTCGCGCAGCCCATTCACTGTGCGGCAGACGCCGAGGAAACGACGCAGGTCGGCCTTGAAGCTGTCCTGTGAGGGCGCAGCCGTGTGCTCGCTGGTGAGCGTGAAGGGATAGCCGTACTGACGGAGGTTGTTGCAGGCCGAGATCTTGCCGCAGAACGCATCGCGGCGGCGCTCGACATAAAGCTGGTCGAGATCATCAGGATAGGCCTGCACCAGGATGGGAACGCTGAGTCCCGACAATTTGATCGTGTCTGCGATGCCGCGCTCGTCACCGAAATTGGGCAGCGCCACCAGTATGCCATTGATGCGGTCGCGCTGTCCCTTGAACAGACCAGCGCAGCGTTTGGCGTCTTCCCAGGTTTCTACGGCTCCCAACTTGGTGTCGGCCTCGCCCAGGATCACAGGCGTCACGCCTGCCTCGCTGAGCACGGTCAGGATCTCCCGGCGAGCTTCGCTCACCAGGCGATCGGGGAAGAAATCGCGATTGCCGATGATTACGGCAAGCGTCGGCTCGGTCATGTTCGGTCCTCCTCTGCAAGCTGCGGCGCTGGCGTGATAGTCGCCACGCGCCGTCGCCTATCGTGCGCCCTTCCGGTCGAGCAGTTCGAGCGTTGCGTCGCGGATGCCTGTCGGCGTCAATCCGAAATGCTCGAAGAGCCATGCCGCGGAGCCGGTGGGCGCGAAGACGCCCGGGAAGCCCAGGATGCGCATCGGCACGGGATGTGTCGTCACTACCACCTCGGCGACTGCGGAGCCCAACCCGCCGAGGGTGCTGTGCTCTTCGATCGTCACGATGGCGCCTGTCTCGCGCGCCGCCGCATGGATCGCCGTCCGGTCGATCGGACGCACGGTGGCGACATTCAGCACGCGCGCCCGGATGTCGTGCGCCGCCAGCAGATCGGCGGCCTCCAAAGCCCGGCTCACCATGGTGCCTGCGGCGATCAGCGTGACGTTGCTTCCATCGCGCAATTGGGCCGCTCGGCCGATCTCGAACCGGTAGTCCGCCCCATGGACCGCGGGGGTTGGCATCCGGCTGATGCGGAGGAAGACCGGCCCGCGGCAGGCAGCCGCGGCCTCGACCGCCTGCGCCGTCTCGCTCGCGTCGGCGGGCACGATCACCGTCATTTCCGCGAGAACGCGGGTCCACGCCAGGTCCTCGATCGAGTGGTGGGTGGCGCCCAGCTCGCCGTACGCCACGCCGCTGCTCATCCCGCACAGCTTGACGTTGGCATTGGAGTAGGCCAGGTCGGCCTTAATCTGTTCCAGCGCGCGGCCGGTCAGGAAGCACGACGCGGCGCAGACGAAGGGGAGCTTGCCGGCATTGGCCAGTCCGGCCGCCACGCCGATCATGTTCTGTTCGGCAATGCCGACGTTCACGAGCCGGTCCGGAAATTCCCTGGCGAATCGTCCCAGTTTGCTCGAACTGACCGAGTCGTTGCACACGGCGACGATGCGGGGGTTCGCGCGAGCCAGACCTTCGAGCGTGGCTGCGAACGCATCCCGGCAGTCCGCCAGCGCACCCGCCGGCGTCGCGGCGGACACCCCGGGTCGCTGACTGTGCGCCGCGCCACCCCGGCCCGCGGCCGCTTGATCGCTGCGCATAGGGTCCGGCGCTCCACCCCCTGCCGTCCCGAGTTCCAGCGCCGGATCGCTGGCTCCGAGTTCGATCCTCGCCGCTGCCATCTCGTCGCTGCTCAGCACACGATGGTGGTGGTGCCATTCAGCGCGATCCTGGATGAACGACACCCCTTTGCCTTTATGCGTGTGCGCGATGATCCCACTGGGCTTTCCTGTTTCGAATGGCAGGTCTCTGAGCACCTGGAGCAGCGCGGCGTGGTCGTGACCGTCCACCTCTCGCACCGCCCATCCGAAGGCTCGCATCTTGTCAGCCAGCGGCTCCAGGCGGATGGTCTGTTCGGTGGCGGCGCCCTGCTGTAACCGGTTGCGATCCACGATCCACGTCAGGTTCGCGAGGCCAAAGTGCGCCGCCGACATTGCCGCTTCCCAGTTGCTGCCCTCCTGGAGCTCGCCGTCCCCGGTCAGCACGAAGGTGCGCCATGTCGCAGCGTCCATCTTCGCTCCCAGCGCCGCTCCAACCGCCACCGGCAACCCATGACCGAGCGGGCCGGTGCTCGTCTCGACGCCGGGCAGCTTGGTGTTGGATGGGTGTCCGTTGAGGCGTGAGCCGGGCTCAGCAAAGGTGCCGAGCTCCTCCGGCGGGAAGAAACCGGCCTCCGCCAGGATGCTGTAGAACATCCCCGATGCGTGCCCCTTGCTGAGGATAAACCGGTCGCGATCCGGCCAGTTGGGGCGGGCCGGATCTACGCGCAGGATGCCCAGGTAGAGAGTCGTCAGAATGTCGGCTGCAGAGAAGTCGCCCCCTGTATGGCCCAGTCGAGCGCGGTTGAGCATCTGCAGATCGCGCCACCGGAGCGCATTAGCGCGCTCGGCGAGGATCTTGGGATCATCGATCATGGAGATTTCCTCTCGGGGGCGAAAAGAGCGTGCGCGCCAGAGCGTCGCGCCAGCCCGCCTGGAGCTCCGCACGCCGCAGCCCGGACATCTGCGGTTCGAAGCGGTCGCGCGTAGGGATCAGGCGCTCGATGTTCGCCTCATCCGGCCAGAGTCCGACTGCGCGGCCGGCAAGAAAGGCCGCGCCAAGCGGCGAAACATCCGCCGACGTGCTGCGCAGCACCGGGCAGCCGAGCATATCCGCCTGGAACTGCATCAGCAGATCGTTTCGGGTGGCGCCACCGTCGGCCAGCAGGGTGTCCAGCGCTGCGCCGGCCTCGGTGCGCATGACATCGAAGACGTCGCACACCTGGTAAGCGATCGCCTCCAGGGCGGCGCGTGCCAGGTGCCCCGCGGCAGCCCCGCGCGTCAAGCCCGCGATCAGCCCGCGCGCAGATCCCGACCAGTGCGGCGCACCCAGGCCCGTCAGCGCGGGCACGAAGTAGACGCCCGCGCTATCCTCCACCGACCGCGCAAGCCGATCGATGCCCGGACCGCCATCGGCCAACCCAAGCAGCTCGCCCACCCACTGCACGCCTGCGCCGGTGGCGTAGATGTTGCCCTCCAGCGCGTAGGTGACGCTCACTTCCCGATCTGCGCCTTCTGGCGAGAGCAACGAGCTGGCGCCTCCCTCGCCTCGCGGTGGGCGGGGAGGCGGAACCCCCCACGCCACCGTTGTCGAAAGCCCATGTCGTGAGAGGACCAGTTGCCTGGTCGGCGTCATCAGCGATGACCCGGTGCCATACGTCGCCTTGACGCTGCCGGGCCGAAAGGCGCCCAGCCCGTAGAGCGAAGCGTGCGAATCGCCGATCAGGCTGGCGATCGGAATGCCGGCCGGCAGCGCGCCGACGGGAGCCGTCTCCCCGAACACGAAGCTCGAGGGTCTGATCTGTGGGAGCACGACGGACGGAATGCCGAAGATCGCCATCGCCGTGGCGTCCCAGTTCAGATCGTGCAGCGACATGAGCTGGGTGCGCGAAGCATTGGTCATGTCGGTGGCATGGACGCGTCCGGCGGTCAGATTCCAGAGCAGCCAGGCGTCCACGGTGCCGACGCACAACTCGCCGTTTTCGGCGCGCGCCTGCCCGTCGGAGATGTGATCCAGCAGCCAGCGCAGCTTGCTGGCAGAGAACATCGGGTCGATTTGCAGCCCTGTGCGATCCTGAAGGAGCGAGCCGAGCCCCTGCGCCTTCAGCGAGTTGCAGAACGCGGCGCTGCGATGGCACTGCCATACGACGGCCGGCCCAAGAGGCTGGCCCGACACCCGCTCCCAGACCAGCGCCGTCTCGCGCTGGTTGCTGATGGCCACCGCGGCCAGATCGGGCCTGTCGAGCGCGTCAAGGCACTGCTCAATCGTCGCCAATGTGCAGCGCCAGATCTCCAGCGCATCCTGTTCCACCCAGCCGGGTTGCGGGTAACTGATGGCTGTCGGAATGCTGCCGCGCGCCAGGACGCGACCGGATGGGTCGACAACGAGGGCCTTGGTGTTGGTCGTGCCTTGGTCGATCGCGAGGATATTGCCCATATTCCAGAGTGGCGCCCGAACGCGGGCGCCGCCGAGACCCGTGCTGGCCCAAAAAAGAGTCATGGCGGACGGCGCCGGCAGCTTACTCCACCTTGACGATTCGCAGCGCCAGGTAAGGCTTGCCCGGCAATCGGACTCTTGACTGCCCCCGCCAGCGCCCCGCGAGCGGCGAGATCGTCATTTCCCAGGTATCGATTACCTCGACCGTATACTCCGACTCCTGGGGGAGATCGAGCACAAATTCGGCAGGCTGCTGAATCGCCAGGTAGATGAGCCGATACGCATCGCCCTTGCCGATCCCGTACAGATTAGATGGCGTCTTGACCGGCTCCAGCCCATCCGCTGGCCCTTCTTCGAGGATGCGGCGCAGGAACGCGATGCGCGCCGGACTTTCGCCGTGCAAGACGCCGCCCTTTGCCCACCAAAGGATGTCCTGGGGGTGCAGGTAGGTCTCCCCGTGTCCGACATAACCGCCGTTGCAGGTTCCGAGCCAGAAGCGATGGACAAGCTCCTGCGCCGGAAGGCTGCCCCAGCTCCGCTCTATGTTCCCTTCATATCCGCATTCGTCCACCACGACCGGTTTGCAATACAGCTCCCGCCACTCTCTAACGCGCTTCACGTCGTGGTGCTGCACGCTGCAGTGGGTCACCCACGGCTTGCCATGATCGTAGAAAGGACGGCAGTTGTGGATGGATCGCAGATGCCCGTAGGGATCGCATTCCTGGATGATCCTGAAGAAGCGATCCCAATCGGCCGTCGTCTTCGCTGCCATCAGGTCATACTCATTAGCCAGCGACCACCAGACGTTGCGGTAGGCCGAGAGCCGCGCCACCACGTAGCGCAACGTGCGATCGTCCGTCTCCGCATCCATGGTGGCGAAGCCCCAGCGATCGTAGGGATGGAAAAGAATGATATCGGCTTCGATCCCCAACGCCAGCAGGTCTCCCACACGCTGCTCCAGATGCCGGAAGTAGGCCGGATCGAATCGCGTCCAATCCCAGCCGCCCGCGAGAGTGCGCTCGAAGGGGTAACGCTCCGGTTCGTTCTTGTTGAACAGGTAGTCCTTGGGGAAGACACACATCCGCATTTTGTTGAAGGGTGCGCGCTTCAGCGTTTCGAGTGTCTGCATCTCCAGCGCGTCGCCCTGGTGATTCCAGACGTAACAGGTCGTCCCGATAGGGAAATGCGGCGCGCCGTCGGCATAGGCGAAGTGGTGCGTGTCGCGCACCCGCACCGGGCCATGATTGCTCGCCCCCGGTGCAACGCACGTGAACTCCCCGTTCCGGCCATCCAGCTCCCGCACATTGCAGTGCGTGACGTAGCGCCATTCACCCGGAGCGTCAGGCATAAACCGCAGACAATAGCGGCCATCGCCGTCATAGTAGCCTTCCACATACAGGCTGCGATTCTTGTGCGCCAGCTCGGCGCTCAGTTGCACATCCACAAAGGGATTGCCTTCTGACGGGCCGGGCAATGCGATCTCGAAGAACCCCCAACACTCAACTTGCGTCATGACTTGCTCCCGAACACAGATGCATCACGCTGTGCAGAATCCACCCCCTGTATCCGCATGATCGCGGGGAGGTCCGCCGGGGAGGGCTCGCGAAGTTTGGTCGCACGTGTCAGTACCATCTGGCAACCTCTGCGAGCGGCTTGCGCGAGAAAAACACCGGATGATCCGCCGGGTAGCCCAACGATACCGCTGCGACCATCTCCGAATTCTGACCCAACCAGGCCGAAAGCTCCTCATAGGCGTATAGCACATCGCAGATCCACAGCGAGCCGAGGCCGAGCGCGTGCGCGGCCAGGCACATGTTCTGGATCGCCGCGCCGATGGACTGGAGATTGACGAGATCATCGAAGGTCTGATTGATCGAACGGGTGAGCCACGGGTGCGTGCCTTCGCTGTTGAAAATGAACACCGTGACTGGCGCTTGCTCCATGACGGCTGCCGTACCTTCGGCGCTGCCGAAGTTCTCTCCGCTCGCCTTCATCTTCTCAAGGCGCTGGCGCATCAACCGGATCATTTCGACGCGCCGATCCTCGCGGACCACAACAAAGCGCCACGGCTGCCGGTTCTTGGCCGACGGAGCCATGATCGCCGCGTTAAGGATTTGCTCCAGTACATCCTGGGGAATCGGGTCAGTTCTGAACCCGCGGTTGCTTCGTCTGGTGGCAATGGCTTCCAGTGCATCCATCATTGATCTCGTCCTTTCTTGACTGCCGCAATGAATCCCGCTGCGCGGCGCGTCAGTTCGGACATGTCGCCGGCGTCGAGCAACTTCTGGTTGATCAGGCTGCCGCCGACCCCGACGGCCGCGGCGCCGCTGCGGATGAAGTCCGCAGCGGTGCTCAAGTCCACGCCCCCCACCGGCACGATCTGGAGCTGCGGCAGCGGGGCCAGAATCGCTTTCACCAGACCGGGCCCGCCTGCATCGGCAGGGAAGAGCTTGACGAAGTCCGCTCCCGCCTCCCAGGCGGTCAGCATCTCGGTCGGTGTGTAGCAGCCGGGCATGGTTGGGACGCTGTAGCGCCGGCCCATCTCGATCACTTCGAGCTTGAGTGTGGGCGCCACGATGAACCCCGCGCCTGCCAGGATCGCGGCACGCGCGGTCTCAGCATCGAGCACGGTGCCCGCGCCGAAGAGTACGTCGTCACCATAGCGGTGAGTCGCCTCCTCGATGACCTTCAGCGCGCCCGGCGTGGTCATCGTGACCTCGATTGCGCGTACGCCGCCCTGTCGGATGGCATCTGCTGCGGCGATGAGTTGATTAGAGCTCTGGGCGCGCATGATAGCGATGACCCCTGTGTCGCGTATGATCTCGAGTCTTTGATTCTTGTTCATGATGTCGCATCCAAGAGGACTTCTCAGTGCCAACCGCGTCCGTCGTCCGACAGCGAGGATCAAGAGGAGTCCGGTCTGTCCGCGTATGCTTCGGGATCAGGACCCTGGGCCGCATTATACTTCAGAGTTGGTGGGATTCCAAGATT
>CAYRFV010000084.1:301-8649 GCA_964423545.1 uncultured Anaerolineales bacterium | reverse complement strand
TATCTCGATCTGTGGCCGCCGCCTGCCGCCTGATGCTATCCTGCAACCCCTCTGAGGGGCGATCGCGGTCCCAAGGGACGCGTCACGCCCCACTCTACCAAATGCCGGCGCCCACCACATTGACCATCTCCCCATCTTCGCTGCGGGGATGCCTGCCGGACGCATCCGATCTGGCGTATGCTGCCGAAGTGGCTAGATTCGTGCATGCGGATCACCATGAGCGTGACTGTAACCTTCGACGCGGTGCTGTTGGTTCTGGCGGAGGTGATCTTTCACCTGGAATCGTTTGATGCACTGCTGGTTCGATCGAGCATCGTCAGCTGCCTCGTGGCAGCTGTGTCGCATGTTGCCGTTCTTGACCTGAATAGCGTAGAATACGCGCTTAGGATTTCGATCGAGTGCAGGCTACGGGATGGCGTCGAGAAGCGGATTCTCCGCCGCGCAATGGATTTCGATCTGCGGCTTCACGGTGATGGTGCGGCTGGTGCGCGCACCCAGGGGAGGCGAGCTGGCCATGTTCATGATCATGTTCGTTCTGGACGACATCACTGAACTGGATGATGTGCTGGAAGCTTGGACTGCGGCCGGGATCAGCGGCGCGACCTTCTTCGAGAGCTCAGGCGGCCATCGCCGCAAGGCGTGGCGGGAGCGGGTCCATGCCCCTTACGACTATGGGCGTTTGGATGTGCTGGAGGATGTGGGCAACATCACCCTCTTTGCGATCGTGCCCGATGAGCAAGTTGTCCGCAGGTGTCTGACGGCGACCGAGCAGGTCGTCGGTGACCTGGACGCCCCCAACACGGGCGTGTTCACCGCATGGCCGCTTGCATGGGTCAAAGGGGTGCCGGCCTCCACACATCTGGGAGAGGCGGAGTGATGCCCTGGGCAATCTTCATCGCCAGCTCCGCGATGCTGGTTTTTGCGGCGATCAAGTTGGCCGAGTACGGCGAGATCATCGCCGTGCGCACCCGCCTGGGCGGCCTCTTTGTCGGCACCTTGCTCCTGGCAGGGGCGACCTCCTTGCCCGAACTGCTGACCACGATCAGCTCCATCGGTCAGGGAGCGCCGAACCTGGCTGTCGGCAATCTGCTGGGCAGTTGCATGTTCAACATGTTTGTGCTGGCGTTGCTCGACCTGCTCCACAGGCAGGCGCGCATCTTGCGCCGCGTGGCCACGCGGCACGCGCTCAGTGCAAGCCTGGCAATCTTGCTGTTGGGCCTGACGGCTTTTTTCCTGTTGGCGGACATCGAGATCACGATCGGCTGGGTGGGAGTCGACAGTCTGTTGCTCATCGCGACCTACCTGATCGGCGTCCGGCTGATTCAGTCCAATAACCCGGCGGCAAGCGGGGGGCCCGAAGCCGCCGCGGAAATCGAAGGGGCGCCGACGCTGCGTCGAGGGGTGTTGGGTTTTCTGGCGGCGACGGCGTTGTTGATCGTCGTCACCCCCTGGTTGGTGCGCAGCAGCAAAGAGATCGCCGAGATCACCGGCCTGAGCACCGGCTTCGTCGGTACGACGCTCGTCGCCATGGTCACCTCGCTGCCGGAAGTCGTCACCACGATCGCAGCGGTGCGCCTTGGTGCATTCGACATGGGTGTCGGCAATCTGTTCGGCAGCAATGCGTTCAATATCTTTGCCCTCGGCTTGACCGACCTCTTTTACACGCCCGGCCGCTTCCTCGGCGCCATCGAGCCGGCCTTCGCACTGGTCGCACTGCTGGGCTTGCTGCTGACCTGCCTGGGTCTGATGGGCAACCTGGCGCGGGTCGAGCGTCGTCTGCGCTTCATCGAGACGGACGCACTGCTCATCTTCGTACTCTACTTCCTGGGTATGTTCTTCTTGTACTCGCGCGGCCTTGGCGTGTGACGACCTGGCGGACCGGGTTGTGCGGCGAGCGCCGATGCTCACGCGGGCAGGTTCGGCGTACTAAGAAGGAGTCTCCGATGTTGAACTGGGGTCTCATGGGTGCGGGCGGCATCGCCCGCGTGTTCGCGAACGGTCTGCGCTTCTCCAAGACGGGGCGGATCGTCGCCGTCGGCAGCCAGACGCCGGGCAAGGCGGCGCAGTTCGGCGGCGACTTCGGCGTCGCCCGCGTCTACGGGTCCTACGAGGCGCTGCTGGCTGATGCGGAGGTCGAGGCCGTCTACATCTCCACGATCCATCCGTTCCATGCAGCCTGCGCCATTCAGGCGGCGGAGGCCGGGAAGCACATCCTGGTCGAGAAGCCGATCGCCATGAATGCCGCGGAAGCGGCATCGATGATGGCGGCGGCGAGGGCCAACGATGTCTTTCTGATGGAAGCATTCATGTATCGCTGCCATCCGCAGACGACAAGGCTGGTCGAGCTGGTGCGCAGCGGCGCTGTCGGCCGGGTGCAGATCATACGTGCGGTCTTCAGCTTTGCTGCTGGCTTCAACCCCGCTTCGCGCGCCTATAGCAAGGGGCTGGGCGGCGGCGGTATTCTCGATGTGGGCTGCTATGTCGCCTCCATGGCTCGTCTGCTCGCTGGCGCCGCGATCGACAGGCCGTTCGCAGAACCGGTGGAGGTCAAGGGTTGCGGGATGCTCGGACCTACCGGCGTCGACCACTATGCCGCCGCCACGCTGAAGTTCGAGAGCGGCATTGTGGCTGAGATCATCACCGGAGTGGCATGTCGCATGCCTGCCGAGGTCTCCGTCTACGGTGAGGCCGGCGTCCTTACGGTTGCCAATCCGTGGCTGCCCTCTTCGCCGTGCCGCACGGCCAAGGGGCCGCTGCCGCTCGACACCCCATTCCCCGCCGTGTCGATGAGTTGCCAAACGCACCGGGACGGCCGCACCGAGGAGATCGTGATCACGCCCGATCGCGACCTCTTCACGTACGAGGCGGATACGGTCGCCGCCCATATCGGCGACCGCCAGGCGCCTGCGATGAGTTGGGACGACTCGTTGGGCAACATGCGCCTCCTCGATCGCTGGCGGCAGGAGATCGGGCTGGAGTTCGTGCAAGATGCGCAGGGCTGACCCGATCAGCCGCACCAGTTCCAGATTTGCGCGGCGAGTGCTATAATCGACAGCGGTCGCATAGACGCACCGATTCCCATGACAGCCAGGCGAGGATCGCTGCTCGGCTTGGGTGATCCGCCCTGGCTGTCGTGTCGCACACGCTGGATCGATCGATGGCGGACATTGAACCCTCGGCCCCATCCAGGGGAACCCTGGCGGACCCCTTGCCGTTGTTGGCAACCAAGCTGCGCGTGCCACGTGTGCGTGCGGGTTTGGTGCGCCGGCCCCATCTGCTCGATTTACTCTGTCGCAGCTTCGATCGCCCCGTCACGCTGATCTCGGCGCCCGCCGGTTTCGGCAAGAGCATGCTGCTGGCGCATTGGATCGCCGAATGCCGGACGCTGCCTGCTGAGGGGATGCTATCACAGGCGTCTCCTTTGCCGTGCGCTCCCCGTTGGTGTTGGCTGGCGTTGGATGACGATGACAACGATCCGGTTCGCTTCTGGCGGTATGCGGTGGCGGCCTTTAATGCCGTAGCGCCGGGTGCGGGCGAGGAAGCGCGTTCGCTGCTCCGATCGACGGCGCAAACCGCTTCGGGGCAGAGCGGTCCGGCCTGGCTTCAGGCGGTGGCGACAAGCCTGATCAACGATCTGGCCGATCCGCAGGGCGCCGAGTCCGAAGCGTCTGGCGCGCCGGTTGTCCTCGTCCTCGACGACTATCACACCATACGGAGTCGGGCGATCCACGATTCGGTGGCGTTCTTCGTTGAGCACTTGCCCGCGAACGTTCATCTTGTCATCCTCTCGCGCGCCGATCCGCCCTTGCCGCTGGCCCGCTTGCGCGTACGAGATCAACTGATCGAGATTCGCGCCGCTGATCTGCGGTTTCGGCCCGATGAAGCAGAAGTGTTTCTCAACCAGGTGATGCAGTTGGCGCTGCCTGCTGAGGCCGTGGAGAGCCTGGCGGCGCGCACTGAGGGTTGGGCCGCCGGGCTTCACCTGGCTGCCCTATCGTTGCAGGGGCGCGATGCACGCTATCAAGAGCGCTTTATCCAGGACTTCAGGGGCACGCAGCACCACATTCTCGGGTACCTGGTCGAGGAAGTGCTGGCGCGCCAGCCAGCAGAGGTCCAGGACTTCCTGCTGCACACCTCGATGCTGGATTACCTGACGGCGCCGCTCTGCGATGGTGTGCTCCACCCTGTGGGGCCTGCCGGAGCACCCGGTGGCAGTCGCAGGATCGGCCAGCAATCGTGCCAGGCGATGCTCAACCGGCTGGAGCGTGAGAATCTATTCATCGTTCCACTGGACGAAGAGCGGCGATGGTACCGATACCACCCCCTGTTCGCCGAAGCGATGCGTGGACGGCTTGCCGAGACCGAACCGACGTTGTTCGCTGAGCTGCACCGCCGCGCCGCCGCGTGGTATGAGGCCAACGGGCAGATGACCGACGCGATCCGCCATCTGCTGCAAATCGGTGACCAGATCGATGCCGCGCGCCTGATCGAACAAGGCTACATGCGCCAGATCGTTATTGGCGAGCTCGGCACACTGCGCACCTGGCTCGACGCTCTATCGCTTGACCTGGTGCGCGTCCGACCGCGTCTGGCACTCGCCTATTGCTGGTCGATCGCGTATTCGGGACCGCATTCGCTGCAGGAGCAGTTGCTGGGATGGGTTGAGGCGGCGCTCGGCGGCGCGTCATGGGACGCGAGCGCAAGCGAAGAGGAGTTGATGGCATGGTCCGAAGACCCCGGCGCACGGTCGATCCGGGGCGAGCTGCTCGCGTTGCGAGGGCTGATCCTCTCTTTCAGGTGGGAGAGCCGGCGGGCCACCGAGTGTTCTCAGCAGGCTATGTTTTTGCTCTGGCCCGATCGCTGGGCCGAGTTCTACCAGGAGCCGCAGGGCGCGCAGTTAGCGACGGAAGATCTCTGGCTGCGGATCGTCATTCTGCAGTCGCTCGGCAACGCGTACCGTCTGGATGGCAATGTCCGGTCCGCAGAGACGGCCTATCGTGAAGCTTATCGTTTGACAATGGGCGAAGGGCCAGACGGGGATCCGCTCTTCCCGATGCTTGCCCTGGCCGCGGCATCCCGGCTGGGCCAAGTGTTGATGGCCCAGGGCCAACCTCACGAGGCGGAATGGGTCTTCGAGCGTGCGCTGGATCGGGTGCGACGTCGGGGCGGTGAGATGCAAGCCTTCGGGGGAGAAGCGTTGATCTGCCTCGGTGAGGCGCTCTTGGGGCAGAACCGTCTCGAAGAAGCGGAACGCACCATCCGCGAAGGGCTGATTCTTAGCCGTCAGGCAGCGAATCCATTGGGGGAAATCGCCGGGCATGTCGCCCTGGCGCAGGTGGCCTGGGCGAAAGGGGATGCGGACGACGCTCGCGCTGAGGTCTTGCTCGCCGAAGGAATAGCGGTGCGCGGCCAGCATGCCCACGTGACCTCTTGGGTCGCCGCCCATCGGGCAAGGCTCGATCTCCTGGCGACCGATCTCGCAACGGCAGCGCGATGGGCTGAAGGCCTCCGAAACGAACGCGGTGCACGAACTGATTTTCCCCGCAGCATCGAGGAGTTCGAAGACCTGCTTGTCGCGGGGGTGCATCTGGCGCAGGGACGACTGGCGGAAGCTCAGGAGATCGTGCGGAGAATCGTACACGCCGCCGAGTCGGCGGGTCGGATCGCTGCAGTCGTCGAGGCGTTGACGCTCCAGGCGGCGGCCTCTGCCGCGGAGGGGGACTCGGCGCAGGCTTGCGAGACGCTGAGGCACGCCCTGACGCTTGCCGAGCCGGCCGGTTACGTTCGCGTTTTTCTGGACAGGGGAGAAACGCTGCGGGGGGTGATGGTCGCCTGCCGGCTGCGGAACGGGAGCACACTGCCGGCTCCTGTGCGCGCGTACCTGGACAGGTTGCTTGCTGCCTTTCCCTCTCCCGAAGGCAACGGTCAGCAACCGGGGATGCCGGCTGCTCGTTTGCACCTGGCCTCCCTGATGATTGAGCCGCTCACCACGCGCGAGCTCGAGATCCTCGCTCTGCTCGCCAGGGGGGCATCCAATCAGGAAATCGCCGATCAGCTTTTTCTCAGCGTGGGAACCGTCAAGGGCCACATCAATCACATCCTTGGCAAGCTGGGTGCACACAACCGCACGGAAGCCGCAGCGTTCGGACGGGAACTCGGTCTCATCACGACATAACCCCGGACATATCTTTCGATAGATGATGCCGGACCGGTTTGGGTGTATGCTTGAGTGGTAAGCGCGCCCAGCCGGTCCTTTTCTTTGAACGATTCGGGGTGCAGGATGTTGGATCATCTGAAGCAGCGCATCGCTGATACACTGGCCGAGACTCGACTGGTCACCCTGGCGACGGACGGACCCGCGCAGCTTCAGGCCCATGTGGTTCCGTGCGAGGCAGAGGGCGACGTGTTGTTTGCTCTAGTGCCGCGCACCTCCGATCATCTGCTCAACATCGAGAGCAATCCCTCCGTCGTCGTCACGACTGTGGATTGGCAGCTGCGTGGAGCCGCCGAAATCCTCCCGATCTGCCCGGAAAGGCTGGCGTTGGCCCAGCGCCAGGACGCGCCGTGGTGCAGCGTGGTGCGTATTGCGCCACGTCGCCTGCACATCGCGCCTGTAGATCTGCTGCGCTGCGCCGAGACCATCGACGTGATTTAGGTCTGCAGCGATCACCGGCGGGTGCATTCGCTCGCACGAACCACCAACAATGCTGGGATGGCGACCATGTCAGAAGCAGAGCTCGCAAAACTGTCAATCGCGGGAAACGAGAACGCGTTCGCCGAACTCGTGGAGAGGCATCAGAAGGCCGTCTACAGCCTCTGCTATCGGATGTTGGGGAATGCATGTGAGGCGGAGGATGCTGCGCAGGAGGCCTTCCTGCGCGCGTACGCCCAGTTGCGCCGTTACGACCCGGAGCGGTCCTTCAAGACGTGGTTGCTCTCCATTGCAAGCCACCACTGTATCGACCGGCTCCGGAAGCGTCACGTGCAGTATCTTTCGATCGATGACGAACCGCTCCAGGTTCACCCTGCGCTGCGCGAGCAGCGTCCCGGCCCGGAGGACGCTGCGCTGCGGCAGGAGCAGTCTGATCGCATTCAGGCCTTGCTTGCCGGCCTGGGGCCCGACAGCCGCAGTGCACTCGTGATGCGATACTGGTATGACCTGTCCTATGAGGAGATCGCCGCGACCACCGGCTGCACGGTCAGCGCCGTGAAGAGCCGGCTCCATCGCGCGCGCCTGACGCTTGGCGAAATGCTGCAGCCTGAGCTCTCGCTTCCGGCCGAAAACCGGGAGCGACGGGCGATCCCGCTCAGTCGAACCGCCTCGCAGGCCGCGCTCGCGCTGATGGTGTAGGGCAGCAGAGCAGGGGCGATGGGATGGCAACATAACCTGGCACATAACCTTCGATAGTGGACGGTAAGGCCGGTTGCCTGGTATCCTGTGCCACAGGACACCCAACCGGCCTTCATGTTGCATGCTGAAGGACCCTGACAAAGGAGGCGCAGCCATGGAACCGCAACTCGTGGTTATCACACTGCTCGTCGGCTTTTGTCTCGGCTTGATCGTGGGCGTCACATTGTCGGCGCCGCGCATCACTCACTAAGTGCAAACAGGTGAAGACAGCAAGGGTTCGCTGGTCGGTTGCCTGGCAACCGACCAGCAGGGCCGCCGTATCGGGTGAGAGGCGGGCTTCCATGTTCGAGACAAACGTCCAGGGATTGGCGCTGGTCGGGAGACCGTGCGTCGGCTCTGATCCCCAGTCCGCCGACTATCGAGTTCTGGCGTGGCGGCAGGGGCGGCGCATCTTCGAGCGCAGCCGGACGCTCGGCTGGCTCCGGCATCTCTGGGGATGGCTGACGGGACGGTCGCACCGGCTCCTCGACCTGAAGCGCCTGGACGCCACTCCATGCGACCAACACTATGCGGGCCTCCGCACGGTGCCGCTGAAGCGCATCGTCGGCAGCGAGGGGCGCTGTCAGGACTTCGATGCCAGCTTCAATCCCAGACACAGTGCCACGTTGGAGCGCTGGCTGGGCGTCTACACGGCGATCTACCAGGGTATCGGCCTCCCGCCGGTGAATCTGATCGAAGTCCGGGGCGTCTACTTCGTCCGAGATGGTCACCACCGCATCTCGGTCGCGCACAGGCTCGGGAAGATCGATGTGGAAGCGGAGGTGACAGTGTGGGAGGTCGCGGGACCGATGCCGTGGGAGGTGAGTGCGCAGACGCAGGCGGTGGCGCCGCGCCAGACCGGCGTCCTGGGCCGCGCTGGAGTCAGGCGCCCTGCGGGCCCCCCCCCCGGCCTGGGGCCCACCGCGGGGCTTGGAGCGACACCAGCGACGAACCCCCA
>CAYRFV010000084.1:0-291 GCA_964423545.1 uncultured Anaerolineales bacterium | reverse complement strand
CCCCACCCGGGCTGCGGGGGCGGCTGTTGTGTCGGGCGCGGGGCGCCCCCCCCCCGGGGGGGGGCCCCCACGGCGGGACTTGGAGCGAGACCTGCGACGACCGGCCAGCGCGGGGGCCGATCGTCAGATCACTTGTAGAGATGCATCCGGCGCGCCATCTTGAGCAATCCCTTGCCCATCGGGGTGAACGCCATCAGCTCCTCAAAGGAGGCCGCAGTCTGCTGGCCTCGCTGCTTGCGAATCAGGAGCGCCTCCGGCAGGACCGCGATGATGAAAATCACATTGACGGCG
>CAYRFV010000083.1:9837-20102 GCA_964423545.1 uncultured Anaerolineales bacterium | reverse complement strand
GCCGATCTGGTCGTTGTGGATGAATCCTCCATGCTGGATCTAGTCCTGATGAACAACCTGCTGAAGGCGATTCCACCCGGCGCACATCTGCTGTTGGTCGGCGACGTAGACCAGTTGCCCAGCGTGGGCGCAGGTAATGTGCTGCAAGATGTGATCGAGGCCATCGAGACGCAGGCCGAAAAGCAGCCGGGCTCGACCTTCAGCGCTGCCGTCATCCGGCTGGACACCATCTTCCGCCAACCGGAAGGCAGCTATATCATCACAAATGCTCATCGCATCAACCAGGGACAGCTGCCGGTCCTGGACAATCGCAGCAACGTGGACTTCTTCTTGTTTCGGGAGGAGGAGCCGGCCAAGGCGGCCGAGCTGATCCTGGAGCTGGTGCAGGAGCGCATCCCGCGCAAATTCGGTTTCACGACGGAGGAAATCCAGGTGCTCAGCCCCATGCATCGAGGCGAGGTCGGCGTGGCCGCGCTCAATGCGCGCCTGCAGGCGAGGCTGAATGCGCCGGGGCCGCAAACTGCAGAACGACAGCTGGGGGGGCGCATCTTTCGGTCGGGCGATCGCGTCATGCAGATCCGAAACAACTATGACAAGGATGTCTTCAACGGGGACATGGGGCGCATCACGAGCATCGATCTGGAGAAGCAGGTCGTCGGCGTACGCATGGATGAACGCACCATCCCCTATGACTTCCTGGAGCTGGATGAACTGGTGCATGCGTACGCTATCAGCATTCATAAGGCCCAGGGCAGCGAGTTCCCGGCAGTCGTCATCCCGCTGCTCACCTCACACTACCTGATGCTTCAGCGCAACCTGCTCTACACCGCTGTAACGCGCGCCCAGAAGCTGGTCGTCCTCGTGGGCAGCCTGCGGGCCATTGGCATCGCAGTGAAGGCCGACCGTGCGAAGGAGCGCTACTCGAAGCTGGCGGAACGACTCATCCTCAGAGCCGGCTGAGCGGTCGCGCTGGGGCGCGTCCCATTCGGTTTTTCGTTGCCCGCCGCGCAAGGAGGCGATTCATGCCCATCATCACTCTGTCCCGTGAACTAGGCAGCGGTGGCGACGACGTCGCCGTGGCTGTGGCCGAGAAGCTGGGGCTCCGCCTGATCGGCCGTGACCTGCTCAACCAGGCGGCGCGCCAGGCCGGCGCGCCCGAGGTGGCGCTTGCCGAGATCGATGAATTGGGGCTGCTCGGCGTCAAACCAAGCCGCGCGGCGCTGCATCGCTACCGGCTGACGATCGAACACGTGATGCGCGAGCGGGCGGACGAGGGCAACATCATCCTGGTCGGCCGCGGCAGTCAGCTCGCGTTGGCAGGCCGTCCCGGCGCCGTGCATCTCCGCATCATCGCGCCTCTGGCCAAGCGAGTGCGCTGTGTCGCTGAACGCTGCCGGGTGTCGGACGAGGCGGCCGCCGCCAGGATCGCAGCCTCGGATCGGGCGCGCGCCAGTTATCTCCGCCGCTGCTACGGCGCGCGCTGGGATGATCCCAACCTGTATGACCTTGTCCTCAACATGGCGCACCTGACGGCGCCGGTCGCGACGGCTTTGGTCTGCCTGGCAGCGCAGCAGGCTGCCGCAGCGATCGGTGAGGGGCAACCATGACCATCGAGGCGCCTGCGCCCTTCTCCCACCCGGTCGAGGCGGAGTTCGCGCGCATCCTGGATTTCTACGGTATCCCGTGGCGATACGAGCCGCGCACCTTCGCCCTGGATCACGATGCGCTTGGCCGCGTCACCGAAGCGTTTACACCCGATTTCTACCTTCCCGATCAGGACCTGTACATTGAGCTGACGACAATGCAGCCGAAACAGGTGCGCCACAAGAACCGCAAACTGCGGAGGCTTCAGGAGCTTCATCCGGAGGTCAACATCAAATTGTTCAAGCGCGGCGATATCCGCACCTTGATGCTGAGATTCGGCATCCAGGACATCCCCGACATGATGGCCAACGAGCTGTGAACCAAAGGAGCAATCATCGATGCAGCCGACAGCATCAAGAAACGAGTCCCTGCGAACCCAACAGGACATCAGCCGCATCCTGTTCACCCGGGACGAAATCCAGCGCCGGATTGAGGAACTGGGGGAACAGATCAGCAGCGACTATGCCGGCTTGAACCCGTTGTTTGTGGGCGTCCTCAAGGGGGTGGTCTTCTTCATCAGCGATCTGATGCGCACCATCACGATCCCTGCGCGCATGGATTTCATGGCGATCTCGCGCTATGCACCGCGCGGCCAGGCGCGGGGATCGGTGCGTCTGATCAAAGACCTGGAAGAGACAGTCGACGGACAGCATGTGATCTTCGTTGAGGACGTCATCGACACCGGCCTAACGCTCAACTACCTGCTGCGCACGTTGAGCACCCGCAATCCAGCCAGCCTGGAAGTCTGCACTTTGTTCGATAAACGCGGTCACCGGCTGATCGAGACGCCGATCAAGTATAAGGGGTTCGATCTGCCGGCGCGTTTTGTCGTGGGATACGGTCTGGATTACCGCGAGGATTATCGGCACCTGCCGTTTGTAGGCGAGCTGCGACCAGACCTGCTGCAACTGGATTAGCCGGGTCGCTGCACAAAAAAGGACCGGCGAGGTCTCGTTCGAGATGCCTCACCGGTCCAACAACATAGCTTAAATAGAGGGACCCCAAGCAACCGTTCGGCTTCCCCTAATTGCTAGCCCTATTTCCGTCTCGCCTTTGTGGCTATTGTCTTGCGCTGATGCCTTTTCTCTGGCGCCGCTCTCAAGACTCGCCTGCGAGGTGTTCCAGTTTCCTGGATTCGCTTCGGGCTTAGTATCGGCCTGCGATTTCTCGGGGCTCCCTCGCCGCCGCTGCAACTGCCGTCTACACCAACTGCCCTGGGAACTTGGGCAACCATCTTTGAGTCGGAAGACCTGCGGATAGTCGCCACGCTCTTACTCTAGTTTTTGCCTCGGCAGTTCTCACTTTGGCGTCTTTAGTATAGCAGGCTCGGAGCCTCGTGTCAAGCGAAGTGCGGTATTTTTAAGGTCTGTTGAGGTTGCCGATGACGAAGCACTCGGTAAGGAGCGGGGGCTGAGCCGGTGTAGACTGATCAGGCGCTCTCATCAGAAGTTATAAGCCTAATCTGTAGTTGTAGGCCATGGGGAAATGTGGACAGCTCGCCCGGCGATGCGCCGCGCGAGCGATATCTAGTGGATGATGGATACCAGCTTGTCTATCTATGGTCGTCGATGCAACGGCGGCGACTGCCTGCCCTGTAGATAAGCCCCGGTGCTGCCGCGTCCCTCGCGACGGCATGGCGAACAGGGGCCGTTTCTGTCAGTAGTAGCGTCCGGCGCATCCGGCGCGCCATGTAGTGCCTCTCCTGACGGTGCGCCCACCAGGTGTGCGTTGAGGGGTTCTCGGGGCTGTCGGGTCGGTGTGGATAAGTCGGGCCTTGCCCACAGGGTTGTCCAGGCAGGATGTGGGCCGTGTGGGGCCATTTGGGAGGCGTACGCTGCAATGGTATACTGGCGTCAAGATGTGTGAGACAACAGGCAGTGAGCAACCGCAGGCGGGGGAGAGACCCGCTGCGGCTCTCAAAGCGGCCGACTGCGATGTTCAGTCGCAGGCGCTCCGCATCATGACGTACAACATCCACCGTTGGGCCGGGAGCGATCATCGGGTCGACCTGGAGCGGACCCTGGCGATCATTCGCGCCGCAGACGCAGATGTGGTGGCGTTGAATGAGGTGATCCATCCCCTGACCCAAGGTGCACACACCCACGACTACCTGGGAGAGCTGGCCGGGCGGCTGGGCATGTCGCACCATTTCGGTCCGAGCGGGTGGATCGACTATGGGCCGGGTTGGCATGGCCCCCAGGGCAATGCGCTGCTCAGCAAGTATCCGCTGGAGAACGCCATGCGGATCCTGCTGCCCCGACTGCCGACGACCAAGCAGCGCACCCTGCTGGGCGCCACGCTCTCCGCCGGTCCTGCTCAGGGACTGACCGCATTTGTGACCCACCTCGATCATGCGTTGGAGGTCACGCGTCTTTTCCAGCTCCAGGGGATTCTCGCCGAACTGGGGCGACACGGCGCGCACTTCATCGCAGGAGACTTCAACACCCCGGGCTTTCGCGGCCGCTATGCCCGGCACCTGTCACCCCCGGTGCTTCGCGCCCTGCGGACGGCAGGGTACGAAGATGCCTTTCACGCCATGGGGGAAGGATCGGGACGCACCTATCCGGCGCGTTCTCCGATCTTCCGCGTGGATTACGTCTTCTTCCCGAGGCCCTGGGTGAGCGGCGTGCGCCGGGCGCACGTGCTAGGCGTCGAGTCGGTGCATTGTGCTTCGGATCACCGGCCCACCGTTGTCGAGTGGGCCTGGCCCGTTGGCGTTGAACCGCGCACGGGCCAAAGGAGTGACCGGCGCATATGAAGATGCTCACCTACAACATTCACGGCTGGCGCGGCGCCGATCCTGGGCGAGAGCTCAACCTTGATCTGCTGACCCGCGTGATCGCAGATGCCGGCGCCGATGTGGTTGGCCTGAATGAAGTCGTTCACCCCTATCCCGTGGGCGGCGTTCCGGCATTGAGCCAGTTGGCTGCTCAGCTTGGCATGTTCTGGGCGTTCGGTCCGGCGCTCTCCCCAGAGGAGTCGCCGCACGGCTTCCCGTATGGCAACGCACTGCTGAGCCGTTGGCCGATCCTGGCCCATGCGGCGCATCGCCTGCCAGCAGGAATCGGCGAGGAGCGTCGCGGTTTGCTCGAGGCGCGTATTCTCTTGCCCGGCGACCGCAGCTTCACCGTCTATGTCACCCACCTCGATCATCGCTCCGAGGCGTTGCGGCTGGTGCAGTGGACGGCCGCTACTGCATGGCTGGGCCGCGAGCGCGGCCGGCCGCATCTGCTCATGGGCGACTTCAATGCGTTGGCAGCCAGCGACTATGGGGATGCCGCAGCCGTGGAACGCCTGCAGGCGCAGCGGGCGGCAGACGGCTGGCCTCCGCCGGCCTTTGATCTGATCGACCGGGTTCTGAAAACAGGCTACCTCGATGCGTACGCTCATGCCGGCATGGGTGCGGCCGCAACCTTCCCGGCGCACGCGCCGTTGATCAGGATCGATTACCTCTTCGTGCCGGAGGTCTGGAGCGGCGCCCTGGTGCGCTGCCAGCGCTGGGATCACCCGCTGGCGGCGGCGGCCTCGGATCATCTGCCTGTGCTGGCAGACTTCACATGAATGACCTGGAGCGCGGAACGCCCGCATGGTGGAACGACCGGTATCTCCGTGCGGATGCACCGTGGGACACCGGCATCGTGCCTCCGGAAGTGGCGTCGCTGGTGCGCGGCGCGGCGCTCGATCCAGGTTGGGCGCTGGACCTGGGCTGCGGCAGCGGCGTCACCAGCCGTTTTCTCGCCGCCAATGGCTTTCGGGTCATAGGCATCGATCTGGCGCACAGTGCGCTCTCGCGTGCGCTGCGTGCGTCTGCGGCGCAAGGCCTCGCCGCGCATTTCTGTCTGGGCGACGTAGCCGATCTGCGCTTCGTGGCGGTGCGGGCGACGCTGGCGGTGGATGTCGGCTGCTTCCATGCTGTGGCGGCTGAACGGCGACCGGTGTACATCGCTTCCGTGGCTGCCCACCTTTTCTCCGGTGCGTACTATCTCCTCTATGCGTTCGAGAGGTTCGATTCCGAGCAGAACGGCTCGTCGGGCTTGGAGCCGGCCGACCTTGCCCTCTTTGCGCCCCACTTCGCCCTCCGTTGGGCGCAGCACGGCTTCGACCGCGAGCGACCCTCTGCCTGGTATCTCTGGCAGCGGACAGACGTTTAGCGGCAACCGTCACCCTGCTTACTTACCCAAACCACCCCGCGGAATACAATGTAGAAGCCATACAGAGACAGCGCAGGGAGATGGGTATGCCTTTCGAAAATCCTCTCAAACGCGTGGAACGCCTGAAACGGGTCAAGAATGTGCCGGAGCCGAACGAGAATGAGCGCGTGCCGCCGGGCCAGTTCGTGACCGAGAAGTTTCCGGTGTTGCACTACGGTTCCGTACCAATCTATAGCAATCTCGATAAGTGGGATTTTCGAGTGTTCGGCCTGGTGGAGGAGCCGCTCCGCTTGAGTTGGGACGAGTTGATGAAGATGCCCATGCAGACACAGGTGGTGGACATTCACTGTGTGACGCGCTGGAGCAAACTCGATACAACCTGGACCGGCATCCCCTGGCGCGAGCTGATGAAGTTGATCAAGGTCAAGCCGGAGGCTACCCACGCCATGGCGCACTGCGAGTACGGCTTCACTGCCAACGTTGGCCTCGACGTGCTGGACGATGACGATACGATGCTGGCGTTCGCCTACGATGGGAAGCCGTTGGAGCCTGAGCACGGCTATCCGTTGCGCCTGTTGGTGCCAAAGAAGTATTTCTGGAAGAGCGCCAAATGGTTGCGCGGCATCGAGTTTATGGCCGGCGACCGCCCGGGCTTCTGGGAGCGCAACGGCTACCACATGGAAGGGGATCCGTGGCGCGAAGAGCGCTTTGGCTGGTGAAGTCATGATGTACGAAGCGAAGACGAAGCCCACCGATCTGAGCGTCGCCGCGTACCTGGAGGCCATTGAGGATGCGTCGCGCCGCAGGGATTGCATGGAGCTCGCCGCACTCATGCGGCGGGTCACCGGCTGCGAGCCGAAGATGTGGGGCAGCAGCATCGTCGGCTTCGACAGCTACCACTATCGGTATGCCAGTGGCCATGAAGGCGACTCCTGCGTGGTCGGGTTCTCCTCGCGCAAGGGCGACATCAGCGTGTACCTGTTGGCCGGATACGAAGGCGCGGAGGCGCTGCTGGCTCAGCTCGGCAAGCACAAGATCGGCAAGGCGTGCCTCTACATCAAGCGCCTTGCAGACGTACAGCTTCCCATCCTCGATCAACTCGTTGTCCGCTCGGTGGCGGAGATCAAGCGCCGTTATCCGCAGGCGACGAAGTGACGCCTGATTCGCCGCCGTAAGTTGGGGTTGCGAGGTTTTCGGATCACGAAGGAACGAACGAAGACTCACGGAGGATGCGACGGGCGAAAGCCACGAAGCGCAATCCGCAAACTTCTCGGGCCTCGTGCTTCGCGATCCAGGCGTCCACTCGCAAATTGGACGCGAGCGGCCAGCTAGGGTACACTCCGCACATCCAGCCCGACTCGGAGTGACTCGCTTGACGGCAGCTCGCACCATCACCAGCGCACGCCTGCGCATCACGACGCACCCTGCCGGTGCGTACGCGATCTTGTTGGCCGGCGTCTTCTGCATCAGTTTCACGGCGATTTTCACCAAATGGGCTGCGATGCCGGGACCGGTGGCTGCCACGTACCGTATGGCGATCGCCACCCTTGCGCTCACAATCCCTTTCCTTCACCAGGCACGCGGACGCGGGAGGCTCTTTCCGCACGGCTCGCGGTGGGGCGTCTTCGGCGGGTTGAGCTTCGGCCTCAATCTGGGCCTGCTCAATTCGGCGCTGTTGCTGACCTCCGCGGCAACGGCGACGCTGCTCGATAACACCGCGCCCATCTGGGTTGGCATCGGCGCGATGCTCTTCTTCGGTGAGCGGCTGCAATGGCGCTACTGGGCCGGGCTGGCGCTGGCGCTCGCCGGCGCGGCCGTGGTGACGGGCTTCAACCCCTCGGCCGGCTTTCGCCTCAATCCCGGTGATGCGCTGGCGCTGATCGGTGCGCTGTTCTATGCCGCTTATCTGCTGGTCACCCAGCGGGCTCGCACGCAGCTCAATACGATCTCCTACCTCTGGACGGTGGCCGCCACCGCAACCGCCGCACTCTTTGTCGCCAGCCTTGCATGCGGCCTGCCCCTGACCGGTTACAGCCCGCGCGCCTATCTCTCCATCGTCGCCGTCGGCCTGATCTCGCAGACCAGCGGTTGGTTGCTGATCAACTATGCGTTGGGCCATGTCTCGGCATCGATGGCCGTCGTTGTGCTGCTCACCCAGCCGGTGATTACAGGGCTGCTCTCGATCCCGCTGTTGGGTGAGATGCTGACTGCGCGCCAGGTCGCCGGCGGCGCACTGGAGCTGACCGGCATCTATCTGTGCCTCCGGCGCACCAGCGACACCGGCTGAGGGGGCTGAGACGAGGGACGGCAGGCAGAAGATGGCGGAGCTGAGCGAGCGCATCGCAGCCTTTCTAGCGGCGCATACCACCATGACGCTGGCGACGGTCGGGCCTGACGGCCCGGCGGCTGCCGCCGTCTTCTATGCGCATGATGATGCCTTGAGCCTGTACTTTCTTTCGGAAGAGCGGACGGAGCACGGCCGGAACGTGCTCGCCCACCCGCAAGCGGCGGCTGCAATCCATGCCGACGGCCAGGATTGGCGGGTGATTCGCGGCCTTCAGGTTCGCGGAATCGTCCGGCCGGTGGCGACGGGCAGTCTGGCGCACGCTGCGGCTGTGTATGGCCGCAAATACGCCTTCGTCGCCGGGCTGTTGGCGGCGTCCGGCGGGCCGGGCCTGCTCAGCTCGGGGAGCATGCTCGCCGGACCGCTGGCGAAAGCCCGCTTCTGGGCGCTGCAGCCAAGCTGGTTCCGGCTGATCGACAACACCGTACGCTTCGGCTTCAAAGAGGAGTGGATGCCCCGCGATGCCATCGAGACAGATTAGGGCAAAAGCCCTGGGGGTGTTTCTGCACCACGGCAGCCTGCTCGTTTTCGAAGGCTACGACCCCGTCAAGAATGAGACGTTCTATCGGCCCCTGGGCGGCGGCATCGAATTCGGGGAGACTGGCGCACAGGCGTTGGTGCGGGAGATCGGCGAGGAGATCGGTGCACAGGTAACCAATGTGCGCTACCTCGGTCTGAGTGAGAATATCTTCACCTACGCCGGCGAGGCCGGACACGAGATCGTTCTCCTCTACGAGGCGGAGCTGGTCGACAACACACTCTACGGCCGGAATGACCTCCAGGCGGTCGAACCGGGCGGTGTAACCTTCAGGGTCTTGTGGAAACCTCTGGCTGATTTCGCTGATGGCGGCACGCCGCTCTACCCGAACGGGCTGTTCTCTCTTCTGACCGGGGGCGGCGATCCCACGAAGAGGGTCAGATCAGCCGCCGAAGACCGGGATCCAACCGCTTCGGTCATGAAGGACAGCCATGCTGCCTGACGCCCAGCACTTCATGCGGCCCGGCATCGTGGAATTTACGTGGGGGCACCCCGATCTGGCGCTGTTCCCCACGGAGCGGCTTTCGCATGCGGCGGCCCTTGCCTTGTCGCACTCTGACCGGGCCGCCCTGTGTTACGGTGCAGTGCAGGGGCCCGGCGTTCTGATCGACCGGCTGTGCGCCTGGTTGGGTCAGGCCGAGGGACGCGAGGTGCCGCCGGCGCAGATCTTCATCGCCGGCGGATTGTCGCAAGGGCTCGACCTGCTTTGCACACTGTACACCCGGCCCGGCGATCCCATCCTGGTGGATGCGCCGACCTATCACCTGGCCCTGCGCGTCTTCCGCGATCACGCCCTGGACCTGATCTCGGTCGCTGGCGATGCAGACGGCATGCGCCCCGATGCCCTGGCTGCTGCGCTGGCGCATCTGCACGACCAGCGGCGGCTGCCTCACTTTCTCTACCTTGTGCCGAACTTCGGCAACCCGACGGGTGCGACCTTGCCGCTTGACCGCCGGCAAGCGATCGCTGCCCTGGCCCGAGAGGCCGGCCTGATGGTCCTCGAGGACGACGTCTACCGCCACCTGTGGTTCGACGCGCCGCCTCCGCCTCCGCTGTCGGATCTTGCGCCAGAGTGTGTGATCCGACTCGGCTCGTTCAGTAAGCTGTTGGCGCCTGGCCTCCGCGTCGGCTGGCTGCATGCGCCGGCCGCCATCGTCCGTCACTGCGCCGGCAGCGGCCTCCTCGACAGCGGTGGCGGGACCAGCCACTTTGCAGCCCACGTCGTGGCGGAATTCATGGGGTTGGGCGGTTTTGATGCGCACGTGGCGCGTCTGCGACGCGTCTACCGGGTGCGCCGGGACCTGCTCTGCGACGCATTGGCGCGCTATCTTCCCCCAAGCTGTCGCTGGCAGACACCGGGCGGCGGTTTCTTCGTGTGGGTGCGACTGCCGGAGGGGATCGACAGCGCCGACCTACTGCCGCAGGCTGAGGCCGCCGGGGTCTCTTTCGTTCCGGGATCGCGCTTCTGCGCTGCCGGCGGCTGTGGCGCCTTTATCCGGCTGGCGTTCACGCTCTTGCCGCCGCAGGAGATGGAGGAAGGGGCAAGACGGTTGGGCGCCGTGCTAAGAGAGGTCGCAGGATGACTTCG
>CAYRFV010000083.1:0-9827 GCA_964423545.1 uncultured Anaerolineales bacterium | reverse complement strand
TGACTTCGGACGATTACCGTCGCTCCGCTGATGAAGCGGCCCGGCTGGGCCATCCGTCCTACGTCTGGCGCGCAGGGCAGGAACGCCGGCTGGCCTTGGTGCGGCAGTGGGCGGCGCTGGACGCAGCCCGTATCCTGGATGCGGGCTGCGGCGTGGGCATGTACACGGATCAGTTTCGCCGCTTCAGTCCATACGTGACCGGCGTCGAGATCGACCTGGCCGTCGCGCGCGAGGCGCGTGCGCGGCAGCCCGGAATCGTCGTCGCACCCGCCGAGGCGCTCCCCTTTGCCGATGCCAGCTTCGATGTCCTCTTCTCGCACGAGGTGATCGAACATGTGCGGGATGATGGCGCGGCGGCATCCGAGATGCTGCGCGTGGTGGCGCCCGGCGGCCGCGTCGTCCTCTTCTGTCCCAACCGGCTCTACCCGTTCGAGACGCACGGCCACTACTGGCGCGGCCGCTATCACTTCGGCAACACCCCACTGATCAATTGGCTGCCCGACCGGCTGCGCAACCGGCTCGCACCGCACGTGCGCGCCTACACGGGCGCCGGGCTGCGCAGCCTGTTTGATCCGTCCCAGGCGCGCGTGCTCCATCACAGCATCATCTACCCCGGCTTCGATAATGTTGTGGCGCGGCAGCCTGCAGTGGGCCGCGCCCTCAAGCGAGGTCTCTACGCTTTGGAGCACACCCCACTGCAAGCGTTCGGGCTGAGCCATTTCCTGGTGCTGGAGCGACTCGGAGCCCGGACGACCGCCTGAAGGCTGTTTCGCATCACTGCCTGCGGGAAACTCCCCCGAATCCCGTCTGGAATCTACGTCATGACCCCTGAAGGAGACTGCTCTTTTGACAGTGGGTCTCATTCGTGCTATGCTGGCGCCTGCTATCAGGATTTATAGCTTGATCGCGCGCAAGCACGGCATGGCTTGGCGTTTTGGTTATGTGATGAATTTCGCAACTCCTGGCGAGAGCGGCCCCCGGCTCCGCTCGCCGGTGTGATGGCTTCGTCTGGAAATCTCGGCGATGATCGATGGCGGCGCAGCTGCCTTTTTGCAGCAGGCTCATCGTAACAATTGGCAGCAATACCTCTCATCACTGCGTCCTGGTGCGCGCCATGGCTGGGATCTTTGTGTTTTGACTGCCAGCGATGAGCGCCAGGCGAGCATGGTTCGCCGGCAATTGGACTGGCGCCGCGAGGCTGGGCTGCTGCCGTCGCGCACTCAGTTTCTCGTCCTGCCCGATCCGGACGGACGGCGCATCGGTTCCGGTGGCGCGACGCTGCACGCTCTGCTGCGCGTCAGCGCATTGGAGCACATGAGTGCTCAACGCGCTGACGCGTCGCGCATCCTGCTCATCCACTCCGGTGGCGACTCCAGACGTCTCCCGCATTGTTCTGCCACGGGCAAGCTTTTTGCCCGCGTGCCGCGGGAGCTCCCGGACGGCCGCAAGTCCACGATCTTCGACGAATTCCTCATCGGCCTGAGCGGCCTGGCGGAGGGTGCGCCGCCAGGCGTCCTGATTGCGGCCGGCGATGTGTTGTTGGTCTTCGACCATCTCCAACTGCGCGGCGCCTTCCAACGGGGTGGCGTGATCGGTGTTGCTGCGACGGCGCCGGCCGACCTCTCTGCTCAACATGGCGTCTATGCATGTGATGGCAGGCGTATTGTGCGCGCCTATCTCCACAAGCCCACGTTGCCCGCGCTCGCCGAGGCGGCTGCCATCGCAACCGACGGGACGGTGCAGCTCGACACCGGCCTGGTCTGGCTGGACGCCGCAACGGTCGGGAAGCTGGTGGATCTGGCACGGGAGTTGCACGATGAGGATCCAGAGGGTCCGGGCTCGCAGGTTGAGCGGCTCTTCGTGGACAGTCAGCCCGACTTCTTGAGAGTCATCCCTCTTAACCTGTACGGTGACCTGCTCCTCCCGCTGGCGGCCTCGACCACCTTCGACAGCTACCTGGCAAATACCGGCGATG
Organism: uncultured Anaerolineales bacterium; assembly: GCA_964423545.1. Lineage (GTDB taxonomy): Bacteria > Chloroflexota > Anaerolineae > CG2-30-64-16 > CG2-30-64-16 > JALOOE01. The sequence goes on along the minus strand of CAYRFV010000083.1, from coordinate 7,852 downwards.
GGCCGGCGACACCGGAGGTGCAGGCGGCGCGGCGAGTCATCTGGAGGCGACTGCGCAGCACACCGTTCAGCGTGGAGCATCTCCAGCCGGCGGCCTTCGCCCACTTCGGCACTTCGCACGAGTACTGGCGCATGGTGGCAGGGGATCCCGATCTGGCGCGGATGTGCGGGTGGGATCAGCCGGACGAAACCGACGATGGCTGCGTGCTGATCAACGCGGAAGTCGATCGCTCGCCTTCCGCTCGCACGCGAGGGACCGCGCCTGATCGACCGCTGATCGTGGATAGCCGTCTCGCGGGCCCGCTCTTGCTGGAGGGCGCCGCAATCGTAGCCAATGTCGAGACGGCGCGGTCACTCCACCTGGCCCCCGGCACGGTGTTGCATCAGCTGCCGGTTCCCGGCGGACACGTCACGCGACTGTTCGGCCTGCACGACGATCCCAAGCTGGCAGTGGCCGACCCAGGGGCCACCATCCTGAACCGGCCGTGGGCCGAGTGGTTGGGCGGCGATAAGGAGTTGGTCGCTGCCTTGTGGCCCGGCGTGGAGCCGGCCGAGCGCACGCTATGGAATGCGCGCCTGCATCCCGTCGCACCGGATCGTGAACAGTGCCTGGAACTTGCGCTGCCGTTGATGGACGTCTTGCGTGCACCCCCGGGCTGGCGCAGCCAGTGGCTGGCCGCAGCCCGGCTTTCATTGGCAGAGAGCTTCCGGCTGGCTGACGGCGAGCGCATCCTGGGTGAGACGACCGGCATCGAGGATGTTGTGAGCTGCCGGCGCTGCTATGGCGCCATTGAGTCCGAACAGCCGGCCAGTGATGTGAAAGCGCTGCTGACCAGGATTCCCAGCGCTGTGACGCGTCGGGCCGAAATCATCGGCCAGTGGCTGGGCGCTGCCGATCCGATCTTGCAGTTGCGCGGCTATGCAGCCCTGGCGGCTGCGACCGACGACGTTGCATGGGAAGACCGGGCGTTCTCGACGCTCGCTGAACTGATCCAGCGCCACACACTGCGAGTTCCACGCGAGCACTTCGCGCGACAGGAGGCACGACGCGCCAAGACGGAGCGCCCCACCTTGCATCGCATCCTCGCGGCTGCGCGCATCGATTTCGGCGGTGGGTGGACCGATACCCCCCCTTACAGCATTGAGCGCGGCGGCACGGTGCTCAATGCCGCCATCATGCTGCGGGGACGATATCCGATACTGGCCGAGGCGGAGAGCCTGGGAGAACCCGACCTCCTGTTGGACAGCCGAGACATCGAAGCCACTGCTGCGCCAGCCACGGTCGGAGAAGTGCTGGCCTACGGCAACCCGGCCGATCCCTTTGCACTGCTCAAGGCGGCGCTCGTCCTGCGTGGGATTGTGCCCCCCACCGAGAGCCCTGCCCGACCGCTCGCCGATCTCTTTCGCACCCTTGGCTGCGGCCTGCGCGTCAGCACACAGACCTTCATCCCGCGCGGCTCGGGCCTGGGCACCTCATCGATCATGGCGGGCGCAGTGCTGGCGGCCCTCGCGCGCTGGACCGGCGTCGAGCTGACAGAGGCGCAGTTGTTCGAGGAGGTGTTGTGCCTCGAACAGATGCTGACCACCGGCGGCGGCTGGCAAGACCAGGTGGGCGGGCTGACGGGTGGCGTCAAGCTGGTGACGTCGGAGCCCGGCCTGCCGCAGGTAATCCGGGTGACGCCGCTGGTGCTCTCGCCTCACACGGCCAGCGAGCTTGCCGCACGGCTTCTCCTCGTCTATACTGGACAACAACGCCTTGCCAAGAACCTGCTGCGAAATGTGATGGGTCGCTGGATGGCGCGCGATCGCGAGATGGTATGGATCCAGGGTGAGTTGTCCCGTCTGGCCCTGGCGATGCAGCGGGCGCTCGCAGCCGACGATGTCGCGGAGTTCGGCCGGTTGCTCGGCGAGCACTGGGGCCTCAACAAGCGGATGGATCCGGGCTGCACCAATCCTTTCATCGACGACCTGTTTGCAGCCATGGCGCCATTCATCTGCGGCGGCAAGTTGGCAGGCGCTGGCGGCGGCGGGTATGCGATGGTGATCGCTCGCGACGAGCAATCCGCTCGCGACCTGGCGGCGAGCCTTACCGTGCGTTATCCGGGGACGCCGGTGGCGGTCTGGCCCTGCGCGATACCGGATGAAGGGCTCGAGGTCGATACGGTGGCACGCGGAGCCGAACCGGCGACCGATCGCTCGGCCTAGATCGAGGCTCTGAGCGTTTTCGCCCGACAGGGCGGGCGGTTCAGCCGTCGTCGCCGATCAGTCGGGCGACTCATCAATGCATCAAAGGACAGGATTCATGAAGACAGCACTCGTTTGTGGCGCTGGCGGATTCATCGCTGGACATCTGGTGGAAAGGCTCAAGCGCGAAGGCTATTGGGTGCGCGGCGTGGACATCAAGGCCCACGAGTATCGCGCGACAGCAGCCGATGAATTTCTACTGCTGGACCTGCGTGAACCGGACAAGTGCCGGCAAGCGTTGACGCTGGGCAGCGGCGTCTTCGATGAGGTGTATCAGTTGGCCGCCGACATGGGCGGCATGGGGTTCATCCACTCGGCCGAGTGCGAGATCATGCACAATAGCATCCTGATCAATGTGCACATGACCCATCACGCTGCCGAGATGGGGGTGCCGCGTTACTTCTATTCGTCTTCGGTGTGCGTCTATCCGGACATGAAGCCGGGCGACCCTGAAATGACGGAAGCTCAGGCAGTGCCGGCGCATCCTGACAATGAATACGGGTGGGAAAAACTCTATTCGGAGCGCATGGCCCAGGCCTACAGCAGACGCTATCCGATGATCGTGCGCATCGCCCGCTTTCAGAACTGCTACGGTCCCTATGGCACATGGACGGGCGGCCGCGAGAAGGCCCCGGCCGCGATCTGCCGCAAGGTGGCCGAGGTGGAGGAGGGCGGGGTCATCCCGGTGTGGGGCGATGGCACGGCAGTACGCTCGTACACTTATGTTGACGACATGGTGGACGGCATCTATCGACTGATGCAATCGGACCTCGAAGGCCCGGCAAACATCGGCAACCCGGAATATGTCACTGTCAGGGAATTGGTCGACACCGTAGCGGCCATCTCCGGCAAACATTTCAGCATCGAATGGGTCAAGGGGCCGGTGGGCGTGCAGTCGCGCAACTTCAGCAATGCGCGCATCTACTCAACGGGCTGGCGGGCGCATTTCCCGCTGGTCGAAGGGATCAAGCGCACCTATCCGTGGATCGCGGCTCAGGTGGAGGCGGCACGCCGGAAGTAGTTGCGGTTCGGTTGGGGGCTGTTCGACCCCCCCGGGTGCGTTGCAGCGGATCGCTCTGCCCCGGGCGAATAGGCTGCTCCGTTGACTGCCTGGATTGGCGAGGCAGGCGGCGGAGCTTTGCCCGCGTCAGGATGATGCGCGCCTGTGGCCGGGGATGGCGCCGGCCGTTGCTGGCGAAGAATGGAGATGGCGGTCACCCATGACGGTCCATGTGCTCCTGCTGAATGCTTCTCTATCAAGCCCCAACCAGGGCGTCAACGCCCTCACGATTGGCGCCCTCACGGCGCTGCATCAGCGTTTCCGGGACGGGCTGGATGTCGTGATCGCTGGCAGACGAGACTGTCGCCACGATGTATGCGTCGGTGACGCCGCCCTTGTTCGAGTTCAGGAAATGGGCTTGAGGGGGCGTCACATGCTGCCTCTGATTCTGTCAGCTCTGCTGCAACGCGGGCGCCGGAGTGCTTCCGGGGAGACATCAAGGGGCGCTCAGTTTTTACAACACGTCGCTGCTGCGGATCATGTGATTGATCTGAGCGAGGGCGACAGCTTCACTGACATGTATGGGGTGGTGCGGCTGGTCTACCAGTCGCTGCCGCGCCTGGTGGCGATCAGCCTCGGCAAGCGCATCGTCTTTTTCCCCCAGACCTACGGCCCCTTCAGCACGGCCATGGGCCGTGCTGTGGCGCGCTGGCTGTTTTCGCGCGCTCGTTTTGTTTTCACCCGCGAACACGCCAGCACGGAGGCGATGCAGGCCTATGTTCCAGCCGAGAAGCTCATAGAACTCTCTGATATGGCTTTCCTGATGGCGCCGCAGCCGCCAGCCGAGACGTTCAAGATGGACCTGGGGATGGGTTTTGTCGGTGTCAACGTCAGCGGTCTGCTATACCACGCCGATGATAACCCGAAATACGGTTGGAGCAGTGCAACCTATCGTTCGTTCACCAGGGAAGTGGTCGTGAAGTTTGTGCGGGACTTTGGGCGTCCAGTGGTCTTGATCCCCCACGTCTATGCTCCCGGAGACCGCACCGATGACATTGCGGCCTGCGAAAGCCTGTATGACTTGCTGCCGCCGGAAGTGCAGAGCAGGGTGCGGATCGTGCGGGAAACGTTGTGGGCGCCCCAGATCAAGCATGTGATCGGCCAGTCTGCTTTCTTCCTGGGAGCGCGCATGCACTCGTGCATCGCAGCCGCTGCATCGGGTGTCCCGACCGTGCCCGTGTCGTACAGTCACAAATTCCAGGGCGTCTTTGGACAACTCGGGTTGAAAGAACTCGTATGCAATCCCGCACAAATGGGGCAGGAGGAGATGCTTGCCAGGGTCGAACAGATCTACGGCGACAGCGAGCAGGTTCGACTGAAGTTGATCGCCGCCACGAACCAGGCGCGTGCCCGCGCGATGGCCGCGGTCGAGTATTTGTGATGGCGCCTCGCTGACCCGAGGCCGACCGGCCTCACACCACGCAGCACAACGGGATTGCGCGATGATACGACCGCTTGCCGATTTCCTTTATCGGGCCTATGCCGCTGACCTCGCAGGGGTGCGGCGGGCGATTCGTTTGCTGGTGCGCCGCTTCGATGGAGGGGAGTTCCGCTCGACCACCCTGCGCCGGATATTCACCGATTATCATCGCGTCACGATCGGATTGTACTCCTATGGGGGATGCTTCAAGGTGGGGCGCATCGCACCCGGAACGCGGATCGGTCGCTATGGGTCCTTTGCCGACTTCTGGGTTTTCTCCAGGAATCACCCGCTCGACCACATCTCAATGCATCCGTATTTCTATAATCCGGCCCTGGGGTTTGTCGCTTCCGACATGATCTCGTCGACACAGCTGACGATCGGGCACGACGTCTGGATCGGTCTCAACGCGATCGTGCTGCCGCGCGTGACGCAGATCGGCAACGGTGCGGTGATTGCCGCCGGCTCGGTCGTCACGACCGATGTGCCGCCCTATGCTGTGATGGCGGGCAATCCGGCCCGGCTCATCAAGCACCGCTTTCAACCTGATCTGATCGAAGCGCTCGAGCGGGCGGCCTGGTGGAACCGGAGCATCGAGGAGCTCACCCGGCACCTGGGCGCCTTCACACGGCCGTTGAGCGGCGCACATCTGCTCGACCTGTCTGCGCTTGCGAGAGGAAGCCATGACGATCCGATCGTTGAATGAGGTGGTCTCGTCTGATCTCTGCGCAGGCTGTGGGGCCTGTGAGTCGATCTGCGGTCGCGATGCAGTGCAGATGCAGCTGGATCCCAGGGGGTTCCTGCGTCCTGTCATCAAGGACGCCGCCGCTGTGCCGTGGGCCGAGGTGAGCCGAATCTGTCCCGGGGCTGTTCTGGAGTCCGATGCGACGGAGGGGGCCACCGAACTGGAGATGCTGTGGGGCAAGGTGTTGGTGGCGCTGCGAGGCTTCGCCACGGATGGCGAGATTCGCTGGAGAGGATCCTCCGGGGGCGCCTTGAGCGCCATCCTTACCTATCTGTTGGAATCGTCTCAGGCGGACTATGTCAGCCAGATGCGGTTGGGGCAGCCCGACGCGCTGGGCGCGTATGTACAGCATAGCCGCAATCGGGAGGACGTGCTCAACTGTGCGGGCTCCTTGTACCTGCCAACCGCGCCACTGGTCGGAGTGCTCGATTCGCTGCGAGATAGCGGCGAGCGGATGGTGTTCGTGGGCAAGCCTTGCGATGTGGCGGCCCTGCGGGCGTTGCTCAAGGTCTATCCCCAGGTTGCGGACAGGGTGGTTGCCACCATCTCCTTTTTCTGCGCCGGCGTTCCCAGCCAGTCGGCCACCCTCGATCTGCTCGCTCGGCTCGGAGTGCGCCGGGAAGAGACCACCCGCTTTCGCTATCGCGGCTGCGGTTGGCCGGGCCGGGCAACCGCCACCGACGCAAACGGCCAGGAGCACTCGCTCAGCTATTCCGATTCATGGGGGCAGATCCTCTCCAAGCACTTGCAGTTCCGATGTAAGATCTGTCCGGATGGGATCGGTGAGTTCGCTGACATCGTGTGCGGCGATGCATGGAAGACGATTGACGGCTATCCCGACTTTGACGAGAAACCGGGCTTCAGCCTGATCCTCGCACGCACTCCAAGAGGGGCGGCCCTGCTGCAAGGAGCGCAGCAGGCCGGATTCCTCGAGGGCGCCGACTTCGACCTGAGTACGCTGGGCGAGGTCCAGCCATTCCAGAAGGCCCGCCGGCAGGGTGTTGCGCCCCGACTGCTGGCGATGCGGCTGCTCGGAAAACCCACGCCCCGGTTCTCCGGCTTCCACCTGGCCGAGAATGCCCGCCAGGCGGGCGCCAAGCGTTTCGCCTTGGGTGTGCTCGGCATGAGTCGTAGACTCTTGCTGGTCAAGTAGGTTGTGCTTTGGACGTGCGAAGCCTTCGATCTCCGGGCCTACCCACCAGGCAGATGCTGAGAGCCGTGATCGGGAAGCCCAACTCGCTTTCCCGCAACATGCTGCTTTCGCTGTTCACCGGCGCGATGACGTTCGTGAACGGCACGGTGGTGTTCGTGGTGATCAGCCGCGTGCTCACGGTGGAGGAATTCGGCGTCATCGCACTCGCCATGACGGTTTCTGCAACGATTGCGCTGATTCCTGGGTACGGCTTCGATCCCTTTGTCGTGCGGGAGATCGCTCAAGGTGCGGAGCATCCGAGGCAGCTCGTCGACAGCATCCTTGCTGTCAAGACGCTTCTGTCGTGTGTCGCCGTTGTCGCTCTGCTGTGCTACATCCGCGCCAGCAGTGCCGTCACGTCACCGGCGGTCTTTTGGCTCATTGGAGCCGCCGGGATCTTGGGAACCTTCAGCGCCTTTCTCAATGCCACACAGAAGGCGGAAGAGTATTTCGTCCCCGAGGCGTTGACCAATGCGATCCAGTCGTTCTCGCTGCTGGGTCTACTGCTGCTCGTAACCGGGCTGCTCGGTCTGTCCGTCGTCCGGGTCGGCTTCATCGTGTTGGTGAGTCGTCTTCTTGCCCTGTTGGTCGCAACCCTGAGTTATGCGACCAGGGTGCGGTGGCGGAAGGATCCGGCGCGGGGACTGCGCGCTCGCTTCGCTCAGGCGCGCTCGGCAACCGCCCAGGCGTTGCCGTTCGCTGTGCAGGCAATCCTGGGCACCCTCTACTTCCAGATCGACACGCTGCTGATGGCAGAGATCCTCAGCGCATCCCAGGTCGCCTACTACCAGGCGGGCATGCGGTTGATTATCGCAACCATGCTGATTCCGATCACCATCATGAGCGTGTTCTATCCGCGAATCGCACGCGAGATCGTCAGCAAAGAGGAGGCGGATAGAGAGTTGCGGAACTCGCGCCTCCTGATCGAGACGCTCATGCTCATCGGTGGCGTGCTGACCGCGTTCTTTCTGCTCACCGCGCCACTGCTCGTCAGGTTGGTCTATGGCGCCCAGATGGGGCCGGCGTCGGTCCTGTTCGGGGCCTTGAGCCTGGTGCTCCTGGTGAGATTCACGGCGGGAGGATACGGCATCGTGTTGATCGCCGGGCATCGCCAGAACATCCAGGTGTTCGGAGCGGCGCTTGCCATTGTGATCAATGTCGTACTGAACCTCCTGATGCTTTCAAGATTCGG
>CAYRFV010000082.1:0-20110 GCA_964423545.1 uncultured Anaerolineales bacterium | reverse complement strand
AGCTCAACTTCGGCGGCAACACTGACTTCATGGGCATGTTGGAGAGGGAACGCCTGGAGAGCAAGAAGATCTCCAAGACCAACGCCGTGACGTCTCAGCTTACCGAGCAGGTCTCCGACGAGAATGTCCATGTCGGACCGAGCGACTATGTGCCCTGGCTGACCGACCGCAAGTTCTGCGAGATCCGCATCGAGGGAACAACCTTCGGCGACGTGCCGTTGCTGGTGACCGCACACCTGGAGGTGTGGGACAGCCCGAACAGCGCCGGTGTGGTGATCGACGCGGTGCGCTGCGCCAAGCTGGCGCTCGACCGGGGGATCGGCGGCGCGCTGTTGGGCCCGTCAAGCTATTTCATGAAGAGCCCGCCCGAGCAGTACACCGACGATGTGTGCAAGCGAAAGGTGGAGGAGTTCATCGCGACGAACGGCCGGGAGCATCCCGCGGTTGAGGAGCCGGAAAGCGCCGCTGCGCTCGCTTGATTCTCGGAGCGCAGTGGGCCGGTCGGAAGGATCGGGTCTGGGCAACTTCCCGCACCGCACTGAGTATGTCCGCAGAGCACAGAAGAGGCCGGTGTCTCGGCTGCCGAACACAGGCGCATCCCACCGGCCCGTCTGCCCAGGAGGACAACCGCCATGCGCGCCGTCGTCGTCTATGAGTCCCATTGGGGCAACACCGCTGCCGTCGCTCGCGCGATTGCGGAGGGCATCGGGCCGGAGGCTCGGGCGCTGTCCACCGCTGAGGCAAAGGATGAAGCGCTCACCGGCGTCGACCTCGTCGTAGCAGGAGCGCCGTTGCTGGGCTTCAGCCTACCCACGGAGAGCATGCTCAAGAGCCTCGCAAACAACGCCGGCCGGGATCCGACACCGCCCGATCTGTCGCATCCCGGCATGCGGAAGTGGCTCGGCGCACTGCCCCGCGGCCGCGCAAGCGCGGCCGCGTTCGAGACGCGCATCTGGTGGTCGCCCGGCAGCGCAGCCAAGGCGATCCTGCGCATGCTGGAGCAGCTGGGATACAGAGCGGTTGCGAAGTCCCAGCGCTTCATCGTCGAGGGGAAGTATGGGCCGCTCCGCAGCGGCGAGCTTGAACGGGCGAAGGCCTGGGGCGCAGAGCTTGCACAAACGGTGAGCCGGCTGCCCTGAAAGACGGCTATGGGTTCCGGAGCGATGATTCGGAAAACGCTGCGGCAGCCGGAACAGCACCTGGCAGCACCCCGAAGCGAGGCTGCGATCTGCGTGTGCGGGCCATCGGTCTCTGTGCTCGTCGTCTCCGCGGCGCTGATCGGAGCATTCGCTTCGATCTCGCCCCTCACGCAGGCGACCCGCGGCGAGGCGGCGAACTGGGGCGTCGCTCCGGCCGGCTTTCTCACCCCTGTTGCCCGGTCTGCCGATTGGGCGGCACTCGACGATCCAGCCTCGCCTGCCCGGAGCGAGATGCGCGACGCGGTGCTTCGCTGACCGGCCTCAGCGCTCGAAACGATAGCCCACGCCGCGCACGGTGATGATCCGCGTCGGATTCGCCGGGTCAGCCTCGATCTTTTCGCGCAGCCAGCGCACGTGTACGTCCAGGGTGTGCGCGTCACCGTAGAAATCGGGGCCCCACACACGCGATAACAAGAGATCGCGTGTCAGCACCGCGCCCTGGTTGCGCATCAGCTCTGCCAGCAGACTGAACTCCTTGGGACTCAACGTGACTTCGCCGCTGTTGACGGTCGCGCGGCGGCTGATCAGGTTGAGCACCAGATTGCCCGAGCGAAGCTCCTCGGACGCACCGCGATGCCCGCCGGCGCGCCGCAGCAGCGCTCTCAGCCGCGCATGGAGCTCCCCCAGGCTAAATGGCTTGGTGAGGTAGTCATCGGCCCCGCTCTCCAGCCCGACGATCTTGTCCAACTCCCCCGTGCGGGCTGTGAGGATCATGATCGGCACGTCGGAAACGTGCCGCAGGCTGCGGCACACGGTCAGGCCATCCAGCTCCGGCAGCATCAGATCGAGCAGCACCAGATCGGGCGCCTCGCTGCGGGCAAGATCGAGCGCGGCGGCGCCGTCGCGCGCCTCCACCACCTGGTAGCCAGCCGAACACAGATTCAGGCTGAGCATGTCTCGCAGGTCCGTGTCATCTTCCACGATCAGGATCTTGTTTGTCATGACGCGATCAGCGTATCATAGCTTCTTTAAGCCCACTTTCAGAATCCGTTAAGCTTTCATAATAACGCGTTCTGAGCCGCGCTCTGTGTGGTGTGCACCCACTGCCGATCCGACCGCCGATTCGCGGTCGTGGACGTGGCGCCACCGCGAGCCACAGGTCGCCGGGATCGCACCTGGGTTGGCGGCGCTTGCGATGAGCGCGATTTGACAATCCTCCAAAGCTCTGGTATAAGCCCGTACAATTGAATACAGCAACCTGAATGGCTGTGAAGAGGACGAGTAAGCGCTGCGTTGGTGGTCCAGAGAGCGGGGAGAGGTGAGAGCCCCGTCCGCACATCGGCGCCGAATGGCCCTCTGAGCTGCAGAGCGAACGTATGAGCAGGCCTGCCCGGTTCAACCAAGTAGCTCACGCCGGAGTTGCCACCGTTATCAGGGCAAAGAGTATAAGCAGCGCGCTGCCGCCGCTGCCGTACTCGACCAAGTGAGGCTGGCTCGATGGAACCCCGTCGTCATCACGATGGGGTTTTTTGTGTCTGCAAACGGCCGGCCTAACCAGGGTGGCACCGCGGGAAGGCTCTCTCCCGTCCCTGTAATGAGAGAGGTCTCGATTTCCGGCGGAGGCTACCATGCTGCAAACTGCAAGCATTCCCCGTTCTCCCAGCGCACCAGGCGTCCGACCGGCGCTGCCCCGACTCCTTCCAGTTGTGCGCGAGCTGCCAGCAGATCTCGAAACCCCGGTGTCCGTCTACCTCCGGCTGGCTGGCCGCGGCCCATCGTTCCTGCTCGAAAGCGTGACGGGCGGCGAGCATGTCGCCCGCTACTCCTTCATCGGCGTCAGTCCGCGCCAGGCGTTCGTGCTGCGCGGCCGCGCGGCGGAGCGCCACCTGTCCGGCGAGATCACCACGCAGACGTTGCCCGAGGGCGTCAATCCGCTCAAGATGCTGCGCGGCGAGATCGACCGCTATGCGCCGATCGCCGTGCCGGGCCTGCCCCGCTTTGTCGGTGGGCTGGTCGGCTACGTCGGCTACGAGATGATGCGCTTCTTCGAGCCGACGCTGACGCTGGCGCCGCCTGCCGGTCTGCCCGATGCGATCTTCTTGCAGGCCGATACGTTGGTTGCTTTCGATCATGCTTATGGCCGGCTGCTGCTGATCGCCAACGCGATCGTTGAGGGGGACGAGGCGGACGACAGCGCGGCCCGCGCCGATGCGGAAGCCAGGCTCGACGATCTGGAGCGCCGGCTCGCCGCACCGCTGCCAACGTCACCGATCCAATCGCCTGGACTCCCGATCGACGCTGCGCTGCGCTCCAACCTGACTCCGGAGCGATATATGGCCAGCGTGGTGCAGGCGAAGGAGCACATCGCCGATGGCGACATCTTCCAGGTCGTGCTCTCGCAGCGCTTCAGCAGGGAGACCTCGGCCCAACCTTTCGATATCTATAGGGCGCTGCGCCGGCTCAACCCATCCCCTTACATGTTCTTCTTCGACTTCGCCGGCCTGGCCGGCGCGGAGCCACTGCGCTTGATCGGCGCATCGCCGGAGGTGCACGTTCGCCTCGAAGGAAGGCAGGCGCTGCTCCGGCCGATCGCCGGCACACGACCACGCAGCCTCGATCCGGCTGCTGACCTGGCGCTGGAACGCGAGCTGCTGGCCGACCCGAAGGAACGCGCCGAGCACGTGATGCTGGTCGATCTGGCCCGCAACGACCTGGGCCGCGTGTGCGAGTATGGCTCGGTTCATACCCCGGAGCTGATGACGGTCGAGCGCTACTCCCACGTCATGCATATCGTGTCGCAAGTCGAGGGCCGCCTCCGATCGCCGCATGACGGCATCGACCTGGTGCAGGCGACCTTTCCGGCGGGCACCGTGAGCGGCGCACCCAAGATTCGAGCGATGGAGATTATCTCTGAGTTGGAGCCGGACCCCCGCGGCGTCTATGCGGGCGCCGTCGGCTATTTCTCCTACGACGGCTCGCTCGACACCTGCATTGCCATCCGCACGCTCGTCATGCAAGGCCAGACGGTCAGTGTGCAGGCCGGCGCGGGCATTGTCGCCGACTCCGAGCCCGAACGGGAATACCAGGAAACCGTCAACAAAGCACGGGCGCTGGTGCGGGCAGTGGAGCGCGCGGAAGGGGGCAGGTAGGCGATGAGACAAGCGACAAGCCACAGGATCGACGGACGACACAGCGGTGAACACACCCGCTGACACACACCACAGCCAGCAGTAGACGCCCACGGAGGCACACCATGATCGCCGTAATCGATAACTACGATTCCTTCACCTACAATCTTGTGCAGTATCTCGGTGAGCTCGGGGCCGAGGTGCGGGTCTTTCGCAACGACGCCGTGACCGTTGCGGCGCTGGATGCACTCGATCCGAGTCATATCGTCATCTCACCTGGGCCGGGCGATCCGTCCGACGCGGGCATCTCCCGGCAGGTGATCCGCGAGATGGGCGGTCACCGCCCCGTGTTGGGCGTCTGCCTGGGCCATCAGTGCATCGGAGATGTTTTCGGAGGCCGGGTCGTCCGCGCCAGGCGCCTCGTTCACGGCAAGACGTCGCCGGTATATCACTACGGCAACGGGCTCTACGCCGGCCTGCCCAGCCCCTTCGACGCCACCCGCTACCATTCACTGATCGTTGCGGAGCCGATGCCGGACGATCTGGAGGTCACCGCGTTCACGACCGAGGGCGAGGTGATGGGCCTGCGCCACAAGACTCATCCGATCCACGGCGTGCAGTTTCATCCGGAGTCGATCCTCACCACGGGTGGCAAGCAGTTCCTGGGCAATTTCCTGCGCCTGTAGGGGGTGATGCATGCTTCCAGTCTACATCAACAAACTGCTCCAGGGGCGGCATCTGACCGAGTCGGAGGCCGAGTCCGCAATGGAGACCATCATGACCGGCAATGCCACGCCGGCGCAGATAGGCGGCTATCTGGTGGCGCTGCGCATGAACGGCGAAACGGTCGCCGAGATCACCGGAAGCGCCCGCGCCATGCGTGCTCAGGCCAGCAGGGTGGTCATCCCACCCAACGGGCCGATCCTGGACACTGCCGGCACGGGCGGCGATGGCGCGCACTCCTTCAACGTCTCCACGGCTGCGGCCTTCGTCATTGCCGGGGCGGGCCGCAAAGTCGCCAAGCACGGCAATCGGGCCGCCTCTTCCAAATGCGGCAGCGCCGACGTCCTGGCCGCACTGGGCCTCGACCTCGACCTGACACCGGAGCAGGTCGCGGTCTGCATCCAGCAGGTCGGCATCGGATTTCTCTTTGCGCCGAAGTTCCACCCGGCCATGAAGTACGCCGTCGGCCCGCGCCGAGAGCTGGGCGCGCGCACCATCTTCAACCTGCTCGGCCCGCTGACCAACCCCGCAGGCGCCACGCACCAACTGATCGGCGTGTACGATCCTGCTCTGACCCCCACGATCGCGGAGGTCCTCGGTGCGCTGGGCGGTCAGGCGGCGTTCGTCGTCCACGGCGAGGGCGGCCTGGACGAGCTCACCACGGGCGGAATCAATCGGATCAGCCACCTGCACCGGGGCCGGGTGGTGACCTACGATCTCGATCCGGTAGGGCTGGGACTGCGCCGGGCAAGTCGCGACGATCTGCGGGGCGGCGAGCCCGAGGAGAACGCCCGCCTGCTGCGGGCGCTGCTGGCCGGTGAGGATCGCAGTCCACGACGCGACGTCGTGCTGTTCAACGCCGCGGCCGCACTGGCCGTCGAGCATGGCGATCTGCTGGGGGGCGTGCGCGAGGCGGAGCGCAGCCTCGACTGCGGCGCCGCGCAGGGCAAGCTCGATGCGCTCATTGCGCTCAGCCAGGCGTTGCGATGAACGTGCTCGACGAGATCATGGCCCACAAGCGGGCTGAGATCGCACGGCAGCGCACGCAGAGGCCGCTCACTGAGGTGCGCGCGGCGGCGGAATCAGCGCCGCCGCCGCTTCCCTTTGTTGCAGCGCTGCGCCGCGCCGCCGTCCGGCCGGCCCTTATTGCCGAGATCAAGCGCCGATCCCCCTCGCGCGGCCTGCTTGCCCCGCATTTCGATCCGCTGCGGCTGGCGCGCGTCTACCGCGAGAACGGGGCGACCTGCATCAGCGTGCTGACCGACGCGCACTACTTCGGCGGCAGCCTGGAGGATCTCCGCCGCATCCGAGCGCAGGAACCGGCGACACCCCTGTTGCGCAAGGACTTCATCTGCGATCCCTATCAGGTGTTCGAGTCGCGCGCAGCAGGCGCCGATGCCGTGCTGCTGATCGCGGCGGCGCTCGCGCCCGGGCAGCTGTGCGATCTGCACGCGCTGGTGCGGTCGCTGGGCATGGCAGGATTGGTGGAGACGCACAGCGCCGACGAACTGGCCGCGGCGCTCGCGTGCAGCCCGGACCTGATCGGGATCAACAATCGCGATCTGCGCACGTTTGTCGTGAGCCTCGCGACGACCGAGCGCCTGTGCCGCGATCTGCCCGCCCATCTCTGCGTCGTGGCGGAGAGCGGCATCACCTCTGAGCACGATGTGGCAACGGTCGCTGCCCTGGCGCGTCCGGGCATAGTCGGAGTCGATGCCATCCTGGTGGGCGAGGCGCTGGTGACCGCGACGGATGTGGCAGCTAAGGTCCGGGAGTTGGCCAGGCGCACTCCGCCTGCGCGAGGCGAGGCAGCCTCCCCATCTCCAGCGATCGAGCGCGGGGTGGGCCAACCCACCCCCGCCGGGAGCGGCTCACGATGAGAGATGGCGCGCCGCTCAAGGTAAAGATCTGCGGAATCACCACGCTGGCCGATGGGCTGGCGGCTGTCGAGGCAGGCGCCGACCTGCTCGGGTTCAACTTCCACCCGCCAAGCCCCCGCTATCTTGCGCCCGCAGCATGTGCGGCGCTGGTGGCGGCCCTGCGAGCGCGCGGCGCACCGAGCGCAATGGTCGCCGTCTTCGTCAATGCGTCGCCGGCCTGGGCCGCCTCGATCCTGGAGGAGTGCGGCCTCGACCTGGCGCAGCTCAGCGGCGACGAGCCGCCGGCCGATCTGGCGGCGCTGGGCGGACGCGCGTTCAAGGGGATCCGCCCCAGCAATGCCAACCATGCCAGTGAACTGGCGGCCGCTTACGCTGCGCGCGTCGCGCCGCCGGCGCTGCTGCTCGATGCCAACGCGGGCGCCGGCCGGTATGGCGGCGCCGGACAGATCGGGGACTGGGCTGTTGCGCGCGGCCTGGCGGCCAGGTATCCGATCCTGCTGGCCGGCGGCCTCCGGCCAGAAAATGTCGCGGCCGCCATCGAAGCGGTTCAGCCGTGGGGAGTGGACGTGGCATCAGGCGTCGAATCGAGCCCTGGGCGGAAGGATGCAGACAGGATGCGCGCCTTTGTGAGAGCAGCCCATGGCAGATAGCTCGATGCAGAACCAACCGCTCAGCGCCGCTACGGAGGGCGTGGATGGCATGCCACTCGCTACGTCCGGCCCAGGGCGCCGGCCTCCCGGGGAGAGGCGTCTGCTTCCCATCAAATTCGGCGTGTTCGGAGGGCAGTTCGTGCCCGAAACGCTCATGCCTGCGCTCGCCGAGCTGGAGTATGCCTATCTCGCGCTGCAAGATGATGCAGCTTTTCAGGCGGAGCTGGATGCGCTGCTGCGCACCTATGTCGGCCGGCCCACGCCGCTCACCCACGCCCGCCGGCTTACGGCGCACGCGGGCGGCGCACAGATCTATCTGAAACGCGAAGATCTGGCTCACTCCGGCGCACACAAGATCAACAATGCGCTGGGACAGGCGCTGCTGGCGCGTCGGATCGGCAAACGCCGCATCGTTGCGGAGACCGGCGCCGGGCAGCACGGCGTGGCATCGGCGACTGCCGCCGCATTGCTTGGGCTGGACTGCGTGGTCTACATGGGCGCAGTGGACATCGCCCGCCAACAGCCGAATGTGCTGCGCATGAAGCTGCTCGGTGCAGAGGTGCGGGCGGTCAAAGCCGGAACCCAGACGCTCAAGGACGCCATCAACGAAGCGATTCGCGATTGGGTGACGCATGTGCAGGACACCCACTATCTGCTCGGCTCGGCCCTTGGCCCGCACCCTTACCCCACCGTGGTGCGCGATTTTCAGTCGGTGATCGGCGTCGAGGCGCGCGGCCAGATCACGGCCCAGGCCGGGCGCCTGCCGGACGCCTGCGTGGCGTGCGTCGGCGGCGGGTCGAACGCCATCGGCCTCTTCCACGCGTTTCGGGACGACCCCGGGGTTCGGCTCATCGGCGTCGAAGCCGGGGGCAAGGGCGTGGGCTCCGGCCGCCACGCTGCGCGCTTTGCCGATCCGCAGCTCGGCCGGCCCGGCGTGCTCCACGGCACATTCACTTATGTGCTCCAGGATGCCGACGGCCAGATCGCCGCAACCCATTCGATCTCGGCCGGGCTCGACTACCCGGCTGTAGGCCCCGAGCATGCGTATCTGCGCGAGCTGCGCCGCGCCGCATACACCGTCGCCACCGACGACGAGGCGCTCGCTGCGTTTCAACTCCTTGCGCGCACCGAAGGCATTCTGCCTGCGCTCGAATCGGCGCACGCCATCGCCGAAGCCGTGCGCCTGGCCCCTACCCTCCTTCCCGATCAGATCGTGCTGGTGAACCTGTCGGGCCGCGGGGACAAAGACCTGGAGACAGTGATGAGCAGGATCGAGGACGAAGGTCGGCGATCGGAGGCGCGCGACGCACATGGGACTTGACCGCATTGCGAATGCTTTCGCCGCCGCCCGCGCGGAGAGCCGGGCAGCGCTGATGCCCTACTACACCCTGGGCTACCCGGACGCGGAGGCGTCTGAGGCCGTCCTCCGCGCAGTGGCTGCCGCGGGCGCCGACCTGATCGAGCTGGGGGTGCCCTTCTCCGACCCGCTGGCCGACGGGCCGACCATCCAGCACTCGACGCAGGCGGCGCTCGCTGGCGGCATGACGGTCAGCCGCTGCCTGGCGCTGACCGCCCGTTTGCGTGCGCAGACCGGGTCGCAGGCGCTGCTCCTGATGGGTTATGTCAATCCGATACTGGCCTACGGCGCTGCAGCGTTCGTCGCTGACGCGGCCAACGCCGGGGCCGACGGGCTGATCATCCCCGATCTGCCGCCGGAGGAGGCCGGGAGCATCGAAACGGCGTGCGCCGCACACGGCTTGGCGCTGGTCTACCTGGCTGCGCCCACCTCCACCGAAGCGCGCCTCGCGCTGCTCGCCGCACGCACCACGGGCTTTCTCTACCTGGTTTCGGTTGCGGGGGTCACCGGCGCGCGCGAAGCGCTGCCGGCCGACCTGGGCGCGTTCGTCGGCCGCGCCCGCCGCGCCGCCCGCACGCCGATCGCCGTCGGTTTCGGGATCGCGACACCGGCCCAGGCGCATGCCGTGGGACAGCTTGCCGACGGTGTGATCGTCGGCTCCGCGCTGATCAACGCGGTGACCGGCGCAGCGGAGCCAGCCGCTGCCGCCCGGCATTTCGTCGGCGAGCTGCGCCGCGCGCTCGATCGCCGCCAGGTGCGGGTCTAGCAACGCGGGAGTGCACGGGATGTGCAGAAACATCAAGACATTGTACAACTTCGAGCCGCCGGCGACCGACGCCGAGATTCGGGCGGCCGCGCTGCAGTACGTGCGCAAGATCAGCGGCTTCTCGGCCCCCTCCGCCGCGAATGCGGCCGCGTTCAATCGAGCCGTCGACCAGGTCGCTCAAGCATCCGCCGACCTGCTCGCTGTGCTGGTGACGAACGCCCCGCCGAAGAACCGCGAGAGCGAGGCAGACAAAGCTCGCGTGCGCGCCGCTCGCAGGTTCGGACAGTAACCTGCGGGATTGAGGGTGCGTGGACAAGCGCGGCGCTGCGCCAGGCATCCTGGGGCCGCGCGTCTTGGCTCGCGGCGTGTGTGCGCTCGGCGAGCGGCGTCAGGCGCCTGGAGCCGAGCGGGGCGGGGCGCAACCAACGCGTCCTCCACACGGGTCTGGCGCCGGCCGCGGCTGGCATCCCCTGCGGTCGGGTCGGCCGCGTGAAACATCGCCCCGGTATTTGACAACCATCAGCGCCGGGTGTATCATCACCAAAACGTTTTGGGCCACCTATGACCGTCACCATCCGCGATGTCGCCCGGCAGCTCAACCTATCCATCACCACCGTGTCGCGAGCGTTGGATGGGTATCACGACGTGGCGCCGGAGACGCGGCAGCGCGTCGTGATGACTGCCCGGGAGATGGGTTACGCACCCAGCCACACTGCCCGGCAGCTTCGGCGCCAGCGTGTGGACGCCATCGGATATGTGCTGCCGACCAGCGGGCCGCGCTTCTCCGATCCCTTCTTTTCGGAGTTCATCTCGGGGCTGGGCGACGAGGCCAGCCTCCGCAACTTCGATCTGTTGGTGTCCACCGCGGCGCCGGACTCACCGGCTGAACGATTGCTGTATGAGCGGTGGGTGCGCAGCCGGCGAGTGGACGGCATCGTCTTGAGCCGCATGCGCGCCTACGACTGGCGTGTCACCTATCTCTTGGAGAGCCGCTTTCCTGTTGTGTCGCTCGGCCACACGCTGCTGCCCGAAGATGCGCCGCAGATCGAGATCAACGCTCGCGCCGGTTTCGCACGCCTGGTGCAGCATCTGGTCGAGCGCGGCTTCCGGCGCATCGCGTATATCGGCGCCTCACCCGATCTGACGCTGCAGATTGACCGCCTGGCGGGATATCGGGACGGACTGGACACTGCAGGAATCACGCCGGACCCGTCGTTGGTCGTCGAGGGCGACATGACCCGTCTTGGCGGCTATCAGGCCGCACGGAACCTATTGGCGATGGACGAACCACCTACCGCCATCATCGGGGTGAACGATCTGACGGCTCTGGGCGCCATGCGCGCTGCCCAGGAACGCGGGCTGATCGTGGGCCGGGACCTCGCCGTGGCCGGCTATGACGGGATCGAGGATGCCGAACATGCCCAGCCTGCCCTGACAACCATCAGCAGTGCGGTCTATGACCAGGCTCGCCAGCTGGTCGGAATGCTCGGCGGCCTCATCGCCGGCGCAGCGCCGGCCGCGCCGCGCGTGTGGGTGGAACCCATCCTGCTTGTGCGCGGATCGACCGGTGGATGATGCTCTCTTTTTTTGTGCTTGTTCCAAAACGTTTTGAGACAGGCCGGGCGGACCCGAGCGCCCGTGCCATCATCGACGCGCAAGCGTCAGCAACCAAATCACAGGAGTCTGATTCATGATGTCCGTCTCTCCAAACCACGATGGTGCGCCGGAGTCGCGTCGCTCAATGCTCCGGCTGCTCGGAACTGCAGCAGCGTTCCTGCTGATCGGCGCCCTGATCGCGGCGTGCACGGCAGTCGCACCCGCTCCTGCGACAGCTCCCGCGACACAGGCCGCGCCGGCCACGGGCACGGCCGCTGGCGCCGCAACGCCCGCGCCGGCCACGGGCACAGCCGTTGGCGCCGCAACGCCCGCGCCGGCCACGGGCACAGCCGCTGGCGCCGCAACGCCCGCCCCGACCCGATCGCTCCTGCCGGCCGGTCGCGGTCCCGGCGGCGGTCAGTCCGCCATCAAGGCTACGCCGACCCACAAGGATGTCGTCTATGCCGGCGCCTCCCCTACCCAAAAGCTGGATATCTATCTGCCGGCAGGCGCTGGGCCTTTCCCACTCATCCTCAATGTGCACGGCGGTGGCTTCATGATGGGCGACAAAAGCAATCCACCCGGCACGGATGAATTCCTGGCCGAGGGCTACGCCGTCGCCAGTGTGGACTATCGGTTGAGCGGTGAGGCGAAAGCGCCCGCCCAGATCCAGGACATTAAGGCCGCGGTGCGCTTCCTGCGCGCGAACGCCGCCCGGTACAAGCTGAACCCCGATAGGTTCGCCGCGTTCGGCGGCTCGGCCGGCGGCAGCCTGGTGGCGCTGCTCGGAACATCCTGCGGGGTGGCCGCCCTGGAGGGGCCCGAGCTGGGCAATCCGGATCAGTCGAGTTGCGTCCAGGCCGTAGTGGATCAGTTCGGCCCGACCGATTTCCTGCAGATGGATAAGCAGTTCGCCGGCACGAACTGCCCCATCAACCACGACGCGGCCAACTCGCCCGAGTCGATGCTGGTTGGAGCCCCGATCCAGACCGTGCCCGACAAGGTCAAGCTCGTCAATCCAATCACCTACGTCTCGGCCAAAGCGCCGCCCTTCCTGATCCAACACGGAACCGCCGACTGCAACGTGCCGCCGCAACAGAGCCAGCTCCTCTACGATGCGCTCAAACCGTTGATCGGCGACAAAGTGACCTTCACCCTGTTGGAGGGCGCAGGCCATGGCGGTGCGCAGTTCAGCGACGCCGCGAACATGAAGGTGGTGCTGGACTTCCTGGCGAAGCACCTGAAGGGATAGCGGCGTCTCCGCGACACAGAAGGTAGCGTGTCGTAGGACAGTGCACCAGATGGGGAGCGCCATAACCCGTACTCGGAAGCGCAGTTCAAAACGCTCAAGCACCGGCCCGATTACCCGGACCGCTTCGGCAGCGTCGCCGACGCGGGCCGTCGGGGTCGGGGCTTGTTCGCGTGATACAACGATCAGCACCATCACCCCGGGCTGGGCTTGTTGACGCCGGCGACCGTGCACGACGGACGGGCCGAGACCGCCCGCCAGCAACGCCAAGCTGTTTTGCAGCAGGCTTACCAGGCCCATCCCGAACGCTTTGTGCGCGGTCAGCCCCAGCCGACCGGGTTGCCGGAGGCGGTGTGGATCCATCCACCGCCGAACCCAGCGGACCTGTCGGCACCCGCACTGCAGACCACCACTGCCAAGGTGCCCGCTGCGCCTGGCGCAGATCAGCTTGCAGCGTCAACCACCTTACGCTACACTGAA
Organism: uncultured Anaerolineales bacterium; assembly: GCA_964423545.1. Classification (GTDB taxonomy): domain Bacteria; phylum Chloroflexota; class Anaerolineae; order CG2-30-64-16; family CG2-30-64-16; genus JALOOE01. Next base: position 7,142 of record CAYRFV010000082.1, on the reverse strand, counting down.
GTCCACGGGCCGGAGGATAGGGCAACGCTGCGGAGCGACCCCGAGCGCCGTGCCCGCCGACGGTGCAGCTGGGCAGGGTGGCGATCATGCCATCCCTGCCCACACCGGTCCGTTCGCAGGAGCTACACTGCCGTCAAAGCGCTAAACCGCTGCGTAAGTTGCGGCGAGTCTCGCCCAAGGCGGCGCCACCCGGCTCTGCCAGCCGCCAGGCGTCGCCAGCAACTTACATCCGTACCCTAAGTCCTAGCCGGAGTTGTCTCAAAGTCGTTGAAACATTCCGCGGACGGTGGCGAGCAGGTGACGCTTGCCGTTAGGCAAACCATGCGACACCGTGGGTTAACCAGCAGGATGCCGCACAACTCGCCGTCAAGGCCACGGGGCGACGCGTCTTTTTGCCCCAAGCTGTGATACAATAGCTCCAGCAAATGACGCGCGTGGGAGCTGTTCATGTATGACGCCGAACTCAAGCGGATGCGCGATCTGATCCGTACTCGCCGATACGTGATGACACTACACGCCGAAGACGAGATGGATGCGGATGGTTTGACGGTTTTCGACATCGAAAGCGTCATCTTGACCGGCCAGATTACTGAACGCCAGCGAGACCGGCAATCCGATGAGTGGAAATATCTTGTGAGCGGCCAAGCCCTAGTTGGCGCGGCCGTCACCGTCGTAGTCAAGTTCGGCGCCACCGACAAACTGGTGATGATTACGGTGTTTCGTGAGTAGCAGGTGAGCTTTATGGTATGCGATATTTGCGGTCAGAGTGGTGCGCATGTGCGGCGCGTGTCGCGCAGCTATGGGCGCGGGGCCAGCTTGCTCGTCATTGAGAACGTTCCGATCGTCAGTTGCCCCAACTGCGGCGAAAGCTACCTCACCGCCGAAACGCTGCACGAGATCGAACGCATCAAGCTGCACCGGCGTGCGTGGGCACTAGAACGCACGGTGGCAGTGGCAGCGTTTGCGTAGCTGCGCGTTGTCGCGCGGCGTTCGGCCACGATTCGCCGTCATGGGTGGGTCTTGCGTGGAGCGGTGCTCATCACCAACAAGGCGGGGCCTAACCATGCGTCCACCTGACTCGCCACCGTGGCGAGGTTGAGGGCCGCGCAACCTGGCTGACTTCTGCCGGCGGACGCGTTTCCCGCAACCGCTGGTGCGCGACCTGATTCGCGCAGGCGCACTGGACGGCTGCCGCGCCTCGCGACGCGAGCTGTTGTGGGCGCTGGGCGAGTTACGCTACGAGGAGGAGGCGCTGCTGGAGCCGCCGCCCACGGAGGTTGAGTTGCCCGTGCTGGGGGCCAGGGAGGCGTTGAGTTGGGATTATGAGTTGCTGGGGCTGTCACCGGAAGACCATTCGCTGCGGCCGCGGCTGCGAGCGCAGCACATATTGAGCGCTGCCGAGTTGGGCGACACGTCGCCTGGGAAAGTCGTGCGGGTGGCCGGGCTGGCGATTGTGCGCCAGGCGCCACCGACCGCCCACGGTCATTTGTTCACATTTGGGCCACCAGTATTCTCTCCGGCACTCCGTGGCGGCCTGAATAAAATCTGCATTTACCAGAGGGTAAATATGTACTTTCTAGGTAACTATTCAGGCGGGTACACAGGCTGACACGCCTGGCCCCCGCAACTCCAAGACAACGCCGCCCAACCAGCGCTTGCGCCTGACGCCGCTCCGCTGCGCTTCGCGGCGCAGGTGAAGCGCAAACCGCTAGATGGCCAAAGGAGGCAGTATCTATGTACGATACAACCCATGAAGATCAAATTGCAGGAGCGCGGGCATACGAGAATCTACATGTGCCGGCCCTGTTCAAACAGTGGTGTCCTCGCGTTCTTGACGCAGCTGGAGTTAGCGTTGGAGATCGAGTCCTCGATGTCGCGTGCGGCACCGGCGTCTTAGCGAGAGAAGCAGCAGTTCGCGTTGGAGCTGGCGGATTTGTTGCAGGAGTTGACCCCGGGCGCGGAATGCTAGCCGTCGCCAAGGAGCTGGCACCACACATCGAGTGGCGAGAGGATCGGGCCGAGTCCCTTCCATATCCTGATCGGTTCTTTGATGCAGTTTGCTGCCAGTTCGGTCTTATGTTCTTCACCGATCGTTCACTAGCCCTGAGAGAAATGAGTCGGGTGCTGAGACCAGGCGGGAAACTGGCTGTCGCAGTCTGGGATAGCCTGGAGAACTCGGAAGCCTATCCGATTGAAGTGGAGTTGCTTGAACGTCTTGCGGGCGTAGCGGCAGCTAATGCGTTGCGTGCTCCTTTTGTGCTTGGAAACAGAGACGCGTTGGCCGCTCTGTTTGAAGATTCGGGACTGGACTCGGTGGCCGCGGCGACCCACAATGGAACAGCCCGCTTTCCCAGTATAAGGTCGATGGTCGAGGCCGATTTGAGGGGCTGGTTGCCGGTTATGGGAGTCCTGCTGGAAGAGAAGCAAATACAAAAGATTCTTGGGGAGGCGGAGAAGGCTCTTGCGGGTTACATATCAGACGACGGCCAGGTCGTCTTCAATTCGCCTGCCCACATCGTCACCGGCGTAGCGCGCGCCGTCTAACAACCGGTTGCAGCGGACCGCCGCTCACCGGAGCGTTAGTCCGCTTCGAACTTCAAGAAGCAGACACAGGAGGAGGTAATCATGTTTCGCAAACACACTCTATTGATCAGCCTCATAGCCGTTCTCTTCGGCCTCGTTCTCTGGTTTTCCTTTGGTCAAGCCCTTGCGGGACCCATGGCCCAGACCAATCCAACCCCCGAGTGGGATGAGGGACGGCAGGCAACTTCAGATGTCACACAAGGCGCTATCGCTATCCCCGCAGTTGCGACGACCCCAGGGACGTTCTATCGGACATTTTCGGGTACCCGCTTCCAGTCCACAAACTCGGCGTTGACCTATTCCGCGTCTGGTGGAGCAATCTATGCAACTGCGTTGCCGCCGGGCGGGTTCTCATTTAGCATGGACTTCGACCTACCACATGGCGCGACGATTACCGAGGTTGTGTTCTTTGTGGTCGACAATGACGCTACAAACATGGCCCTGCAGTTACGCTCTTACAATCCCGAGACCGATGCATTCACCATACTCGAGAGCGCCGGCAGCAGTGGCACCAGTTCGACGTTGCAGACCATTGTGATGCCGGTTGACCCACCGGTTCAGGTTGACAACACAACGACCTCCTACCGGTTGCGGGTTGCTCCAGGCGTCGCATCCAGCGCGCATTTGCTGCGCGGCGCACGCATCGGGTATACGGTCTCGCAATCGTTCCTACCGATAGTCACAAAATGACACGGCATACGCACCGCTCCTCGGTTTTTGTTGAGGATCTGTGGGAGGCCACGGTGAAAGGCACCCGTATTGAGGCATCGTAGGGTGCTGTGATGACTGTTGCCATCGAGTGAGCTTCGATTTCACAGCGCATCTCACGTCACACCTCGGCTGGACGCCTGGAGATCGCATCCGCAACCAGGCCGCGCTGCCGGTACAGCTTGCAACGTTGGCGGCGCGCCGGAGCCAGGTCCGAGCAACGCACTTCAGGGGTGGGCGCGCTGCGGCCGGAACGTGACCGTGGCTGTTCGCCTGCATTGACGCCCATCCGCCGGCTCGAAAAGGAAAAACCATGGCGCAACCGCACGGTCCAGGGCAGATCGTCATTCTGAACGGCGTCCCACGATCCGGGAAGTCAACCATCGCCGCCGTGATCCAGGAGACCTTCGACGGCGTGTGGATGAACCTGGGGGTCGATCGCTTCATGCAGATGACCCCACCGCGTCTGCTGCCTGGGATCGGCCTGCGCCCCGGCGGCGAGCGGCCAGATCTGGAGCCGCTGATCGTGACGCTCTACCTCGCGATGTATGAGTCGATCGCCGCGCACAGTCGCCTGGGACTGAACGTCGTGGTCGATGTGGGCCATCACGACGCCTACGCGGTGCCGCGTGGCATCCTCCCCCAGTGCGCCCGCCGGTTGAGCGGACTGCCGGTCCTCTTCGTCGGCGTGCGCTGCCCGCTCGACGTGATCATGGCGCGGCGCCGCGCCACGTGGGGCTCCGGCGGTGCAGACGCGTCCGCGCCGCCGCCCATACACCTGTGGCAGCGAGCAGTGCATACACCGGGCATCTATGACCTGGAAGTGGATACATCCGTGTTGAGCGCGGATGCGTGCGCCGCAGCGATCCGAGACCGGCTCCAGCACGGTCCGACCCCTGCGGCCTTCGAGCAGCTTGCTGCGATGGCGGGCGATTGAATGAAGCCCGCCATCCGCGCGCGATTTGGCGCAGATCGGCCACGACGAGACTGCGCCGAGCTTTCCCGGACCAAGCGTCCGGCCGCGGCCAGGTGAGTGACACATGGAGCAAGAAGGCCTGCGCGTCGCAGTGGTCGGCCTCGGATTCGGGGCTGAGTTTGTGCCCATCTACCTGGACCATCCCGATGTCCGGTCCGTAGCGGCCTGCGACGCCGATCCCGTCCGGCTGGAGCGAGTGGCTCGCAGGTTCGGGATCAAAAAGCTGTACGGCGGTGTAGCAGATGTCGTCCGTTCCGACGATATCGACGCGGTGCACCTGGTGTCCGGCATCCCCGATCATGCACGACACGCCATCGACGTGCTGCGAGCCGGCAAGCACTGCGCCTGCACGGTTCCGATGGCGACCTCGATCGCGGATCTGGAAGCCATCCTTGCGGCCGAACGCACGTCAGGGCGCAACTACATGATGATGGAGACCGCCGTCTACACCCGCCAGTTCTTCTACGCAAAGGTGCTGAGGGATCGCGGGGAGTTCGGTCGCATCCAGTTCCTGCGAGGAGCGCATTATCAGGATATGGAGCGTTAGCCTCCCTATTGGGCCGGCCTGCCGCCGATGTGGTACGCCACCCACGCGGTGAGCCCGCTGTTGGCATTGGCGGAGACTCGGGCCACCCGAGTGCATTGTTTCGGTTCCGGCGAGATGCGTGCGGAGCTTCGGGCGCAGCATTGTCGAGCAGCGACGCCCCTGGATCAACGGAGCGACCGCGGCCAACTGGACGGCTGCCGGCATCTGCGCGCACGAATCGGCTATGGCCGGCGGACAGGGAATCGCTGTCCCCCGGTTTGGTTGACTTGCCATTCATGCGGCGGACGGAATGCCGCGCGAGAACTCGCGCGTGACGGGAGATCGGCAACATGCCAAAGCTGCACCTCGACACCGACCTCGGGGGTGACATCGACGATCTGTGCGCCCTGGCGATGGTGCTCAGTTGGCCAGACGTCGATTTGCTTGCCGTAACGACGAACCAGGATGAGCGCGGCCGGCGCGCAGGATATGTGCGCTACGCGCTGCATCTCGCCGGCCGCGCAGAGATCCCGGTCGCAGCCGGCGCCGATGCGTCGCTCGACCGTTACCGCATCTACCCGGGACTGCCGGACGAGGCGGCCTACTGGCCGGAGCCGATCCCGCCTGCACCGGGCCCGCTTGAGGCTGCCCTCGATCTCCTCCAGCGCAGCATCGAGCAGGACGCGATCATTGCCGCCGTCGGGACGTACACCAACCTGGCGCTGCTGGAGGAGCGTGCGCCGGGGATCCTGCGCCAGGCGCGGCTCGTCCTGATGGGCGGCTATCTGTTCCCACCCCGCCCAGGGTTCCCGGCCTGGGGCAACGACGCTGATTGGAACGTGCAGAACGACATCCGCTCGGCGCAGGTCGTCATCGAGCACTCGCATCCGCTTCTCGTTCCGCTGTCGGTCACCGTCGAGACCGCGCTGCGACGAGCCTATCTGCCGGCGCTGCGGCAGGCCGGACCGCTGGCGCAGCTCATCGCCCGGCAGGCGGAGGCATTCGCCCTGGAGTACGACAATGAAACGCAGTATGGCCGAACGTGCGCGGGTCTGCCCGATGACATCATCAACTTCCAGCACGATCCGCTCGCGTGCGCGCTTGCACTCGGCTGGCGTGACGGCGTCGAGGTCAGCGAGCTTCCGTTGAAGCTGTCCGTCGAAGATGGCTGGCTGGTCCAACGGATCGACGAGGGCGGCAGCCCGGCGAGTGTCGTCACGCGAGTGGCGGGGGCGAAGTTCAGCGCGCTATGGCTCAACGTCGTGGTGCAGGGAGGGGCCGGGCAGGGTGCGCCCACGCCTCTTCCGCCGTCCGCGCCAGTTTGACAGATCACGCGAGGCGGTGGTAATATGCCGGCCCAGGAAATGACGATGCAAACGCACAATCTCGGCCGCAGCTTCTCGTTTAGCAGCTACTGCTATTATCCGGTCTACCGGAGAGAAGCACGCGCGCCGGGGGAGGGACAGGCGGCCTGAGCCTCCCTGAAATCGTCAAAGCAGCGAACCGGAGCGTGGAGCGAAATCCACGCTCTTTTTATTGCAGAAACTTCACAGGAGGAGAACCTATGCCAGTCCGAGGCATCCGCGGCGCCACAACCGCGATCGAAAACACGGAGATCGCCATTTTCGACGCCACCGAAGAACTGCTGCGCTGGTTGACGGCCGCCAATGAGCTCCGTCCGGCCGATATCGCCAGCATCGTCTTCTCGGTCACGCCCGACCTGACAGCGACCTTTCCGGCCCGCGCCGCGCGCCAGCTCGGCTGGAACGAGGTGCCGCTTCTCGACACGATCGAGATTCCCGTCCCCGGCGCTCTCCCGCGCTGTATTCGCATCTTGATTCACTGGAACACCGACCGGCCTGCGGAGGCGATCCAGCACGGTTACCTGCGGGAGGCCGCCTCGCTGCGGCCCGATCTGTCGCCTGAGAGCGGCATCATCGCGATGCCGGCCGCGCCGGGCGGCGGGTCCCAGCCGGCCGCCGCGCCTCCCCAACCGCGGCCCGCGCCGAGCGTCACCCCCAGCACCAAGACGATCGTAGCCTACCAGGGCGAGCCGGGCGCTTACTCGCAGGAGGCGATCTTCCAGCACTTCGGGCCGATTGTCGGCACCCTTGCCTGCCACAGCTTCGAGGATGTCTTTCACGCAATCGAGGAGGGTCGGGCCAGCCACGGCCTGCTGCCGGTGGAAAACTCGCAGGCGGGCTCGATCAACCAGGCTTACGATCTGCTGCTTGATCATGACCTGCGCGTGATTGGCGAGGTCAAGCTGCGGGTGCGCCATTGTCTGCTCGCGGCGCCAGGCACATTGCCCTCGGAGATCCGACGCGTGCGTTCGCATCCGCAGGCCCT
>CAYRFV010000081.1:0-20131 GCA_964423545.1 uncultured Anaerolineales bacterium | reverse complement strand
ATGCGCTGCGCAGATGGGCCGAGAGCGGCTGGAAAGCGTCGGCGGCCAGCGCGGGAAGCCGGGCCGGATTCGTCGCAACTGCCCGCAAACCGGCCGAGGCCAGCTTGCTTGCCTCATCGACGCCTTGGGGTGGCCACGGAACACCCTGGTCGGTCAGCCCCCACAGCAGGTCGGCCGTCTGTTCCTGCCAGCGCCAGAATGGTTCAGCGCCGGCGCCGAACACCGTCAGCCGCTCTTCGCGCCAGCGCGCCGGATCGGTCCAGCGCGTGACGGTGCTGCCATCGGGCAGGTGGACAGCCATCGCAATCTGAGCGGGCTCGATCGGCCAGGCAATGCCGAGGGTCTCGGCCAGTCGCGTCATCCCACCGCCGTCGCCAAAACCTGCGGCGAGGGTCGCGCCTGCGTCGAAGCGGTAGCCCTGGTGGTAGAAAGTGCCCGCACAGCCGCCGGGGTAGACGTGCGCTTCCAGCACCGTGACGTCCAGTCCGGCCTTGGCCAGCAGCGCTGCAGCCGCCAATCCCCCGATTCCCGCCCCCACCACGACCACGCGATTCACTGTCCCGTCCCCAACTTCGCGCCGGCGGTTTCCAGGATGCGCCTGGTTTTCCAGCCGCGATATGCGAACAGCGCCGGCATCCCGATCCACATCAGCATGCCGACCGGCCCCCAGAAAGGATGCCGTTTCAGTCCAGCCTCGATTCGGTCGTCAACCTCAGTCTCGTCGCCGCTCACCGGCGCGTAGCTGTGGCGATGCGTCCAGTGTGCAAACGGTCCACGGATCTGCCGGTCCGTGAAGCCCGTTCCAGAGGCGTCTTCAATGCCGGCCACCCAGCGCACTGGAAGCGGGCCGGCCCACAAGGTGAAGTCCATAGTGTCGCCGGTTTTCAGTTGTGCAGGCGCCGCATGCACGCGCACGATCATTGGCGGCGGCGTGATGGCCGGCATGCTGGCAGATCGACTGTGGAAATCGGCGACGGCTGCTATGGGGGCTCTGACCCGGAAGGCGTGGTGATATCTCATCTCTGCTACTCGCTCGGCAGATGACAGGCGACGGGCAACCGGTGATGCGCTGAAGCCCGGTTTCGCTTGCTGTCTCCAGTCGGTTGCCTGTTATCTTCCCAGAAGATCGCGCAACGCCGGCTCGGCTTCGGCGAAGCGGAAACGGAAGCCCAGGTCGAGCAGCCGCTGCGGGATGGCGCGCTGGCCCTCGAGCAGCACCGACGCCACTTCGCCGAATGCGAGTCGGAATGCGAAGCCAGGAAGCGGCAGCCAGGAGGGACGCCGCATCGCGCGGCCGATGGCTCTGGCGAGATCGGCGTTTCTCAGCGGCTGCGGTGCAGTCAGGTTGAACGCGCCGCTGGCCTCTGGATTCTCGACCAAGAAGCGAATGGCTGCGACTTCATCCGCGATATGGATCCATGATACCCACTGCCGGCCCCCGCCGATGCGGCCGCCGGCGAAGAAGCGGAATGGGAGCGCCAGCCGGGTCAAGGCGCCGCCCGACCGGCTCAGCACCACGCCGGTGCGAATGATGGCGCGACGCACGCCCCACGCTTCCACGGTGGCAGTGCTCGGCTCCCACGTTTCGCAGACGTGTGCGCCAAAATCGCGACCGGGAGCCTTGGCCTCAGTGACGATCTCATCGCCGAGTGGGCCGTAGTACCCCACCGCCGATGACTGCACCACGACTCCGGGTTTGGTTGCCGCGCCTCGGACTGCTTCGACCACCGCGGCGCCGGCCAGCAGCCGGCTCTGCAGGATGCGCTGTTTGCGCTCAGCCGTCCAGCGGCTCGGAAAGAACCCTTCGCCTGCCAGGTTCTCGCCAGCCAGGTTGACGATCGCCGCAGCGCCATCAGATAGCTCACCCCAGCCAGTCGCGGTCTGTCCGTCCCACCGCACCGCGCGCACAGTGGGGGGCAGACCCATCACGCGATCGGGGTTGCGACTCAGAAGGACGACCTCGTAACCGGCATTCATCAGGTCGGCGGACAGCGCCCGGCCGATCAGTCCGGCGCCGCCAGTGATAATCACGCGCAACATAATCTCCTCGCTTCGCGATGACGACCCAGCAGCATCGCAGCATCGTCCAGGGGCTCGGCCTACTTCCTGCTCCTCCACCAGACGCCCGGCAGTCTCACCAGTTTTCGCACGGTGCTGACGTGCGCACGCCTGCTGAAGACATCGTAGTCGTGCGCCTCGATATCATCCAGGATGCCGCGATAGAGCTCGGCAGCCGCGGCGATGGCGAAGCGACCATCGGCATCGAGCAGAGCGATACCAGGGAGCGCCTCGGTGTAAAGCCGCCGCGTACGGGCAACCTGGAAGCGCATGAAGGCGCGCCAACGGCCGTCCACGACGCCGTTGGCGATATCGGTTTCGGCCAGCCCATAGGCGGCAAGTTCATCCTGGGGCAGATAGAGCCGGCCCGCCCGCCAGTCCTCAGCGATATCGCGCAGGATGTTGGTCAGTTGCAGCGCCACGCCGAGCTTCACCGCATACGCAATGGCATGATTTCCGGTGTAGCCGATGATGTGCATCGCCATCAGACCGACCGTCGAAGCCACGCCATAGCAGTAGCCCGCCAGCTCCTCAAACGAGCTGTAGCGGCGGACGGTCACGTCGCGTCCGACGCCGGCGATCAGCTGTTCTGCGTAGCGCACCGGGATGCGATAGCGCAGGCGAGCATCGGCCCATGCCAGGGCGATGGGGTCATCACCAGGCGGCAGCGATAGCGCACATCTTCGCCAGGCATCCAGTTTTTCCAGGCTCCCTTCCTCGCCTTCGTCGATCAGGTCGTCGCTGGTCCGGCAGAAGGCATAGAGCGCGCGGGCCGCGCGCCGCTTTTCGGGGGGAAGCAGCCCGGAAGCAAGCGAGAACGTTCGGCTGTGCTGCAGGGTGACTTGCTCGCAGCGGGCATAGGCAGCGGACAGTGCGGTCGGGTCCCCGACGTGAAGACCGTGAGGTGGACGGGTGTCCAGCCCCTCGTGCGCCCAATCGAGCAACTTGTGCTCCCACGACAACGTTGCAGCATTCATTTCGCGCCTTCCGTCGCGACTTTCCCCGCCATCCGCGTCGGGCGTCGCTCTGTCAACGGGTTTTCCGTCAGGATGCGTTCCGTCGTCAGCCTGGCAGAGAACAGCACGATCGGAAGCCCTGTGCCGGGATGCGTGCTGGCGCCGGCAAAGTACACATTGTGATAGCGGGCGTGCCGGTTCTGCGGGCGCAGATAGCCCACCTGCCAGAAGTTGTGACTGAGTCCGAACGCCGAACCCTTCGCCACATTGTACATTCGTCGCCAGTCAAGGGCTGAGTAGCTGATTTCGAACTTCTGGTGTTGATCGAGGTCTGTCACGCCGATGTCGGCGAGCCTGGTGAGGGTAGCCTTGCGCGCCTGCGCGAGCATGCCATCCCAATTCTGGTCGCGCGTCTCATCGATGTGCCCGACCGGCACGAGCACCATCAGCGAGTCCTGGCCTTGGGGCGCTGCTGTGGGATCCACTCGGGCCGGCGCATGGACATACAGGCTGGGGTTGGTCGGCAGGCCGTGATCATTGAAGATGGCATCGAAACTCGCTCTGTAGTCCCCTGCCAGGAAGACGTTGTGCGTGCCGAGTTGCGGATAGACCTTGTCGACACCCCAGTAGAACATAAGCGCGGAGCAGGTGAACTTCATCCGGTTGATTCGTTCGGCCATCGCGCGATCGGGCAGCAGCTTGTCGTAGACGTATGGCAGATCGGCGTTTGCCACGATCAGGTCCGCAGGCAGGCGGCTGCCGTCTGCCAGGACGACGCCCGTTGCGCGTTCGCCGATCACGTCGATCTGTGTCGCAGGGGCATTATAGATGAACCTGACGCCGAGCGATTCGGCGATGCTGGTCAGGCTTTCGATGACCCGGTAGAGTCCGCCCATCGGAAACCAGATGCCGTCCGCAAGTTCGGTGTATTGGAGCAGTGAATACGTGGCCGGCGCGTCGTAAGGGCTCAGCCCCAGGTACATGTTCTGAAACGTGAACGCAGCCCTCAGATGAGGATGCGTGAAGTAACGGCCCATGTGGTCGTAGTGCTTCTTCAGCGCCTTGAGCCGGAATAGGAGCGGCAGATTGCCGGGGCTGAAGTAGTCGAGCAAGCTGAAGAAGTTGCGGCCGACGAATCTTTCCAGGGAGAGCTTGTAGTGCAGGTTGCCCTCGGCCAGAAGCTGTAGAAATCCGTTGAAACTGCCCGGCTCGATCGCTTCGAGCTGCAGCTGCATCTGGTTGATGTCGGCGTTCAGCGTGATCTGCGCGCCATCGTCGAATCGAATGCGATAGGTCGGATTGATGCGCCGCAGATCAAGGTGGTCTTCCATGCGGTGGCCAAGCGCCCGGTACGTCTCTGCGAAAACCTCCGGCATCAGGAAGAGTGTGGGGCCGACATCGAACCGGTGGCCGTCGCGCACGATCCGGTCGCAGCGTCCACCGGGTTGCGCGTTTTTTTCGATCACGGTGACTTGGTAGCCTGCGTGCGCCAGACGGGCGGCGGCTGCAATGCCGCCGATACCGGCCCCGATGACCACGACTGTAGTCATGAGAAACGCTCCTCCACCCCAACTCCGATGCTAACGGTGCCGAGTATAGCACGGCGTTGCAGATTTGTCAATAGTTTGGATATATTTTGTATAGATTTGTGTCTCGCCATGGCGGAGATCTGCCGCGTATGAATCACGCTGGCGCCGCGGCTTTTTGTGGCGCAACATGCTTTGGCCTTAGAATGGCTTGCATGTAGTTGCGATTATACATCCAGGCATGGGAAATCGCCATGTTAGGTGAAAGTTTCAACACAGTCACGACCTATCATGCGGCCACCAAGCACCACTTTGCCCGCTTTGCCGATGGGCCGGGCCGTCTCGATTGGGCGACGCAGCCGGATCCGTTTCGACGTTACGCGGGCGCGCCACTGATCAGGCTGGCGCGTGTTGCGCCCGACGACGCGCTCCCTTTCGACGCCTGCTATCTGCCGGGGTCGCTGCCGCCGGCGCCGCTGGATTTCACCAGCGTATCCCGGCTCTTCTTTGACAGCCTTGCGCTTTCCGCCTGGAAACAGTACGGAGGCGAACGATGGGCGTTACGCATCAGCCCATCCAGCGGGAATCTGCATCCGACTGAGGGGTATCTGCTTTGCGGGCTGATCCCGGATCTGACCGAGGCGCCGCTGGTTGCCCACTATGCACCTCGAGAGCATTCTCTCGAGGTGCGCGCGTTTCTGCCCGCCGAGGTGTGGCGCGCGCTGACCACCGGTCTGCCGCCTGCGACCGTGTTGGTTGGCCTGACCTCGATTCACTGGCGCGAGGCGTGGAAGTACGGCCAGCGTGCCTATCGCTACTGCCAGCATGACGTGGGCCACGCGTTGGCGGCGCTCGCCTTTGCTGCGGCGGGATTGGGCTGGCAGGCGCGGCTGCTCGACCATTTGAGCAGCGACCAGGTCGCCGCGCTGCTTGGCGTGGCTGGCCAATCCGGGCCGGAAGTGGAGCATGCGGACTGCGTGATTGCGATCTTTCCGCAGCATGCGGACCTGGATGAGTTTAGGCGCTTGCCTCATCCATCGGCGGAGATCGTGGGGCGCTTTCGGCATCTTACCTGGCAGGGCCGGCCAAACCGGCTGAGCTTCAGGCACGTCGATTGGGATTGGATCGCTGCGGCCGCAGAGGCAGCGCGCAAGCCCGTGACGTCGCCGACCGCGCCGACGCAAGCCCCGTCCCCTTTCATGTCTGAGGCTCTTGAGCGCGAGGCTCCGATTCGCACCGTCTCCCTGCGCCGGATCATCCACCAACGCCGCAGCGCACAGGCGATGGATGGCCGCACATTCATGCCGCTCGAAGCCTTCCAGCGCATCCTCGCCCGCACCTTGCCCCAACCGGGAGGCATGCCGTTTGCAGCACTGCCGTGGGGGCCTTTCGTGGACCTGGCGATTTTTGTGCACCGGGTGACAGGACTGGACCCCGGGCTCTATCTCCTTGTGCGCGATCCGGCCCGGATGGAGGCGTTGCGCGCCGCGTTGAAGCCCGAATTCGCCTGGGAAAGGCCAGCGGGCCACCCCCCCAGCCTACCGCTTTACCGCCTTCAGACCGGCGACGCGCGCGCCATCGCCCGTCGCATCTCCTGCGGGCAAGAGATCGCCTCCGATGGCTGCTTCAGCCTGGGCATGATCGCCGAGTTCAACAGACCGTTGGAGGCGCTCGGAGCGTGGATCTACCCCCGCCTGTTTTGGGAATGCGGCGTGATTGGCCAGGTGCTTTACCTGGAAGCGGAAGCCGCGGGCGTGCGTGGCGTCGGCATCGGCTGTTTCTTCGATGACGGTATGCACGCGCTCTTGGGGCTGCGAGATGCTCAATTCCAGAGCCTCTACCACTTCGCGGTAGGTGGACCGGAGGAAGACGTCCGTCTGATGACGCGGCCGGCCTATGACGACCCTGATGCGAAGCAGACTCCCTCTCTACCTGGATGATCTGTGAGGCGTGATGAACGATTGGTCAGATCTCGAATGCGATATTACGGTCTGTCGCGCCTGCCTCCGCCTGGTTGCCTGGCGCGAGGAGGTGGCGCGAGTCAAGCGCCGGGCCTACCGGGGGGAGGACTATTGGGGCAAGCCGGTGCCGGGATTCGGCGACCACGCTGCGCGAATCCTGGTGATCGGCCTCGCGCCGGCCGCGCACGGCGCAAATCGCACCGGGCGCATGTTCACCGGCGACAGCTCCGGTGACTTTCTGTACGCTGCGCTGCACCGTGCCGGCTTGGCCAATCAGCCGATCTCGCGGCGGCGCGATGATGGCATGGCCCTGCGCCAGGTCTTCATCAGCGCAGCGTGTCGCTGCGCGCCGCCCGACAACAAGCCGCTGCCCGCCGAGATCGCGGCCTGCCGACCCTTTCTGGCGCGCGAGATTGCGCTGTTGACCGAAGTGCGCGTCGTGGTTGCGTTGGGTCGGGTCGCTTTTGACGTCGCCTTGCGCCATTTCAGCCCTGCCGCAGAGGCTGCCGCTCGCCCTGTCTTCGGCCATGGCGCAATCTGTCCGCTCGCGGACGGCCGTTGGCTGGTGGCATCCTATCATCCCAGCCGCCAGAATACCCAGACCGGTCGCCTCACCACCCGGATGTTCGATGACGTCTGGACTCAGGTGAGGCAGTTGCTGTAACATGATTTTGGCCCTCCGTCACCGCGCGCGGTACAATCCGGGCGACCGCTGGCGCGGCAGGCTCGTCCCTGGTCATCGGTCTTCAGTCCGTGATCCATCGCCCATCCTCCGTCGAGGTCGTTCCCATGCCCGAGACTCAGCAAGTCATCTACTCCATGGTGCGCGTCGGCCGCGTGTACCCGCCCAGCAGGCAGGTGCTGCGCGATATCTCGCTCGGTTTCTTCTACGGCGCCAAGATCGGCGTGCTCGGCCTGAACGGCGCAGGCAAGAGCAGTTTACTGCGCATCATGGCCGGCGTCGACGAGGATTACCTCGGCGAGACAATGCTGTCGAAAGGCTACACGCGCGGCCTGTTGGAGCAGGAACCGGCGCTTGATCCCGGCAAGACTGTGCGCCAGGTGGTCGAGGAGGCCGTTCACCCTATCGTCGACCTGCTGCGGCGGTATGATGAGATCAGCGCACGGTTCAGTGAGCCGGATGCTGACTTCGACAAGTTGATCGAGCAGCAAGGCCGGTTGCAGGAGGAGCTGGACAAGCACGACGCCTGGAACCTCGACAGCCGGCTGGAGCAGGCCATGGATGCGCTCCGCTGTCCGCCTGGCGACACGCCCATCGCAGTGCTTTCGGGCGGCGAACGGCGCCGCGTGGCGCTCTGCCGCCTGTTGCTCACGGAGCCGGATATCTTGCTGCTGGACGAGCCGACAAACCACCTTGACGCCGAGTCGGTCGCATGGCTGGAGAAGCATCTGCAAGCCTATGCCGGCACGGTCATCGCTGTGACGCACGACCGTTACTTCCTCGACAACGTGGCCGAATGGATCCTGGAGCTAGACCGCGGCTACGGCATCCCGTGGCGCGGCAACTACTCCTCGTGGCTGGAGCAAAAGCAGGAGCGGCTGCGTCGCGAAGAGAAGGCCGATGTCCGCCGCATCCGCACGCTGGAGCGCGAGCTGGAGTGGATCCGCATGTCGCCTCGCGCGCGCCAGGCGAAGGGCCGGGCCCGCGTCACCGCTTATGAAAAGCTGCTGAGCCAGGAGTCCGAAGAGCGCCGCGAAGAGATGCAGATCTACATCCCGCCCGGACCGCGGCTTGGCGATGTCGTGGTCGATTTCGCAGGGGTGTCGAAGGCATACGGCGATCGGCTGCTGTTCGAGGATGTCACCTTCCAGGCGCCGCCGGGAGCCGTGGTCGGCATCATTGGCCCGAACGGCGCCGGCAAGACGACCCTGCTACGGCTCATCACCGGACAGGAGACGCCCACAGGGGGCGAAGTCATCGTCGGCCAGACCGTGAAGCTCGGTTACGTCGACCAAAGCAGGGACGCCTTGTCGGCTGACAAGACCGTATGGGAGGAGATCTCGAACGGCGAGGAGCTGCTGACCCTCGGCGCACGCAAGATGAACAGCCGGGCCTACGTGGCCGGGTTCAACTTCATCGGATCCGACCAGCAGAAGCGCGTGGGCGATCTGTCAGGCGGCGAGCGCAACCGGGTTCACCTGGCGAAGGTGCTGAAGCAGGGCGCAAACGTGCTGCTGTTGGATGAGCCGACCAATGATCTCGATGTGAACACCCTACGCGCGCTCGAAGAAGCGTTGGACGACTTCGCTGGCAGCGCGCTGATCGTCAGCCACGATCGCTGGTTTCTTGACCGCATCTGCACCCACATCCTGGCATTCGAAGAGGACGGCAGCGTGCGCTGGTTCGTGGGGAACTGTGCAGACTATGAGGCGGATCGTCGCAGGCGACTCGGTATCGCTGCGGAGACGCCGCACCGCCTGGTGCACCGGCGGCTCACGCGCTGAGCGAAGCTGGTTCTTGCGACGGCCACAGCGCGCTTAGCCGCATCGATTGAGCGGCATGAGGGCATTGATGGAGCCGGCGACATTACCCCGATCGAATGGCCGGCCTCATGCTGGGTACAGCAGAGACGGTCGCCCACGGTCTAGATGGGTTCAGGTTCCGCCACGTCGCGCTTCAGCCGTCGCGGGATCAGCGCCAGGCCAACCACCACCGCCAGCCACAACGCACCCATGAACAGCACGAGCAGGCTCGTGAGGCCGAGCCGCGCCATGTCGCCCAGCCTGCCGGTCCCGGCCGCTTGCAGCGAGTTCAGACCGATCACCCCCACGCTCGCATTCCATGCGCTGTGAAGCGCTACGGCGAGCAGCCCCAGCCCGATCCCGCGCAGCCACCGCCGGTCGGACAGAATCGCCTGCCACCCCAGCCCCGCCAACCCTGATGCCAGGCAGTGCATCGCTGCGGCCGCGCCGCGCGCAACCATCAGCCCGGCCCACGCGCCTTCCGATCGCAGCGCCAGTGCACCGTTGAGCAGTCCTTCGACGAGCGCAAAGCCCGCACCCGCCGCCACACCGTACAGGAAGCCATCGAGGCGTGTGAGCCGTCGCCCGGCGCCCGCCACAAGCGGTACAGCCAACCCCTTCGTGAACTCCTCCAGCGCAGGCGCCAGGACGCCCAGAAACGCCAGTACTACAAGGGCAATCGCGGGTGAAGAGGACAACGGCGCCAGGTCCGACGGGGTGAGTCCCTGGCCGGACTGCCCTATCCGTATCAAGGTCGCTTGCAAACGCGCAACCATCTCCGGATCGGTGATGCCGAGGAAGATGATCGTCCCGACCACGGCGGCGCCAACCAGCAAGATCTCTCCGGCCAGCGCCAACCCGGCGCCGCCCAACCCTCCCCATGATAGGCTGCCGGTTGCTGGCCGTCTCCCGAGATCGCTCCGGCTCCCCGCTGCATCGAGCGCAAATGCAAGGAAGAGAAAGGCGGGCAGTCCGCCTGCTGCGATCTGAAGGAAGGGCATCAGCCCCGGCGCCCGGTCACTGATCGAGGCAGCCTGTCCCACCAGCAGCACTCCGAGAAAGAGCAGCAGCCAGATCCACCAGTGAGGCAGTCGGAGGGGGCGTCCGGGCCGCCCTTGCAGCGCCCGCCAGCCCGCCCGGGCCAGCGGCAGCCCCAGGCCGAGGCCGGCGGCCGCTATCCCCAGGGCGATGCTTCCCGCCACCGCGTCCGGCCCGGCCACCGGCTCTTGCAGCCGGTCTCGCCCCAACAGGCCCACCGCCGACAGCAGAAGCGCCAAGAGCGGCCCTGCAATCGCGGCCGTAGCCCCGCCGATGACTGACATGACCAGAATGACGTCGCGCATGCGCACCTCGATGCGGGGAGCCGGAGATCAGCGCCCAGCCTCTGGCCTATGGCCAGCGATATCCAGCAAACGCCGCCCGGCCTCCGGTTTCTGGCCTGCGGCATCCAGCAAACGCCGCCCGGCCTCCGGTCTCTAGCCTGCGGCATCCAGCAAACGCCGCCCGGCCTCCGGTCTCTAGCTTGCGGCATCCAGTAATCGCCGCAGGATCAGCGTCGCGGCCCGCTTGTCCAATGGGTTGTTGAAGCTGCCGCATTTCGGACTCTGCACGCAGCTTGGACAGCCGTCCTGGCACGAGCAGCCGCGGATCACATCCAGGGTGGCCGACCAGAGCTCCGCCAACAAATCAAATCCCTTTTCGGCGATGCCGACCCCGCCCGGAAAACCATCGTAGATGAAGATCTGGGCCGCATCCGTGCCGGGATGGCGCGGTGTGCTGAGTCCGCCGATATCCCACCGGTCGCACATGGCAAAGAGCGGCAAGATGCCGATGGCCGCGTGTTCGACTGCGTGGAGCCCGCCCAGGAAGTCGAGACCGCGGCCGGCGAGCTCGCGCGGCAGCTCCGGTGGCAGATCCCACCATACCGCGACGGTCTCAAATTCCGTCAGCGGCATCTCCAGCGCTTCCTCGCCCAGCACTGCCTCGGTGAACTGCTGCAGGCGCCGGTAGCCGATCACCTGGCCGCGCACGCGCACGCGGCCCAGGTACGCGGTCGCGCCCGATCGGGCGCGATGCCGGGTCGAGCGCACGATGCGTACATCGTTGACTTCACGCGGCTGGGTGTAGTAGTCGACGCTCGCAGGTCTGACGATGGCGTGGCGCAGTTCTGCGCTGTATTCGGTCACCAGGTAGGAGTCGCCCTGGTGCAGATAGACCGCGCCCGGATGGACGCGGAAGGGCGCAGTCGTGCTGCTGATCTCCTCTAGCATCCGAAAGCCGTTTGCTTCGTTCAGAATTGCGAACCGGTCCCCCTCCGCGTCACGCAGGCTCACATCCTGGGCCGGGTAACCGTTGCGTGTGTACACCCACCGCTCGCCGGTGAACCGCAGCGCGCCGCTATCCTCCAGCGCTACCATGGCGTCGACGAAGCCCGGGCCGAAGAGCGCCTCGTCGTCCAACCCTGATGGCTCCGCAGACGTTGTAGGGTCTTCGGCGGCGACCCTCAGCGGCGCCTCGTGCGCAGCGCACGGCAGGTGTCGCCGGAGGATGTAGCTATTGTCCGGATCGAGCAGTGCGTTCTCGTGCGGCCGCCCCAGCAGATCGACGGGGTGGCGCATGTAGTACTGATCGAGTGGGTTGTCGAGGCCGATGAGCACGGCAAGCGCGGGATCGTCGCCCCGACCTGCGCGGCCTGCTTGCTGCCACAAGCTGGCGATCGTGCCGGGATAGCCGACCAGCAGCGCGGCATCCAGCCCGCCGACATCGATTCCCAGCTCAAGCGCAGTGGTCGCGGTCACGCCCAGCAGCCGGCCGCCGAACAGCTCGCGTTCGATGCGCCGCCGTTCCTCGGGCAGGTAACCGGCCCGGTAGGCGGCGATTCGCTCCGCCAGCCCGGCCGTCGCCGCGTTGCGGCGGAGCGCCTCTCGGGCGTAGCGCAACAGCAACTCGGCGATGACGCGCGCCCGGGTGAAAGCAATGGTGCGCACCCCCGCGCCTACGAGGGTCGTGAACAACTCGCTGGCCTCGTGGTTGGCGCTGCGCCGGGCAGTGTGGCTGCGGTCGAGGAACGGTGGGTTCCACAGCGCGAACGTGCGCGGCCCGTGCGGCGAGCCGTCATCGGTGATTACGGTTGCGGTCAGGCCGGTCAGCAGCTCGAAGTGCTCGGCTGGATTGGCGATCGTGGCGGAGGTGGCGATGAAGACAGGAGACGGGAGACGATGGAGGGTGGACGGGCCTGCGCCACGGTCCATCGTCCAATGACTATCGCCGGCGCGATACAGCCCACAGACTCGCCGCAACCGGCGCAACACGCACGCCACCTGCGATCCGAACACGCCGCGATAGGTGTGCGCCTCATCGATGACAACAAACCGGAGATGGCGAAAGAATTCCGCCCAGAGCGGATGGTTGGGCAGAATGCCGGTGTGCAGCATGTCGGGGTTGGTCAACAGCACGCGGGCGGTCTTGCGGATGCGGCCGCGGGCGCTCTGCGGGGTGTCGCCGTCGTAGGTCGCCGCCAGTGGGTTGATGATGCCGTCGCCGGCGCCCCTGATGAGCCCCTGCCATTTGCCGAGCTGATCCTGCGCAAGCGCCTTCGTCGGGTAGAGGTAGAGTGCACGGGCCAGGGGATCGCGCGCCAGCGCTTCGAGCACCGGCGCATTGAAGCACAGCGTCTTCCCGCTGGCTGTGGAGGTGGCGACCACCACGTTGTGTCCCGCAAACGCTGCATTGATCGCCTCTGCCTGGTGCGTATAAAGCCGTTCGGCCCCGGCCGCGGCCAGCGCCCGGCTGACGGGCTGGCTGAGCTTAAAGTGGAGCTCGCCGTAGCGCGGCGGCCGGGCGGGGATGGTCTGAACGTGCACCAATTGCCCTGCGTAGTCGCGCCGGCGGCGTAGTTCGCTCAGGAAGGCGGCGGGGTCAAAAGGCATGACCGAATCTCATCTCAGATGCGCGCGATCGGAATCACGATATCGTCTGCGCCGCGGTCGCGGGGTGCAGCGATAGGGCCGAGAACACGCCAAGCGCCAGCAGCAGATTGACGCCGATCACGAGCAGCACCGCCGTGGGCCCGACCGGCACGAAGAGCTGTCCGACGATCCAGGGCATCAGCATTGCTCCGAGACTGCTGCCCACCAGGAACCAGGCCGTGACCGCACCGGTGGTCGTCAGGCGCCGCGCGGCGAACGCAAGCATGGTCGGGAAGATGGAGGCCATTCCGAAGCCTACCAGGAACGTCCCGCTCCACAGCACGGCCGACGAATTCGGCCAGAGCAGCATGGCGCCGACACCGATGAGGCAGGCGATCAGATCGCTGAAGAGAATGGCGCGCATGGAGACCCGCAGGGCAACCAGAATCGCCAACAGCCGCCCCACGGTCACCGCGCCCCAGAAAACGGAGGTCAGGTAGGCAGCCGTGGTTGCGGTCGCCAAGCCGGTGGTGACCGCGTAAGTGTAGATCCAGCCGCCGAAGCTCACTTCCGCACCGACGTACACCACAAAGAAGGCGGCGATGGCCGCCACCAGTAGGGGCCGGACGATCGTTTGCTTGCCGGCGCTGACCGGGATCAGGGGCGCCGGGCTGGGCACGCGCCAGAGGGCAACCAACGGCGGAAGCATCAGCAGCGCCAACACCCAGTAGGCCAGCGCGATGCCGCCGCTGACCAACACGACTTGGGCGATGATCACCGGGCTCAGGAACGCACCGACTCCCCAGAAGAAGTGCAGCGCGTTCATAAATGGTCCGACCTTCTCCCGGTGCGCCCAGACCAGGAGCGTGTTGCCGCCGACGTCCACCGTGCCCTGGGCAGCGCCGCCGAGCAGCAGAATCGCGGCCAGCACGACCAGCCGTTCGATGCCAGGCACGCCGAACAGCACCAGCGCCATCACACCCAGCGCCACGGCGATCACCCGGTGCCCCGGCAGCCGGTCATAGAGCCGGCCGCCTAGAAACGAACCGATCAGATAGCCGGCCGAACGGGCCGAAAACAGGATGCTGATGCGGCCCAGATCGGTGCGCGTGTGGTCGGCCAGGGCCGGCAGGGTCGGGCCCAGCACCGCAGAGAAGAGCCCCAGGGCCACGAAGGCCGCGAAGTACGCTGCGGACTGCGCCAGGCGTACGCGGCGCACGTGCGCCGCGGCGACGGCAACTGAGGTCATGGGCGTCTCATCACCAAGTGCTCTTGCATTCCGGCGGTTCGGAGGGCGTCACAAACAGACATGCGAGACGCCAGCCGTTGGCGAAATGCGCCACCACCACCGCGTGGCTGTCGAAGTTGCGCCCCGGTCGCGGGATGCGGAAGCGGTTCAGGTTGTTGCGCGTCCACTCCAGCGCATAGGCGCCCCGGGCTTGCGCCAGGAAGTCACCCACATCCTCGCCGGCGAGCGATGCAGGCAGCGCGCCAGCGAGCGCGCCGGCGCGCGCGCCGGGGTTGCGCGCGGCCAGCCCGGCCTTCAACAGCGCATCCATGGCGGTCAGCTCCTGCTGCGCGTCGCCGGGGAGGAGGGACAGCGCGCCAAGCAGGGCGAGAACCACGGCCAGCGACAGCGGCAGGCGGAGATGACGCCATGCCGGCGCCGCCTCCCGCTGCGCCTCCAGTTCCTTGTTCACGGTCCAGCGAAACAGACCGAGCATCGGCGCCATCAGGCCGATCAACGGCAGCAGCATGAATATGCCCGTGACGATCATGCCCAGCTGGTTGCGATCGGTCAGCTGCACGCCGAGAAAGCTCACGAGCGTGATCAGCACTGCGGCAACTGCGCTGGCCATGAAGACGCCAGGGATGCTGCCGGCCGGCCAGGCCGCCACACCCCCCAGCGCCGCGCCCAGCAGCGCGATCAGCAGCACGTTGCCGGCAGGCCCAAGCGGCGGCTGGTGCAGCGGAAGGCCAGGCAACGCGATCCGATTGATCGCTTGCGACACGAAGCCGAAAACCAGGCCGAGCAGCGCGCCCAAAGCCAGGCCGAACACGCGGCGATAGGCGCCCACCGCCGTGCCGGATCGGTCATTCGCGGCCATGCGTCTCCCGTGCTCGAGGTGCTCCTGGCGACATCAGACCCAGTGTAACCGAACCGGGTAGGGTCGTCAAACGCCTCCCTCGTCCCGTCGCATACGCTGGCGCACACGATTTCGCGCGGCGGTTGCGTTGATGCTATAATCGGCGGGCCATTCCATGACGCCGCACCCGTACACGCAGCGTGAGTTTTCGGCGCCTCACCGGAGAAACGATGAGCCTGACCCTGTCTGAAGTGGAACACATCGCTGAGCTGGCGCGACTCGCACTGACCGATGAGGAGAAAGCCCGCTTTCGCGAGCAGCTTTCCGCGATCCTGGAGTACGCCGCGATCCTGCAGCGGATCGACACTTCCGCCATCCCGCCCACCGCGACCGTGCTGCCGCTGCGCAATGTGATGCGCGACGATGTGGTGCAGCCGTCGATGCCGGTGGAGGATGTGCTGGCGAACGCGCCGGACGCCGCAGAGGGGTGCTTTCGGGTGACAGCGATTCTGGAAACTGGCAGCTAGTGGTCTGTCAGCCGTGATTTGACAGGGTGGTAGTGACGACTTCAGTCGTTTTCGTGCCGGACCAGCGACTAAAGTCGCTACTACGTACTCATCACTTGATCATTGACAGACTACTAGGCGCCTGCGACCGGGCCCGAAGTGAGGATGATCGAATCGTGTTGCACGAACTGACGATCCACGAAGCAGGCAGGCTGCTTCGCAGCGAGGAGCTCTCTGCCGTGGCGCTGACCCAGGCCGTGCTCGACCGCATCCTGGCGGTCGATAACGAGGTCAAGGCCTACCTGACGCTGCTGCCTGAGCTGGCGCTGGAGCAGGCGGCCGCGGCCGATCGCGCCATCGCTGCGGCGCGCGCGGCCGGATCGCTGGCCGCACTCCCCCCGCTCACCGGCATCCCGCTCGCCATCAAAGACGTCATCACGGTCGAGGGCGTGCGGACGACCTGCGGCTCGAAGATCCTGGAGAACTACATCGCGCCGTACCAGGCGACCGCGGCCGACAAGCTGGTCGATGCGGGCGCGGTGCTGCTGGGGAAGACCAACACCGATGAATTCGCGATGGGCTCCAGCACCGAAAACTCAGCCTATTTCCCCACGCACAATCCCTGGCATCTGGACCGCGTCCCCGGCGGTTCGAGCGGCGGCAGCGCGGCCGCCGTGGCAGCCGGCGAATGCCTCGGCGCGCTGGGCACGGACACCGGCGGCAGCGTGCGCCAGCCGGCATCCTTTTGCGGCGTCGTCGGCCTGAAGCCGACTTACGGCCGCGTCAGCCGCTACGGCCTGATCGCTTACGGTTCATCCCTCGACCAGATCGGTGTGCTGGCGAAGGATGTGACCGATGCGGCGCTGCTGCTCGGCGCCATCGCCGGCTTCGATCCCCGCGACAGCACGAGCGTGGACGCACCCGTGCCCGACTATCTTGACCTCGGCCTCCATCTCGATGGCCTGCGGGTGGGCGTGCCGAAGGAGTATTTCATCCCCGGCATGCAGCCGGAAGTCGAGGCCGCGGTGCGCGCAGCGGTGCGCGTCCTGGCGGACCTGGGCGCCGACGTGCGCGAGATCAGCGTGCCGCACACCGACCTGGCGCTGCCGGTCTACTACTTGATCGCACCGGCTGAGGCGTCGGCGAACCTGGCGCGCTACGACGGCGTGCGCTATGGACTCTCCGAGCCCGGCGAGTCGCTGTGGGAAGGCTACCGGCGGACGCGCGGCCACGGCTTCGGAGCAGAGGTCAAGCGGCGCATCATGCTGGGCGCGTATGCGCTGAGCGCCGGTTACTACGATGCGTACTACCTGAAGGCGCAGCAGGTGCGCACCCTGATCAAGCAGGACTTCGAGCTCGCGCTACGCGAAGTCGAGGTCATCGCCTGTCCCACCGCGCCCACGACCGCGTTTCGCCTCGGTGAAAAGGCCGGCGATCCGCTCAGCATGTACCTGGCCGATGTCTTCACCCTGTCGCTGAACCTGGCCGGCCTGTGTGGCCTTTCGCTGCCGTGCGGCTTCGATGCGGCCGGTCTGCCCATCGGCCTCCAACTGATGGCCGGTGCATTCCAGGAGCAGACGATGCTGCGCGCTGCCTTCGCCTACGAGCAGGCGACGGAGTGGCGCACGCGCAGGCCGAAGCTCGAGGCTGGAAGCTGATCTGCAGCTGGCCGCGGTGACTGTGCCCTGCTGGGCGTGAACTCGCAGTACAAAGCGGCCCGTTGCGTTCGATGGAGACGAGCATTGGTGTAGAGTGATCCGGAGTGTCGAGCAGGCGGCTACGCCGGCAAGGCTCCTGTTCGACGAGCTTGCGGAGAAGGGTCTGCGGTATCGGCTGGAGTGGCGCCGAGCAGCATAGGAACGGACTGTTTTGTCCGATTCTTGATAGGGGAGAGCGAGATGACCGTCACTTACCCTACAGCCAATGATTCTCTCGAAGTCCTAAAGGAACAATTCCGACTGATGATCTTCAGCGATTCGGGAATTCCGACAGTAGAGACGCTGTTTGTTATTGCAGACAGTCTCACCAAGCGAGAGAGATTGGCGGCTTTGTTGGAAGGCACGCTGGATTTTCACGGCGAAAACAGCGGATATGCTTCCCATGACCTACACGCGTTTGCTGCGAAGTTCCCTCCGCAACTTCCACAGGCGTTTATCCGCGGCCTGACTGAACCGGGAGATATCGTGTTGGACCCCATGATGGGATCCGGAACAACCGTGGTTGAGGCGTTGCTCGAAGGTCGCACCGGGATCGGTTTGGATATTGATCCCCTAGCATTGCGGCTAGGTCGTGTGAAAACCACACCCTCGGACATCGACGAGCTCACTAAGGCTGGACAGATGGTGGTAACTCAGGCTTCCGCACTGCTTTTCGAGTCGGAGATTATCGAGGATGCTTTGAACTCGCAGTTCGACGCTGCAACCAGGGCTTTCATCGATTACTGGTTTCTGCCTACAACGCAGAGAGAGTTAATGGCCCTTGTGCTGACCATTGGACGCATTGATGAAACCGTGGTGCGCCGGTTCATGGAGTTGACTTTCTCATCGGTCATTGTTACGAAATCAGGTGGTGTGTCACTGGCGAGAGACCTTGCACATAGTCGCCCCCACCTCGACAGAGGCAAAGTTCCTAAGAATGCAATTGACCAGTTTTCCATTCGTCTGCGCAAGAATCTCGCGAGCATAGCACGGCTCAAGACCAATGGCACATCGGCGACTCCTGTGGGAGCTGATGCTCGTCGAATGCCTTTCGCAGACAACGCTATAGACCTTGTCGTCACTTCACCACCCTACGCTAATGCTATAGACTACATGCGGGCGCACAAGTTTTCCTTGGTCTGGTTCGGTGAGAAAATCTCTGATCTCTCCAGACTCCGGGCCGAGTACATCGGATCAGAGCGTGCCAGTCGGAACCAGAATACTGTACTTCCGGTGAAGGTGCAGCAGATAGTCAGCAGCTTGGCTCAACGTGATGCTGGCAAGGCCGCCATTCTGCGCAAGTACTACGCTGAAATGCAGATGGTGTTGGCTGAAACCTATCGTGTTCTGCGGCCAGCGTCTGCCGCTATTATTGTTGTGGGTACATCACTCATGCGCGAGATCGATGTCCAGACTCACACTTGCCTGGCCGAGATCGCGGCCGAATTAGGCTTCGACGTTGTTGGCATCGCTCGACGTGCACTGGATCGAAACAAGCGTATGATGCCAGCCCGCTTTGGCCGCAAGACCGATTCGATGATTGAGCAGCGTATGCACGAAGAATACGTAATCGGGTTACTCAAACCATCCAAGACCTGATACCGTTCTCGGCGACTTTGGAGATGGAGGGACAGCATGACCATTTCCCGATTGAGATCACGCTACCACAAGCAAATCTGCTCAAGGATAGTATACGTTGAAAACAGTACGCCGAATTTCGCGGATGGAGATAGTCTGCCCAGCGTCAGGATTGCAGCCAGCATCATATCGCAGCTCGGCATGCCGCTCTCGGCACAGAAAGTGTCGGGGCAAACCGCGGGAAGCCTGTTTGAGCAGGTGACGAAGGACTTTGTTCGAGATGCGTTCTCGTTATTGCAGCATATCCGACCTGGTGAGTGGCTTTTCTCAGTTCAGGCTGGAACAAAGCGCAGCGCGAGGAGTGCAGCATCCAAGAAGAGTATCGCCCAGTATGAGCAGTACGAACATCTCGCCACGTTGCAGAGCGTTCTTACTCAATATCCTCAACTGAAAGCTGCATTGGGTGGTGACTACTTAGTTACTCCTGATATCCTTGTTGGCCGACATCCGCTTTCGGACGACCAGATAAATCAGGCTGGTCCGGTTGTTGCAGCGGATGAGCCTTTTCCCCGACTGACCCCTCTTCGAAGTGCGAATCGAGTCGAACCACGCCTCGTACTTCATGCAAGCATCTCCTGCAAATGGACCATACGGAGTGATCGCGCTCAGAATGTACGAACGGAAGGTCTCAACTTGATCCGGAACCGTAAGGGGCATACGCCTCACATTGCAGCAGTTACCGCGGAGCCCCTACCGTCTCGCATTGCTTCCTTGGCGCTCGGAACAGGTGATTTGGATTGCATCTACCACGTCGCGTTACCTGAAATGCAGAAAGCTGTTTCTGAAGTCGGTGGGTTGGCGGAACAGGAGTTTTTGGCAGCGATGATAGAAGGTCGTCGTCTGCGCGACATTAGCGATCTTCCGCTGGATTTGGCAATCTGACTTCTCGTGGAGAAATGGTCAAGATGTCCGAACGTATCTCCCGCCGCGTGGCGGCCGTGCCGCCCTCCGGCATCCGCAAATTCTTCGATATCGCCGCGACGATGAAGGATGTCATCTCGCTCGGCATCGGCGAACCGGACTTCGTCACGCCTGACGTGATCCTGCAGGCCGGCATCGCGTCCCTGAACCGCGGCGAGACGCGCTATACCTCGAACTCCGGGATCCTGGAGCTGCGCCAGGCGGTCGTGACGAAGTGGGCCCAACGCTACGGCGTGGCCTATCATCCCGATGACGAGTGTCTGATCACGGTCGGCGGCTCGGAAGCGCTCTACCTGGCGCTCACCGCGATCCTGGAGCCGGGGGATGAGGTGATCATCCCGGAGCCCTGTTTTGTCGCCTACGAGGCCGAGGTCGCGTTCGCGGGCGGC
>CAYRFV010000080.1:0-20353 GCA_964423545.1 uncultured Anaerolineales bacterium | reverse complement strand
ACGATCGAAGATCACCACTTCCCCAGCGGCCGGGAGATGGGGCATGTAACGCTGGAAGTACATCTGCGATTTCTCCCGCTCGGTTGGCGCTGACAGTGCCACGACGCGGAAAACCCGTGGACTGACCCGTTCGGTGATGCGCTTGATGACGCCGCCCTTGCCGGCCGTATCGCGGCCCTCGAAGAGCACGCAGACCTTGGCGCCGGTGGCCTTCACCCACTCCTGCATCTTGACGAGCTCGACCTGGAGTTTCTCCATCTCCTTTTCGAACTCCTTGGCGCTCATCTTGGGCTTCGGTCCAGAGGCTTCGGCCGTCGCGACCACCTCCTGAGCCTCTGCCGGCTCGAGCTCCTCCTTACGCTTCTTGTCCTTCTTCTTGTTCTTGCCTTTGGTCATGGTGCCCTCCACAGTCACTATTATGAGCCGGCTACCTGCCCGGCGACCGTTGCATCAGCCTGTCGATCGGCTGTGGCGTCACTTGGGCACGATGTACAACCGCGCCCCGCGCGAACCAGTAAGCCCGGCGCTCGGCTCGCCCGTACGCCAACAGGCCGATGATGCACAGGCCGATGACGATCCCACCTACCCAGGGCCAGACTTTGTTCATGGCAGCTCCTCCTACACAATCAGTTTGGCTAACAGTCTGCTATACTGCGAGCGGGTGCAAATTGCGCTTTTCCCTCTGTTCATGTTGCGAGCATCCTGAGCGGAACGGAGCGGCGCTAGCGAAGTGTAGTCGAAGGATGCGGCCTTCAGCCATGCCCGCTGCGCATCCTTCGACTACGCCGGGGCCCCTACCCCGGCTCCGCGCAGGATGCTCCGCTAAACAAAAACGCAGTCAATGCCCGCCCGCAGTATATCATCCTTCTGTTGCCATCAGCGCGACGACAGCGCGCGGACCCACCCGATACAGATTCCCGGCGACAGGCGGCGCATCGTTAGGGGCATAAATGTCACCGGGCGATGGCCGGCTCGTGTCGATCCAGAGCCGCCAGCCTTGCGTCGTCGCCGGCGCGGCCGGCAGTGCGAAGTCGAGCGGCTCCCAGTAGGCGTTGGCCATCACGTAAAAAACGTCCTTGCCGCTGTACGACGTGCGCGACATCGCCAGCGCATGGGAGGTGTGGCCTAGGTCCGGCGCTGCTCCATCGACACCGTGAAACTCGATTTTCACCCGCCGCAGCACTTCGTCGAGCCGATCGCCGGCCGTCCTTCCCCGCCCGAAATCCAGCCGATCGGCGATCAGCTGCTTGACGAAGCGGTGCACGTCGGCGTGCCTGTCCAGCAGCGTCCAGTCGAACCAACTGAGTTCGTTGTCCTGGCAGTAGACGTTATTGTTGCCCCCCTGCGTGCGCCGCACCTCGTCGCCCATCTGGATCAGCGGCGCGCCGACAGCGGCCAACAGCAGCGCGAAAATGTTCTTGACCTGGCGGTTGCGCAGCGTTTCCACGGTCTGATCGTCTGTCGGCCCCTCGACGCCGCAGTTCCAACTGAAGTTGTCGTTCGAGCCGTCGCGGTTGGCCTCGCCGTTGGCCTCGTTGTGTTTCTCGTTGTAGGAGACCAAATCGTTGAGCGTGAAGCCGTCGTGGACCGTGATGAAGTTGACGCTCTGTTCCGGCTCGCGCGCGTCCTTGCCATAGAGATCAGGACTGCCAGCCAGGCGCCGGGCGAGGGCCACAACGGCGTCGTTGTCGGACTTGACAAAGCGGCGCACGTCGTCGCGGAACCTACCGTTCCATTCCAGCCAGGCATCACCGACGAACGAGCCCACCTGGTAGAGGCCGGCTGCATCCCAGGCCTCGGCGAACAGCTTGATGCCGGCCAGGGCCGGATCGGTTTCAATGTCCCAGATGACCGGCGGGTTGGGCAGCGGCGCACCGTGCTCATCGCGCGTCAACACCGACGCCAGGTCGAAGCGAAAGCCATCGACGTGCATCTCCTGCACCCAGTAGCGCAGGCTGTCGCAGATCAGCCGGCGCACCACCGCATGGCCGGCGTTGAGCGTGTTACCGCAGCCGGTGTAATCGGCGTAGCGCGATTTGTCGGCGGAATCCAGCACGTAGTACACGTCGTTGGCCAGCCCGCGGAAACTCAGGGTCGCGCCGTCGCCGAAGGCCTCGGCGGTGTGGTTGTACACCACGTCGAGGATCACCTCGATGCCGGCCTTGTGCAGCGCCTTGACCATGTCGCGGAACTCGTCCAGCACGCCCAGCGCACCGAGTGCGCCTGCACGGGGTGCGCCCGCACGGGGTGCGCCCGGATCCTGCCGTGCGCTGTAGGCCGTATGCGGCGCGAAGAAGGCGATGGGCTGGTAGCCCCAGTAGTTGACGAGCCCCGCAGGCGCGGTCGTGGGGTCGAACTGATAGACGGGCAGCAGCTCGACGGCGGTGATGCCCAAATCTTGCAGATAGGGGATCTTCTCAATCAGCCCGGCATAGGTGCCGCGCAGCTCAGGTGTCACGCCCGAGCTGGGGTGGCGCGTGAAGCCAGCCACGTGCATCTCATAGATGACAGTCTGGGGGATGGGCCGGCTGAGCGGCTGGTCGCCTTCCCAGTCGTAGCCGGCGCTATCCACCACGACACTCTTCATGGCCGTGGCGGCGTTGTCGCCGGGCCGGCCCGCCGCTTCCCGGCTGTAGGCGGCCGGCATCGCCACGCAGCGGCCGTAAGGATCAAGCAGGACCTTCTCCGCGTCGTAACGCAGGCCGCGCTGCGGTTCATTTGGCCCGAGCGCGCGGTAGGCGTAGATCTGGCCAGCCTGTACGCCGGGAACGAACGCGTGCCAGTAGTGATAGGTGCGATGCCGCCGCGCATCGAGCCGGAACACCTGCGCCGGCCGCGCATCGTCGACGCCGTCGAACAGGAGCAGCTCGACGGCGTCGGCCTTGTCGGCGTAGACGCTGAAGTTTACACCGCCGGGCCTTAGCGTTGCGCCGAGCGGGAAAGCGGAGCCAGGCTGGAGATGGGTTAGCATGCGTTAAGTCATCCTCTGGGACGATCGGCCCGCAGGCGCGCGCAAGACGGGCAGAGCTCGCGATCGAGCAGGGCCGCCATGTGATCCGGCAGGCGCTGCCGAACGAACTCCCGGTGCGCCGGCGTCTGGGTCGGGGCGCCACACTCGCTGCAGACCAGCAGCGGCTGTTCCTTCACGACGGTGCCTGTGATGATCGTGTGCCGCACGCCATCCCGATCCTCAATGTGGATCGCACCCGTCGGGCAGACCTGCGCACAGGCGCCGCAGCCGATGCACAGCGTCGCGGGCCGCTCGAAATCGAAGTAGGCGAGCCGGCGGGCCGGCGTGTCGGCCATGCGCAGCGCCTCGACGCCTATCTCGCTGCACGCGGCCATGCACAGGCCGCAGCCGATGCAGACGTCGCAGCGCAGACAGCGGCGGGCCTCGTCGTGGGCCAGCGCGTCGGTCAGGCCCTCCTCGATCTGGATGTAGTTGCCCTCGCCGAGCACCTCTTCGACGCTTCGCTCGGGCATCGCGGCGCGGCGGAGATGCGTGCGATCGTGCGCAGCGACGGTCAGCGGCATCACTTCCGCGCGGCGTGTTGGCTTGCCGGTGGCGGCGTCCAGGGGCGCCCCGCGCAGCCAGGCATCGATGGCCGCCGCGGCGATCTTGCCGGAGCGGATCGCGTCCACGGCCAGGCGCGGGCCGTGCTGCCCGTCGCCACCGGCGAAGACGCCCGGCACCTTGGTCATCTTGGTCTTCGGGTCGGCGACGATGAAGCCGCGGTTATTTTCGACATCGCTGCCTTCGAGAACTGTCAGATCGGTGCCCTGGCCGGTGGCAAGGATGACCTGATCGGCTTCGAGCGTCAGCAGCCGATTGGCGTCGAATTGGGGATTGAACTTCCCCGTCTCGTCCTTGGTCCGTTCGCAGAACTGGAGGGTGACCTTTCCGTCTTCATCGATGCGTAGAGGGCCCCAGCCAGGGTGCACTTCCACGCCTTCAGCAACGGCTTTTTCGATCTCGTCCGGACTGGCCGGCATGTCGCGGCGCTTCTCCAGGGAAGTCAGGTCTACGTGCTGCGCGCCCTGACGCAAAGCTGTCAGGGCGACGTCGATGGAGACGTTGCCGCCGCCGATGACGACGACCCGCGGCCCGACGTGCACCGGCTCGCCGCTGCGCACGGCGTGCAGAAAGTCGATCCCGCCGAGCACGAAGGATTGATCGATACCATCGATCGGGATGAGGCGCGAGCGTTGGGTGCCGAGGCCCAGGAACACAGCGTCGTAGTCCTTGCGGAAGGCTTCGAGGTTGCCAACCGGGGTGTTGGTGTGGATCTGGACGCCCAGTACACGGATCTGCTCGATCTCCTGCTCCAGCAGATCGGGCGGCATGCGATAGGCTGGAATGCCGTAGCGGAGCTGCCCGCCCGCATGCTCCAGCGCCTCGAAAATCTCGACCTGGTGGCCGTAAGTACGCAGGTAGTAAGCAGCGGTGAGACTGGACGGGCCGGATCCGATGATGCCGATGCGCTTGCCGGTGTCGGGCGCGATCTCAGGTCTTGGATAGCCGCCCTCGGCCAGGCAGTGCTCGGCAGCCACAGCTTTGAGCGGCCGGATGAAGACCGCGCCGTTGCTGCCGCCGCGCACGCAGACCGATTCGCACGGCGCCGGGCAGACCAGGCCACAGGTCAACGGCAGCGGGTTGTCGCGGCGGATGACCTCGACGGTGGCGCGATAGTCGCCGTGACCGAGGTGCGCAATGAAACTGGGGATGTCGATGTTGGCGGGACACGTGCGGTGGCAGGGCGCCGGATCAGGCTTCAGGTAAAAGCCTTCCAGGCGGGACTCACGCCGGACCAGGCTTTCCCACTGCGCTCGGTAGTAGCGCAGGGAACTGCCCAGCGGCCAGGCGGCCGCCAGCCCCTGCGCGGCCAGCTCGAGCGCCACCTCGTCGAGAGCAACGAGATGGCCGGCATCACCGCGGCCGAGGGTGAGCTCGGTCGTCAGGCGCGCGGCGCGTACCAGCAAACCGCGCACGGACGCAACCTCGCCATCGGCGAGTTGCCAGTGGCGATAGAGCGCCCGGCGGGTCTGCTTGACGACAGAGGCGCTGTCGGCCGTCACCAGGAGGGTGGACGGCGCCGGGATAATTCCCGCCGACGCGAGCGAAAGGGGGTCGGCCGAGAGGTCTGCCTGCGAAAGTGGCAGGAAGCCGCCCAAGCCATCGTCGAAGACGAGCATCAAGTCCTGATCTGGCCCCGCGCCGCCGCCACCCCAGGCCTCGATCTGGCTGCGCAGATTCCCGGCACGGGCCAGTTCGACCAGGCCGCGCTGTGTCGTGCCGCCGCGCAGCGTCAGCAGCGCCGCATCGAGGTCCGCCGCGCCGGCGAACAGCAGGGCGATCCGGCACCACGTCTCCGGCGTATGAATCAGCCGTGACGTGTTGCTGGCCCCTCCCTCGCCCCAGCAGCTCGGCCGGCTGTTGCGCAGCACCTCCAGTTGGATGTGGGGCACAGACGCCTGCTTGAGCCGTTGTATCGCTTCAGCCGTGTTCAGGAACGCGGCTTCGTGCCCTGTGAGTTCGGCCGGCAGGCGCAGTTCGACCTTGCGGCTGTCGCGCAGACTGGCCGCGATCAACAAGCCCTCGGCCAGCAGCCAGGTGGCGCTTTCGAGCACGGCCGCTGCGCCGAGTGCCCGCGGGTCGAGGTCGGTCGCGTCGATCACGAGGGTCGATGACCCTTTAGCCGAAGCCCCGTGGCCGCGCAGGAATTGGCGCCAGGCGAGATAGAGCGGTTCGCCGGCGCGACCGCATTCGGCCAGGCCCGACGCCTGCACCCGCTGCACCCGTTGCGCGGGCGTCAGGGATTGGGCCTGGGTGAGGCCCGGCAGCGAGGCGGCGAGGGTCTGCGCCGGCGGCATGGCGCCTGCCAGGGTCGCCGCTCCCGCGTCGAGCCAGGCGGGCACGCTACGCGTCTGGAGGTCGCTCATGACCCCTCCTTGCCCTCACCCAGCGGCTCGGCGACGAGGTAGCGGGCATAACGCTCGCGGCGCGGATCAGGCAGCTCGTCGGCGACGCCGAAGGAGAGGCAGCCGGTCACGCACTTCGTGACGCAGGCCGGCTGCAGGCCGGCATCGACGCGATCCTTGCAGTAGTCGCACTTGACCACCTTGCGCGTGGCCGGATCCCACTGCGGCGTGCCCCAGGGGCAGGCCGCGATGCAGCTCTTGCAGCCGATGCAAAGGCTGGACTCGACAAAGACGATGCCGTCCTTCTCCCGCTGCTGCATGGCGCCGGTGGGGCACGCCCTGACGCACCACGGTTCCTCGCAATGGAAGCAGGGCATGAAGACGATGCGCATGCGCGGCTGCCCGCCGATGTCGATGAGGCCCAGGGTGATGATCTTGCACGGATCCGGGCCGGGGCCGAGGTCCTTGTTGCTCTTACAGTGCACTTCGCAGGCCAGACAGGAGATGCAGCTCGCTTCGTCGTGGCGCAGGATGTAGATGCTCACTGGTTGCCTCTTTCCGCCACAGCAGGTGCCTGTGCCAGAGGCTGAATTTGGACGACAGTCTCGGTCAGGGCGCAGCCCCCGCCGGCTGGGTCGAAGTCGTAGAGCTTGCCGTCCTGCAGGCGCTGGTCGGCCACGCCGCGGCCGAGGGCGCGCGTGGCGAGCGGCACCGTGGCGCCGAAGCCGTGCAGCATAAAGACCGCCTCCGGATGAATCCAGGGGGTCACCCTGGCCTTGATCCGGCCGACGTAGGGGCGGGGTGACCCCGCCCCTACACCCCCGCGCACCTCGACGGTATCGCCGTCGCCGATGCCCAGCGGCCGGGCGCGGTCGGGATGGATCCAGAGCACCTGTTCCGGCGCTCTCTCGTTGAGGAGCGGGTTGTTGAAGGACTGGCCGTGCGTCAGCGTCGCCGTCCGCCCGATCAGCAGGAGGAAGCGATCGTCGGCCGGCGCCGCCTTGGCCGCGTAGGGCGGCAGGCTGGGCAGTCCGGCCTGCTGCAAGACCGAGCTCTCGATCTCGATCTTGCCCGAGGGGGTCGGGAACTTAAGCTCCTCGCGCGGCATCAGCCTCGGCGCGTTGGCCAGGCTGACGAACCCCTGCTTCCGCATCTCGGCGACGGTGACACCGGTGCCGTCGAGCTGATAGTTCCAGAGCTCCTCGATGGTCTCGAAGTCGAGCGCCTCCTTTGCGCTCGGCGCAAGCACATCCATGCGGCGCAGGATCTCGCGGAAGACCCACCAGGCCGGCCGGCTGTCGAAGCGCGGCGCGATCGCCTGGTCGCGCATGAAGATATTGGGCACCGGGCCGTTCATCTGGCATAGGATATTGGCGCGCTCGAGGTAGGTCGCTTCGGGCAGGATGACATCGGCGAACCAGCCCGCCTCCGAATAGCGCACGTCAATGGAGACGAACAGCTTCAGCTTGTCCAACGCGCGTTTCGCCGCCTCGGTATCGGGGAGGCCGGTGATGGGATCGTGGCGGTAGGCGAAGTAGGCGCCGATGCCGTAGGGTTGCCCCGTCTCCATGGCGGCGAACGCCTGGTGCAACATGCCGATCTCCGGATCCCACTGCGGCCGCGTGGTCCCGGCGCCGTCCACGCGCGGCTCATCAACCTTAGGCACACGGTCGATCAGATGCTTCAGCCCCTTGCGGCCGTAGTACTCGGGTGGCTTCGCCATGATGAATCCACCCGGAATCTCGAGGTTACCCATCAGGGCGTTCAGGATCAACGCTGTGCGGCTGACGTGGAACGACTGCTTGTGACGCGCCGTCCCCCAGCCCGGATTGAAGATCACGCGGGGCGCATCGGCGGCGATCTCCTTGACGAAGGCGCGCAACTGCGCGGCGGAGACGCCGGTGTGGGCCTCCTGCCATTCCGGCGTCGTGTCTTTGACCGCCTCAGCCAGATAGTCCATGCCCGAAACAAAGCGAGCGACGAAGTCCTTGTCGTACGCCTCCTGCTTCAGCACCTCGTGGATGATGGCGAGGTTCAGCGCGTAGTCGCTGTTTGGGCGCACCTGCCAGTAACGGGTGGCCTTGCAGGCGGTGAAGGTGGCGCGCGGATCGATGTAGGTGACGCGCATCCCGTTGGCCAATGCGGCCATGAAGGCCTTGGCTTCCTTGACCGCCAGCGCCTCGATGACGTTGCGGCCGTAGAGCACGACGTGCTTCACGCGCCCCAGGTCGGGGATGAGGCCCTCGTGGCTGAAGCCGAAGAGTGTGCGCGCCGCGTTGTGCGCGTTGGCGGTGCAGACGGCGTCGTGGGTGATGTAGTTCGGTGAGCCGAGCGCCCGCACAAAGGTTCGCGTCAGGTCGGTGAAGGGACCGCTGCGATCCGAAAGCATGATGCCCCGCGGCCCGAACGCCGCGATCGTCTCCTTCAGCTTGTCGGCGATGTAGTCGCGGGCCTCATCCCAGGACGCCCGCCGCCACTGACCGCCGCCGCGCGGGCCCAAACGGATCAGCGGCGACTGCGGCCGCTGGTCGTCGCTGTACTCGAGCGCCAGGCCGGCCGAGCCCTTCGCGCAGAGGCTGGCGCCGATGGCCTTGTCGTGCGGATTGCCCTGCAGCCAGACCGCCCGCCCGTCCTCGACCGTCACTTCGATCGGGCAGCGCACCGAGCACATGCTGCACATGCTGTAGACCGTACGCCGGCCCGGCGCGCCCACACCGGGCACGTTGGGCGCCATCGTGGAACTCATAGCAGTCTCCTTTAGACCTCGCTGAACTGAATGATCACCTTGACGTCGTCGGGCTGTCGCTCAAGCGCCTGACCGAAATTCTCCGGCTTCACACGGCGGGTGATCACGCGGCTCAGCCACGCGCGATCTGAACGCGCCAGGTTCTGGCCTGCCTTGTACCAGTGCCGCTTGTTGGCATTCACGCTGCCGACAATGAGATTGTTTTTCAGCACCACCTGCGCGGCGACATCGGCTACGGCCCCGCTGGCCGCGCCGCCAGCGCCGATGCCGGTGAGGCAGATGATCCCGCCCGATCCGATCTGTTGGATCGAGTCGGCGATCACCGCGCCAACGCCGGTGCACTCGACGATGATGTCGGGCCCAAAGCCGAGATCCGTAACCCGGCCCGAGTGATAGGTCCCACCCAGGGCGCGCACCAGGTCGGCCTTCGGGCCCGTTTCAGCGCGATCGAGTACGTGGACATCCAGGTTGTTCGCCTTCAACCGCAGCGCCGCCAGCAGGCCAATCGGCCCGGCGCCGGTCACCAGCGCAGTTCTGGGCTCCCAGTAGGCGCGTTGGCCAGCCAGTTGGACCTGCTCCAGCGCTTTGGTGATCACTGTCATCGGCTCGAGCAGCACGCCGAGGATGCCCAGCGAAGGGTCCACTTTGATGAGATAATCCGGCTCGCTGCGCCAGCGTTGCGACATGAAGCCGTGGATCTCCTTGATCCCGCGCTCGGTGTACTGGCCGTTGCTGCACATGTCCCACTCGCCCACCGCGCAGCTAGGGCAGGGTACCGGATCGGGGCGGCGGACGATGCCGACCACCAGGTCGCCCGTCTTGAGGGAACTGCGCGGGCCCGGATCGATGACGCGGCCGAGGGACTCATGCCCCAGCACCAGGCACTGCGCGCCCGGCGGCGCCCAGCCATATTTGCCCGTGACGATCTCGACATCCGTCCCACAGACGCCGGCCGCCACGGCTTCCACCAGCACCGAACCTTCGCTCACATCAGGCTCCGGGAACTCTTCGTAGCGCGCCGATCCTGGCGTCTTGGGTTCGACAGTGATTGCCTTCATAGGGGTATCTCCTCGTTAGTTAATGATTGGTCTCAAGCCCAGACCAATTGCAGGCAAACCGGCGTTGGCACGGCGGCCACGTGTCCGGTTGCCTGCAGCGTCCCGGATTCCTGATCGATCCGGAACGTGACCACGGTGTCCGTATCCTGGTTTGCCGCCAGCAGCAGCGCGCCGGACGGATCGATGATGAAAGCGCGGGGGCTACCCCCCTGCGTCGATTCATGCCCAACCAGCGCCAACCGGCCGGTCTCAGGATCGACGGCATAGATCGCCAGGCTGTCGTGCCCGCGATTTGAGGCGTAGACAAAGCGACCGGAGGGCGCAACCATGATCTCCCCGCCCGAGTTCTGTCCCGAGAAGTCGTCGGGGAGGGTGGAAACGGCCTGTAACGCTGCAAACGTGCCCTGCTGCGCATCATAGCGGCAAACGGTGACTGTGGAACGGAGTTCGCCGATGACGTAGGCGAAGGGCCGGTGGGGGTGAAATGCCAGATGGCGCGGGCCGATACCGGGCGGAAGCTGCGTCCAGGGCGGATCGGCCGGGCTGAGCGTGCCTCGCTCCTGGTCGAGGCGGAACGCCATCAGCCGGTCCGTGCCCAGGTCAACTGCCAGGATGAAGCTGCCATCGGGGCTGGGCAGGACCATATGGGCATGCGGGCCTTCCTGCCGCTCGGGATGGGGCCCGGAACCGACAAACTGCACGGTAGCGGTTGCTTCGCCCAGGCTGCCGTCCTCTTGGATCGGCAAAACGCATAGGTTGCCGGTCTCATAATTGGCCACCAGACAATACCGTCCCTGAGGCTCAATGCTGGCGTAGCAGGGCGCCGTGCCATGGGTGGATTGCTGGTTCAGATAGCGCAGATGCCCGGTTGCCGGATCGATGGCAAAGGCGCTCATAACCCCGTGTGGGGCTTTGCTTTTGTAGAACTCGTTGACCGCGTACAGACAGCTTTTGTTCGGCCCCAGGGTCACGAATGAAGGGTTGGCCGTGCCGGCGCCGGTCACGGTGGCGGCGTAGGTCAACTCACCTGAACTCGGATCCAGGTGATAGATGTAGATGCCTTCGGCTTTGCCGTCAACAAACGACTCGCGCCGGGTATAGGTGCCGATGTAGAGGGTGAACCGATCAGAACTTACCACGTCTTTAGCTTCTCCTTACAGAATCCAGCCGCGATCACCGTTCGGGCCGGCCTCCGACCGTGCCCGCCGCTTCGCCCTTGCCCTGTTCGAGCGCCTGCGCTGCTTCAGTCACGGCGAAGAGGCGCATGATACGAGCGACGGCCCCGGTCCAGCCCGTCTGGTGGCTGGCGCCGATCCCCGCGCCGGTGTCGCCGTGGAAGTACTCATAGAACAAGGGGTAATCCCGCCAATGTGGATCTTCCTGGAATAATCGCGCCGTCCCGTGTACGGGCCGTTTCCCTTGCTCATCCTTCAGGAAGATGCTGGTCAGCCGGCGACCGAGCTCCTCCGCCACTTCGTAGAGGTTCATCTGCTGCCCCGAACCCGTCGGGCACTCGATGGTGAATGCATTCCCGTAGTACAGGTAGTACTGCAGCAGCGCACGGAGAATCAGCAGGTTGACCGGCATCCAGACCGGACCGCGCCAGTTGGAATTGCCGCCGAACATGCCGTCGTTCGAGTCACCGGGGAGATACGACACGCGATACTCCCGATCGCCGGCCCGATAGACGTAGGGGTGCTCCAGATGAACGCGGGAGAGTGCGCGAATGCCGAAGGGACTCAGGAATTCGTTCTCGTCAAGCATGTACTTCAGCACCCGGCGCAGATTGGCTTCGTTCAGGACCGATCCTATGAGGCGGCCGTTGTAGCCGGGCTGCAGCGGGTCATGAATGAAAGCCGTCACTTCCGAGCGGGCCTGGAGAAACCCGCGCATAGTCTGGGCAACCGCGGGGTACTGCTTAACCAGCTTCTTGTCAAAGACGGTCACCGCGCAAAACGGCAGCAGCCCGACCATCGAGCGCACCTTCAGGCGTTCGCTCTGTCCGTCCGGCAAGCGCAGCACATCGTAGAAGAAACCGTCCTCTTCGTCCCACATCCCGCCTTCCTCGCCCGGCCGGATCATCCCCGCCGCGATCAAGAGGAAGTGGCCGAGGAATTTTGTCGTGAGATCGACATAGGCCGGATTGGCCAGCGCCAGCTCGGCGCTGATCTCGACCATGTTTTGACAGAAGAGGGTCATCCAGGCGGTACCATCGGCCTGTTCCAGAAAGCCGCCGGTCGGCAACGGCGAAGAGCGGTCGAAGACGCCGATATTGTCCAACCCCAGGAAGCCCCCTTCGAACGCATTGTTGCCGGCACGATCCTTCCGATTGACCCACCAGGTAAAGTTGAGCAGCAGCTTGTGGAAAGAACGCTC
This sequence comes from uncultured Anaerolineales bacterium, assembly GCA_964423545.1. Lineage (GTDB taxonomy): Bacteria > Chloroflexota > Anaerolineae > CG2-30-64-16 > CG2-30-64-16 > JALOOE01. The sequence continues at coordinate 8,254 of CAYRFV010000080.1, read as the reverse complement.
AAGCCAGGCCAGATCCCCCTCGCCGCGCTGCGCCTTATCCAGCAAGTAGGTGTAGATCGTTGACCAGGCGTGGACGGGGGGGTTCACATCGCTGAAGTTCCACTCATACGCGGGAATCTGACCGTTGGGATGGAGGTAGCGGGACTTCAGGAGGAGTTCCAACTGCTCCTTGCCGAAGTCCGCATCGACCAGTGTCAGCGCGGTGACATGGAAGGCGAGATCCCAGGCCGCGTACCAGGGATACTCCCATTTGTCCGGCATCGAGATCACGTCCGCGTTGACCATGTGTCCCCAACGGTCGTTGCGGCTGGAGCGCTGATTCGCTTTGTGCGGCTGGATGCCGTGTTCCTTCAGCCAGCGGGTGACATCGTAGTAATAGAACTGCTTGGACCACAGCATCCCGGCCAGCGCCTGGCGCATCACGTTGGCCGCGTCGGCGTCAAGCGACGAGGGAATGATGGCCGCGTAGAACTCGTCGGCTTCCTGCAGCCGCGTCTTGAAGACGGAATCGAACGCGTTCCCGCAGAGTTCGCCGATCGTTTTTTCGGGATCACCCAGCGGCTGATCGCTGAGGCGCAGGCGGATCGTGCGGGATTCTCCGGCCCCCAGCGTGAGCGGGTAATGGGCCGCGGCTTTGGTCCCCGTCTTCGCGGGATTGACCGCGTCTCTGTGGCCGTGAACGATATAGTTGTTGATGCCGTCCTTCACGTAGGGGGAGGGGTTGGCCGCGCCCCACAGTCGCTCACGATTGGACTCATTCTCGGTGAAGAGCAGTTCCGATGCGCCTTGCGCGTAAAAGAAGCGCTCGCCGAGATCGCGGTGCGCGAGCGCGACGATGCCGCCGGATTCGTCCTGCGCAATCTGCCGCAGGGCGGGGCGAGCGACATCGTCCCCCCACGACCAGTCGTTACGGAACCAGAGGGTGGGCAGGAGTTGGAGCGTCGCCGGTTCCGGGCCGCGGTTGTGCACGGTGATCTGAATGAGTATGTCCTCCGGCGCCGCTTTGGCGTATTCGACGAAGACATCGAAATAACGATCCTGGTCGAACACACCTGTGTTGAGCAACTCATATTCCGGTTGGCCCCGGCCGCGGTCGCGGTTCGTCACAATCAGATTTTCATACGGGAAGGCCGCCTGCGGGTATTTGTAGAGGTAATTCAAGTACGAGTGGGTCGGCGTCGAATCGAGGTAGAAGTAGCATTCCTTCACATCCTCGCCGTGATTCCCCTCGCTGTTGCTCAACCCGAACAGCCGCTCTTTGAGAATCGGATCTGCGCCGTTCCACAGCGCCAGCGCGAAGCAGACCCGCTGACGGTCATCGGAGATGCCTCCGAGGCCATCTTCCCCCCAGCGGTAGGCGCGTGAACGCGCATGGTCGTGCGGGAAATAGTTCCAGGCGTCGCCGTTTGCACTGTAGTCCTCACGCACCGTGCCCCACTGGCGTTCGCTCAGGTAAGGTCCCCACTTCTTCCAGGGGACCTTCTGCTCTCGAGCCTCTTCGAGTCTGATCTGTTCAGTATTTTTCATTGGAGTCCTTTTTCGCCAATCGATTGATTCATTGTTCATTCGTAATTGTCATGCTGAGCGGGTCAAAGAGCCGCTTCCCATTTCAGACTCAACGTCAGCGAAGCATCTTGCGTGGGCCTCGGCGAGAGATGCTTCGCTGGTGTCGGCGGCGCAGCGCGCTTTGGCGCCACTACCCGCTCAGCATAGCAAGCAAGGTTGTAGTACTAAATGCCATCGCGCAGGACCGGGCAGGTCATGCAATGCCCGCCGCCGCGACCGCGGCCCAGTTCAGAGCCGTCGATCTCCATCACGGTCACGCCGGCCTTGCGCAGCCGTGCGTTGGTCCATTCGTTGCGGCTGTAGGCCACCACCACACCGGGCTGCAGCGCCACCACGTTGTTGCCGTCGTCCCACTGTTCGCGCTCCTGCTCGAACGCATCGCCGGCTGTGGGCACGACCCGCAATTGGCTGAGTCCCAACGCTTCCTGCACGACATCCAGCCAGCCCCGCTCCTCGACGGTCACGTCCAGCGTGTCTTCTTTGGCGCCGGGACGGTAGCTGATGGGCGTGATGTTTTTGACGGCCGGTTCGTAGATCGTGACCAGGTCCCGGTCGCAGAAGGTGAAGATGGTGTCCAGGTGCATGCTGGCCCGGTCGGCCGGCATCTTGGCCGCGATGACGCGCTCGGCAGCCTTGTGCTTGAAAAGCTGCTGCGCCACCTGGCTGACCGCCTGGTAGGTAGTGCGCTCGCCCATGCCGATCAGAACCACGCCGTTGCCGATCGGCATCACGTCGCCGCCCTCGAGGGTGGCGCTGCCGTGGTCCACATCGGGGTCGCCCCACCAGATGGTGAAGTCGCCGCCCTTGAACTTGGGGTGGTACTTGTAGATCGCCGTCAGGTGCAGCGTCTCCTTGCGCCGCGCCGGCCAGTACATGGGGTTCACCGTGACGCCGCCATAGATCCAGCAGGAGCTGTCTCGGGTGAACAGTTGGTTGGGCAGCGGCGGCAGCACGAAATCCGTGCCCGCATAGGCTTTCTCGGCCAGCTTGCGGAAGTCCGCCGGCAGCTCCGTAACAGTCACGCCGCCGATCAGGTGGGCGGTCAGCGTGGCCGGGTCCATCTCGTTCATCCACGCCCGCAGCTCGGCGGCGCCGCCCACGCCGACCTCGTTGGGCACCAGCTTGCGGTCCAGGATATAGGCCCGCCCGTCCGGGTCGCCCACCACGTCCTGCAGCAGCTCGTGGACGCGCATGACATCGACGCCGAACTCCGTGCGCATCAGGTCCACAAAGGCATCGTGTTCTTGGCGCGCCTTGCGCGCCCAGATCACGTCATCGAACAGCAGCTCCACGCAGTTGGTTGGCGTCAAGCGCCGCATTTCCAGGCCCGGGCGATGCACGATGACCTTGCGCAGCTTGCCGACTTCAGAGTAAGCACCGAACTTTTCCATGTTGATCGTCCTTTCTATGCGGTTGCAGGTTACAGGTTGCAGGGAGTTGCAGACTTGCCATCTACAACTTGCCACTTTTTACTTGGCAGCGGCCACGTTTGTGCCGGCTTCGCCAGCGACGATCTTCTCGATATCTGCCAGAGAACCGATGGCGGCACGTTTGCCTGTTCGCTCCACAAACTGAACGGCCGCCGCGACCTTGGGGCCCATGGAGCCGGCCGGGAACTGGTAACTCTTCAGCTCCTCCGGGGTGATCCAGCCCAACTTACGCTGCTCCGGCTTGCCCCAGTCGAGATAGATTCCGTCCACATCGGTGGCGATGACCAACAGATCGGCTTCCACCTCGCGCGCCAGCAGCTCGCTGGCCAGATCCTTGTCGATGACAGCCTCGATGCCGGTCAGCCAACGCTGCTTGTCGGGATCATACATGGTGGGGATGCCGCCCCCGCCAGCGCAGATCACAACCGTGCCCTTTTCCAGCAGCCATTTCACAGGCCGGATCTCAAAAATCCGCTTGGGCAACGGCGAGGGTACCACCCGGCGCCACTTCGCGCCGTCCAACTTGAAGCCCCACCCTTTCTCGGCCTTCAGCCGGTTGGCCTCGGACTCGTCATACACGGGGCCGACGAACTTGGTCGGATTACGAAAAGCGGGGTCGTTCGGATCGACCTCGACCATGGTCAGGATCGTGGCGAACGGCACCTCGAAAGGCAGCAGGTTGCCCAGTTCTTGCTCGATCATGTAGCCGATCATGCCCTCGGTCTGCGCACCGAGCACGTCGAGGGGATAGGCCTCGACGTCTTTGTAGGCCGAAGCCTGCAGCGCCAGCAGACCGACCTGCGGGCCGTTGCCGTGCGCCAGGACGACCTGGTGCTGCCGGGCGACCGGGGCCAACGCCTGCGCTGCCACCTGGATGTTGGCGCGCTGCACGTCGTGCGTCATCGGTTCGCCTCGCTTGAGCAGGGCGTTGCCGCCCAGTGCTACTACTATTCTCATATTTCTTCTCCTACATGACTGAAACCTGAGAGGTTTCCGAAAACCTCGAAGGTCTGGGACTAAACCATCTCCTTCGTGCCCCAAACCTGCATCAGTTGGGCGTAGAACTTGACCATCTTCGCCATCGCCGCGACCGGGATGCGCTCGTCGATGCCGTGTTCCAGGCCGCGGAAGCTCTCGTCCATCACCACCGAGGTGAAGCGGTAGATGTGATCGCACACCGGCACGAAATGCTGGCAGTCCGTGCCGCCCAGCATGGTGAAGGGGGCGACGGGCGGGTTGTCGAACACCTGGCGTACCACCGTCTTGAGACCGTCATACGCCGGGCAGTTATCCGGCGAAATCGGCAGCGCTTCGTTGAACTTGCCTTCGACGGGCGTGATGTGCACCCGCTCGTCGTTGATCACCTGCTTCGCGTGCCACAACACATCGGCGATCGTCTCGCCGGGGATGAGGCGGAAATTGACCGTCGCCCTCGCTTCGGCCGGGATCGTGTTATCCTCGACGCCGCCCTGGATGATGGTCAGCGCGGTGGTTGTCCGCAGGCTGGCGTTCATCTCCGGGTTGGCCGTCAGCCAGCGCCGCAGGAACGGCCCGAAAAGCCAGATGTTCGCGAAGGCGACCTGCAGCCAGATCGGGGCCGCTTTGCCGATTCCGCGATACATCGGCCGCAGCCGGCGCAGGTGCGTCGGCATGGGATGGGCTTCCAGGCGGGCCAACGCGCGCGCCAGGATGCCGATCGCGGTCTGAGGCGGTGGTGTGGAGGAATGCCCCGGCTGACCGCGCACTGCGATTTCCACCGTCAGATAGCCTTTCTCACTCACGCCGATCAACCCGATCGCGCCGCGCACGCCGGCGGCCAGACCCTCCGTGATGCCGCCGCCCTCATCCACGATCCCTGCCAGGCGGATGCCGCGTTCTTTGAGCATCTGCCCCATGATCTTGCAGCCGTTGACCCCGCCCGTCTCCTCGTCGTGCCCCAGGCCGAACAGGATGGTGCGCTCCGGCCGGTAGCCCTGCCCGAGCAGCGTCTCGGCCGCGTCCATGATGCCGATCAACTGGTTCTTGATGTCCAGCGTCCCGCGGCCCCAGATGAGGCCGTCGGCGATCACCCCCTCGAACGGCGGGTGGGTCCACTCGGCCGGGTCGGCCGACACGACATCCTGGTGCGCCATCAACATCACCGGCTCCAGGTCGGGCCGGCTGCCCCCCCAGGTGTAAAGCAGGCTGTAGCCGTTGATGACCTCGCGCTTCAGCCGCTGGTGCACCAGGGGGTAGGTCTCTTCCAGCATCCGGTGAAGCTGCTGGAACGCCTCCGAGTCTGGCGTGCCCTTATCATCCAGGGGGACCGTCTTACAGCGCACTGAAGCGGCCAGATGCTCTGCGACCTGCTGTTCATCGACCGGGACCCCGTCGATCGCTTTCACCGCGCCTTGCCGACGCTGGAAAACGATGGTGCGCACCACCACGAATAGCGTGGTGATGATCAGCAGGGCCAGGACAATGTAGAGCAGAGTGGCAAGCATGGGCGAACCAACCTTCCAAGAAACCGAGCAGTGCGCATCAAGTCCCGCGGCCAATGATCTCCGCCAACCAGCGCGTGCTATCATCGCTTTGGAACGCGAGCATCAGCATGACTGTAATCGGCATGGAAAGTAGCGCGCCGATCGGTCCCAGCAGCCAGGCCCAGAAAAAGAAGGACAGAAAGACGATAGTCGGCGACAACTGGAGTCGTTTGCCCGTGTAGCCTGGCTCTAAGACATTTTCGATTGTCAGGTTGATCGCCGTGATGCCGATGACAATGACCGCCGCCTGGAGCCAGCCGGACTCTGCCAGCGCCAGCAGCGTAGGCGGGATCATTGCGGTGAACAGGCCGATGTACGGGATGTAACTCAGGACAAAGGCCAGGACACCCCACAGCGCCGGGTAATCCACGCCCACCAGAACGCAAAGCACGCTGACGCCCACCCCGGTCAGCAGGTTCAGCCGCGTGCGGATGCTGAAATACTGCACTGCAGTGTGGGCCACCTGGGGCGCCTGACCCAACAGCGGCAGGCTCCGCACGCGCTCACTCCGCAGAATCGCCAGCAAGCGTTGCGCTTCGAGCAGGAAGAACGCCACGATCACCAGGCTGACCAGGGTATTGCTGGCAGCATCCACAATCGCCCGCAGCAGGCCGCTCAACGCAGAGGTGGCCGCCGCGGTGGCCTGCTCAGATGCGCCGCTGAGCTCGATGCCCCATTGTGCCAGCGCCGCGCTGAGATCCGCCATGCGCGCCTGCAACTCATCGCTATAGAGCGCCAGCCCGGCCTGTAAATGGCTGACAGCAGCCAAAACGAGCAGAATCAGCGCAATGCCGCCCACCGCCAGCACGACGATCAACAGGAGGAGGGCCAGTCCCCGTTTAACGCCCCGCCTCTGCAGCCACTGGTACGCGGGCAACGCCAGAGCCGCCAAAAAGAACGCAAACAGGACCGGAACCAGCACGGGAGTTGCCAGGTGTAAAAGCAACAAGACCCCGCCGACCAGGCCCAAGATCACCAGCAGACGGACGATGGGAGGGTTCGGGTGAACGGTCACACTGACCTCGTTAATTCATTCAGCGCATGGGAATAGATTGTCATAGCGCCATACAGGTTTTGGAGATCGGCGCGCTCGTTCGGTTGGTGTTCGGTCAGGGCTTCACCCGGGAAGAGCGCGCCGAAGGCCACACAGTTATCCATGGCCCGCGCATAAGTCGCGCCACCCGATGCAATCGGTTGTGATGTCGCATCGCCGCTGACCTCGCGATAAACCCGCATCAGCGTTTCAATCATGAAATGATCTTGGGGCAGATAGATGGACGCCAACCAGTCGAACTCTTTGTACGTCAGCCCGTATCTGGCAGCCGCGGCGCGCAGCTTCGCCACCACATCCTCTTTGGCCACGGTGACCGGGAGGCGGCAGTCGATGAAGAGCTGTTCCACGTCGGCAAGGTTGATCATGCCCACGTTGAATTTGAGCTTTCCGGACGGCTCGTCGGCACACGCGCCGAAAATGCGCGTGGCGTTGGGATCTTCCCCGATTTCCTGGGCGATGAAATCGATCGCCTTCGATGCGATGCCGATCGCCCGCAGCGCAATGCACAGACGCGCGATGGCGTTGATGCCTTCCTCCGGGATCATCGCATGGGCGGCCTTGCCATGAATCTCGATGCTGCTCTCCTTGCGAGTATAGGCGAAACCCAGTTCATCAAGCTTGCGCGCCAGATCATCCTGCCGCTCGCCCTCGTAAAGCATCGTATCGGGCACGGCATTGAAGGCGGAGCCGCCCGTAATGTACAGTCCGCTCTCGCTGGCACCTTCCAGATGCAGTTGGAGCAGCCCCTTCTCGGCAAAAATCAGCGGGAACCGCGCATCAAGCGAAAAGCCCATCCCCGGCAGTTCTTCTCGTTCCTTGTAGCGGTTGATGCAGCGCCAGAGGGTCTCCTCATCGGTCCCGAAGATGAAACGGACGCGCTTGCTGAACTTCACGCCCACGTCCATCAACGCCTTGACAGCAAACAGCACGGCCAGCAGCGGCCCCATGTCGTCCTGGGTGCCGCGGCCGTACAACATGCCGTCGGCTTCCACCGGATCGAACGGGTCGCGCGCCCAATCCTCCAGCTTGCCGGGCGGCACAACATCCAGATGGCCCAAGATGCCGATCATTTCTGCGCCCGCGCCGATCTCGGCGTAGCCATAGTAGCCGCCGTCGCCGTAGTGCGTGCGAAATCCCAGGTCGCTGGCGATCTGCAGGGCTGCCCGCAGCGCCTGATCGACCGCCGCGCCGAACGGGTAGCCGCCCTCCCCCTCCGCACACACGCTGGGGATGCGCACGAGCTCAATGAGCGCGGCCTTCAGCGGCGCGTGTTGGGCTTCCAGATGAGGGGATAGGCTTGTGAGCATGGTTTACTCCGCAGGCGACGATGAATTGGTAAACTGGTAAACTGGTGAATTAGTGAGCCAAACGGGGGCCATTCCAACTACCAGTCTACCAATCTACTAATCTACCGGCTTCCAGCTTCCCTCAATCCCCCAACGTCGCCACCATGATCGCCTTGATGGTGTGCATGCGGTTCTCGGCCTGGTCGAAGACGATCGAATGCTCCGATTCGAACACTTCGTCGGTGACTTCCAGGCTTTCCATGCCGCTCTTCTGGTAGATCTCTTCACCGACCTTGGTCTCGCGGTTGTGGAAGGCCGGCAGGCAGTGCATGAACTTGACGTTGGGATTGCCGGTCTTCTTGACCACGTCCATGTTGACCTGGTAGGGCTTGAGCA
>CAYRFV010000079.1:0-20623 GCA_964423545.1 uncultured Anaerolineales bacterium | reverse complement strand
TGCTCGCCTCAGCAACGCACTCCAGGGGCTGGCGATGAGCGCGCCTCGCCCCATCACGGCCACGATCAGCACCGGCGGCGTGATGACGACCACCGAGCGGCCGGACGCCGGCATCACCATGACGCAGGGCGTCCCCCCCACGTCGGGCGCCCTGCCGCCTGCAGGCGTCACTTTGACCCTGAGCATCACTCCCGCTGCGGGCGGCGCCGGAGTCGCGACGGCCCGGCCTCCCACCGTCACCGTGGCGGTCACCCCCACCGGATCGCCGCTCGCGCGGCCCGGGCTGCCGCTCTCGCAGCCCGCCTCGCTGCTCACCGCCACGCAGCCGGTGACGGGTGCTCGCGTCCCGCTGCTGATCGGCCTGGAATGGAGCGGTGACGACGGCACGATCGCCGGCGGCGCAAACGGCTTCAGCCCCCTGGCCAGCGCCATGGCGATCGGCGCCACCTGGACGCCGCTGCTGGCCGACGCGCTCGGCCAGGCGATGGGCAAGGAGCTGCAGGCGGTCGGCGTCAACCTGCTGTTGGGGCCACCTCTCGACGTGCTGGATACGCCGCGACCCGGCAGCAAGGGGGATCTGGACGTGCGCACCTTTGGCGGAGATCCGTTCTGGGTGGGTCAGATGGGCCAGGCGTTCATCCGCGGGGTGCAGAACGGCAGCAAAGGCGCGGTGCAGACCGCCGCGATGCACTTCCCCGGCCAGGGCAGCAGCGACCGTCGGCCCGAGGACGAAGTGGCCACTGTGCAAAAGTCGATGCAGCAGCTGCGCCAGATCGAGCTGGCGCCGTTTGCGGCAGTGACCGCCAGCGCCCCCGGCATCTCAGGCACGACCTCCGCGCTGATGACTTCGCACATTCGCTACCGCGGCTTCCAGGGCAACATCCGCGAGCTGACCAAGCCGATCAGCCTGGCGCCGCAATTGCAGGATCTGATGGGCCTGAAGGAGTTCGCCGACTGGCGCGCTGCCGGCGGCGTCCTCGTCAGCGATGCGTTGGGCGTGCCGGCGATCCGCCGCCACTACGACCCGCAGCTCCAGAAGTTCCCGCATCGCCAGGTGGCGCAGGACGCCTTCCTGGCCGGCAACGATCTGCTCTACCTGTCCCGCTTTGCGCTCACCGACGATTGGCGCAGTCAGCTCGCCACGACCAAGGAGACGATCCTCTTCTTCCAGAGTAAGTACCAGGACGACAGCGAGTTCCGCTCCCGCGTCGACGCCGCGGTTGCGCGCATTCTCCAGATGAAGCTGCGTACGTACGGCGCCGATTGGCGACCAGGCGGCCTGGAGGTGCCCACGACTGCGTTGGAGAAAACGGTCGGGCAGTATTCCGCAATGACACAGGCGGCGGCGCGTACGGGGCTGACGCTGATCTATCCCACGCGTGAGGAGCTGACCGATCGCATGCCGTCGGCGCCCCTGGCAGACGAAAGCCTCTTGATCTTCACCGATGCGCGGGCGCAGCGCGATTGCCCTGCCTGCGAACCGGCCCCGGCCATCGCGCCGACCGCTCTGCAGGACAACCTGCTGCGCCTCTACGGCCCGGCGGCCACGGGCCAGCTCTCGCCGGGCCAGATTCGAAGCCTGACCTTCGCCGACCTGAACCGCCTCCTCGCGTCCCCGCCCGGCGCCGAGGCGGAGATCGAGCGAGCCATCGCTTCGGCGCGCTGGATCATTTTCGCCATCCTCGACTACAACCCGGAGGAGTATCCGGAGTCGGCCGCGCTGCGGAGCTTCCTGGCCAGGCGCTCCGACAGCCTGCGCGACAAACGGCTGGTCGTGTTGGCATTTCGCGCGCCCTACTACCTGGACACCACCGAGATCAGCAAACTGACCGCATATTTCGGCGTGTACAGCAAGACGGCGCCGTTTCTTGAGACGGCGGCGCGCGCGCTCTTCCGCGAGTTCATCCCTGCGGGCAGCCTGCCGGTCTCGGTGGCCGGGGTCAACTACGACCTGATCAAGCAGCTCGAACCCTCGCCCAACCAGATCATCGGGCTCAGCCCGATCGGCCCCGCCCAGGACGCGGCCGGCAACCGGGCCAGCATCCAGGTGGGCAGCCGCATCCCGGTCGAGACCGGACCGATCCTCGACCGCAACGGCCGGCTCGTCCCCGATGGCACGCTGGTCGAATTCCGGCTGCGCTATCCGGCCGAGGGGCTCGAGCTGGCGCCCAAGGTGGAGACCGCCAGCGGAGGCAAGGCGCGCACCACCGTCGTGCTGGATCGCGCGGGCGAGCTCTGGATCAATGTCCAGTCCGGCGAAGCGAAGGAGTCGGCGCGCATCGTGTTGAAGGTCGGCGGCGACACGCCGGGCAGCATCGCCACCGTTCTGCCATCGCCGACCGCGCAACCCACCCTGACCGCCGTGCCGACCCCGTCCACCACACCGACGACCGCGCCCTCTCGCGAGCCCACCGCCACGCCTGCGCCGCCCCCGCCTGCGTCGCCCCCGCGCCCGCGCGTGCCCCCGCCCGCCTTTTTCTTCGGGCTGTTGGGCGTCGTGGCTTCCAGCAGCACAGCGTTCGTGCTGCGCCGGAGGAACGGAGCCATCGGGTCGGAGAAGCGCAGCCAGCTCGCCCCGGCGATCGGCGCCGCCCTGTGGGCCGTGACAGCCGCGTGGATCGCCTACCTGCTCTATTCGCTGGGCTGGCTGCCGGGCGCGACGCAGTTGCAGGCCGCAGGCATGACATGGGCTGCGGGCGCCGTGACGTTGGCCGGCGGGTTGCTGTCGTTAGCGTGGAGCGCCCGGCAGATTTGGCGACCAGAGGGTCACCAGTAGCGCGGCCATGGTCAGCAGGAGCGCCGCTGTCACGAGCAGACGATGGGCGCGCAGCGCCTCGACCCACTCGGGCGAGGCAGCCGGCTCGCTGCCCGGCGGCTCGGCCGGCAGGCCCACCTGAATCGGGGTGTGCAGCATCCGGCGGAACTCCTCGATGGAGGCCGGCCGGTCATTGGGGTGCTGCGCCATAGCGGCGAGCATCGCTCGCTCGACATGAGGCGCGATGCGCTTGTTGATATCGCGCGGGGGGGTGAGCGCACCGGGTCGAAGAAAGCGCTGCTTGGCATCGGCCGGCGCTTGCCCGGTCAGCAGATGATAGAGCGTGGCGCCGAGGGAAAAAACGTCGGAACGTGCGTCAGTGTGTCCGGTGTCTCCGCCATACTGCTCCAGCGGCGTATAGGCGACTGTGCCACGGCCCTGGACCACCGTGACCGTGCGGCTTTCGTCGGGCTGCATAAGCTTGACCAGGCCGAAGTCGACCAGCTTGACCAGGCCGCGCGGGGTCAGCTTGATGTTCGAGGGCTTGATGTCGCGGTGGAGCACCTGTGGCTCCTGCGTGTGGAGGTAGGTGAGCGCGTCGCACAGTTGATCGACCCAGCCCAACACCGTACCTTCATCGAGGAACGCATCGCGGCGCCGGGCGTCTTCGATCAGCTGGCGCAGGTCCTGGCCCGGAACGAAATCCATCACCAGGTATTCGCGGCGGTCCTGCTCGAAGAAGTCGGAGACCTTGGGCAGGTTGGGGTGGTCCAACTGCGCCAGGATGCTGGCTTCACGATAGAACTGCTGGTGCGCCTGCTCCTCCGCGCCGGGCGCGCTGATCAGATCGGGAAGCACCTCTTTGATGGCGCAGACGCGGCCGCGCAGACGCAGGTCGTCGGCCTTGTAGACGGCGCCCATGCCGCCCTGGCCAACCAGGTCGGTGATGACATAGCGGTCGCGCAGGATGGCGCCGACCAGGAGTGTTTGAGACATCGTGAACCGGATGCATTCGCCGAATGTGCGGTCTGTCGTTTGGATTATGGCGTAACTCATACCGGGTGTCAAGATGGCGTGTGAACGGGGAGTCGTCACGCGGATGTCACACGAACGGAGCATCAGAGAGGCTGCCATGCTTGTCCTGCAACGAGGCGGAGAGCCAGGATTGACGTGGCCGCTGGAGCGCCAGACGCTGACCATCGGTCGCAGCTCCGACTGCAACATCGTCTTGGATGATCGCCAGGTCTCGCGCGTGCACGCGCGCATCGCCTGGCGCGAGGATCACTATGAGGTCGAGGATCTGGGCAGCAAAAACGGCACCCATCTGAACGGTCGCGATGTCGTCGGCTCCCTGCCGCTGCACGATGGTGACGAGATCCAGATCGCGCTGCGCTTCAAGCTGGCGTTTGTCGACGCCGGCGCGACCGCGCCGCTTTCGCTTGAGAGGTCCACGGAGGTGGGGCTGCGTATCGACACCAGCACACACCAGATCTACGTCAATGGCAAGCTGTTGGAGCCGCCGCTCTCGGCCCAGCAGTACCGCCTGCTGGAGATGATGATCCATGCGCCCGGCGTGGTGAGCCGCGACGACATCGTGCGCGCAGTCTGGGCCGATGCGGCTGAAGGCGGCGTGTCCGAACAGTCGATCGATGCACTGGTTCGCCGCCTGCGCGAGCGCCTGGCCGAGATCGACCCCGACCATCTGTATGTGGTGACCATGCGCGGGCACGGCTTCAGGTTCGAGAACCGCGCGACATGAACAGCCCGCTCGCGCTGTACGTCCATATCCCCTTCTGTGTGACCCGCTGCCACTACTGCGACTTCAACACCTACGCCGGGCTGGACGCCCTGTTCGAGCGCTACACTGCCGCGCTGATTCGCGAGATTCGCGCGGCCGGCGCGGCGCGCGGCCGGCCGGCCGCGGCCACGGTCTTCATCGGCGGTGGTACGCCGACCGTCCTGCCCTCCGATCTGCTGGCTCAGATCGTAGCCGCCTGTCGCGAGGCGTTCAACGTCCTCCCGGATGCCGAGGTCACCAGCGAAGCCAATCCCGGCGCAGGTGACCGGCAACGTTTTGCGGCGCTGCGGGCGATGGGGATCAATCGACTCAGCATGGGCGTGCAGAGCTTCGACGACGCCGAGCTGCGCTGGCTGGGCCGCATCCACGACGCGGCCGAGGCGATTGCGGCGTTTGACGCGGCGCGATCGGCCGGCTTCGACAACATCAACCTGGATTTCATCTACGGCTTGCCCGGCCAACAGCCGAAAACCTGGGCAGCCACCCTCGGCCGCGCCGCCGCGCTGCACCCGGAGCACCTCTCACTCTACAGCCTGACCGTCGAGCACGACGCCCCTCTCGCGGCGCAGGTGCGCCGCGGCCTGGTCGCCGCGCCGGACGACGATCTGGCGGCCGATCTGTACGAAAGCGCGCGCGAGCTCCTGGCCGAACACGGATATCTGCAGTACGAGATCTCGAATTGGGCGCTGGACGATCGGCCAAGGGAGAACACCGAGCCGTCGTCCATCGTTCATCGTCCATCGTCCGTTTGCCGGCACAACCTCGTCTACTGGCGCCGCGAGCCGTACCTGGGTTTCGGCGCAGGCGCACACAGCTTCGAGCAAGAGCACCGCTGGTGGCACGTGCGGCCCGTCCCCGCATACATCCGCCGCGCCGAGGCGGACGTCTCGCCCGAGGAAGGGGGCGAGACCATCGACCGGCGGACCGCGCTGGGCGAGGCGATGATGTTGGGGCTGCGACTGACCGGGGAAGGGATGCCGGACGCCCGTTTTGCGGCGCAGTTTGGGGTGACGCTGGATGCCGTGTTCGGCCGCGAGATCGCGCGCCTGACCAAGCGCGGGCTGCTGGAGCGCCTGCCCGACCGCGTGCGCCTCACGCGACAGGGATGTCTGCTGGGAAACCAGGTGTTTGCGGCGTTCTTGGCCGAAGCGGATTCCAAGTAAGTGTGATTCCGAACGCATTTGACATCTCCCGGCCGCCGTGCTATAGTGCGGTCGGATGCAAGGGGAGCCAGGTGAGCCTGGCTGAGAGGTCGGCCCGAATGCCGACGACCCTCCGAACCTGACGGGTAATGCCGGCGTAGGGATGCGAAAACGTGCGACGTGAGGCGACCCGACAGGGTCGTCTTTTTTGTTTTGCGAGGCCTGAGTCAGGCGCGCGGCCTCGGTTTCTGCTCGGCCCTGGTTGAGCGCCCTTCCAGATGCCGCCTTGTAGGAGGAAGCGTGCGAGTCTTTATCATCGCAGGGAGCCCCATAGCGCAGCAGCCGCTGGGGTTCGCGCCCGGCCCGGACGATCGCGTGATCGCCGCCGACCACGGCGCGCACCATGCCCGCGCCTGGGGCTGGCCGATCGACCTGCTGATCGGCGACATGGACTCGCTGGCGCCAACCGAGATCGCAACGGCCGCCGCAGCCGGCATCCCAGCGATCACCGCACCAGCCGCGAAGGATGAGACCGATCTCGAGCTGGCCGTCTCGCACGCGCTGGCGGGCGGCGCGACCGAGTTGGTCATCTGCGCCGCGCTGGGCGGCCGTGCAGACCACATGCTGGCCAACGTGCTGCTGCTGGCCCGCGACGAGCTGGCCGGCATCGAGACGGTCATCGCCGACGGCGCGCAGACGTTGCGCCTGCTGCGCGGCGATGCGGTCCGGGACGGCGAGACGGCGTGCCTGGCTCTGACGGGCGCGCCAGGCGATCTGCTCACGCTGCTGCCGCTGGCGGGAGACGCCGAGGGGATTCGCACGGCGGGGTTGGCCTACCCGCTGGCCGGTGAAACCCTCTGCTTCGCCCGGGCGCGCGGGGTCAGCAACGTGTTCGAGGCTGCGGCCGCGCGCGTCTGGCTGCGCCGCGGCCTGCTGCTGGTGATTCACATCAGGGTGTGAGGAGGCGTGAGATGATTCGTCGAAATGTGTTTGTGTTGATTGCGGCTCTCCTTCTGGCCGGCTGCCTCACGCCGGTCGAAACGCCGGCGCCTGGGGCAACGGCGTTGCCCCCAGCAACGGCGTTGCCCACGGCAACGGCGGCGTCCACCCCGGCTCCCACGCCGTCCGGCAGCCGCACGCTCACTGTCATGACGCACGACAGCTTCAGCGTGAGCCAGCCGGTCGTGGATGCGTTCCAGGCCCGGTGCGGCTGCCAGGTGCGCTTCCTCAAGTCCGGCGACGCCGGGCTGGCGCTCAACAAGGCGATCCTCAGCAAGGGCAACCCGCTCGCCGATGTGTTCTACGGCGTCGACAACACGTTCCTCGGCCGCGCGCTCGCCGCCGACATCTTCGAGCCGTACGCGTCACCCGCGCTTGCAGGCATCCCGGCCGACCTGAAGCTCGACGACAGCAACCGGCTCCTGCCGGTCGATTTCGGCTATGTGGCGTTGAATTACGACAAAACCTACTTCGCGGATAACAACATCGCCCTGCCGCAGACCCTGCGCGACCTGACCAAGTCCCCGTACAGGGGACTGGTCGTCGTGCAGAACCCGGCCACTTCCTCGCCCGGCCTCGCCTTCCTGTTGACCACGGTCGCCGTGTTCGGGGAAACGGGCGACTACACTTACCTGGATTTCTGGCGCGACCTGCGAAAGAACCAGGTGGTGGTTGCAGAGGGCTGGGAGGATGCCTATTACAACCAATTCAGCGGCGGAAGCGGCCAAGGGGATCATCCGCTCGTGGTGAGCTACGCGACGAGCCCGGCCGCCGAGGTGCACTTCGCTGACCCCAAGCCCGCGGATTCGCCCACCGGCGCCATCTTGCCGCCGGGCGAAACCTTCCGGCAGATCGAGTTCGCCGGCATCCTGAAAGGAACCCGGAACCTCGAACTTACGCGGCAGTGGATCGACTTCATGCTCGGCGAGACGTTCCAGGCCGACATTCCGCTGCAGATGTGGGTCTACCCGGCGCGAAGCGGGACGCCGCTGCCTGACGTCTTCACCCGGTTCGCCCAGACGCCGCAGCAGCCGGCCGCACTCACGCCCGCCCAAATCGAGGCCGGCCGCGAGACGTGGCTGAAGGCGTGGACCGACGCGGTGCTGCGCTGACGCCCTTGAGACACCATTCAGGCTTCGTCGCCGCGCTCTACCTCCTGCCGTTCGCCTTCCTGGCGCTGTTCTTCTTCTACCCGCTGGCAACGGTGATCGGCAGGAGCTTCGCGGCCGGCGGCCGGCTCGACCTCACCCCGCTAGTCACGATCTGGGGAGAGGTCTATTTCCGTCGCACGCTCTGGTTCACCATCTGGCAGGCAACGGTCTCCACCGCGCTGACGCTGGCGCTGGGGCTGCCGGCGGCCTACGTCTTTGCGCGCTACCGCTTCCGGGGCAAACGGCTGCTCCAGGCGCTGACGACGATCCCATTCGTGCTGCCGGCCATGGTGGTCTCAGCGGCGTTCACGGCGCTGCTCGGCCCGCGCGGCTGGTTGAATGAGCTGCTGATGGACGTGCTGGGACTCGCCCGTCCACCGATCCGCGTGCAGCAGACGATCTGGCTGATCCTGATCGCGCACGCGTTCTACAACACGTCGATCATCATTCGCGTCGTCGGCAGCTTCTGGGGCCATCTCGACACAAAGCTCGCCGATGCCGGACGGCTGCTCGGCGGCAACCGGCTGCGCGTGGCGTGGGAGATCACCCTGCCGCTGCTGCTGCCGGCAATCGCGGCGGCCGGCCTGCTGGTCTTTCTCTTCTGCTTCACCAGCTTCGGCATCATCCTGATCCTCGGAGGTCCCCGCTTCGCCACGCTGGAGGTGGAGATCTACCGCCAAGCGGTCACCCTCTTCCGGCTGGAGGAGGCCGCCGCGCTCAGCCTGGTGCAAATGGGGCTGACTTTCCTCGTCATGGCCGTCTACTCTCGCGCGCAAGCCCGTGCGGCGGCGCCGCTCGACTTGCGCGCGGCAGAGGAGATCGCGCAGCCGCCCGTCACCCCCGGGCAGCGAGCGCTGGTCGCCGCGACGGTCGGTGGGCTGCTGCTCTTCCTCGTGCTGCCGCTCGCGACGCTGGCGGCCAAGTCGCTGGCGCCCGGCGATCCGGCGCGCTACTACCGCGAACTGTTCGTCAACCGCGCCAGCTCGATCTTCTACGCGGCGCCCGGGATTGCCATCCGCAACAGCCTGTTCTTTGCGCTGATCACCACCGTGCTGGCGCTGACCATCGGCGCACTGGCTGCGACCGCACTGGCGCGCAGCCGTGGCCCGGTTGGCCGCCTGCTCGATCCGGTGCTGCTGCTGCCGCTCGGCGCATCGGCCGTGACGCTGGGATTCGGCTACCTGCTCGCGTTCGCCACGCCGCCGCTCGATCTGCGTGCGTCGCCCCTGTTGATCCCCATCGCACACACCCTGGTGGCGTTCCCCTTCGTAGTGCGCGCCGTGCTGCCGATGCTGCGCGGGCTGAACCCCGACTGGCAAGATTCCGCCGCGGTGTTGGGCGCGTCGCCTGGCCGCGTCTGGCGCGAGGTCGACCTGCCGATCGTCGGCCGGGCGCTGCTGGCGGCCGCGGTCTTCGCATTCACCGTCAGCATGGGGGAATTCGGCGCAACGCTGCTGATCGCACGGCCGGAGTTCCCGACGATGCCGGTGGTGATCTACCGGCTGCTCGGCCAGCCCGGCGCCCTCAACTACGGTCAGGCGCTGGCGATGAGCACGCTGCTGATGCTCGTGTGCGCCGCGGGCTTCGTGCTCATCGAGCGCTTCCGCGCAGGCGGGATCGGAGAGTTTTGACGCTCGGCTCCGGACGCGAGAGGCGCACGACCGAGGAGCGCTCCAGGCCATCCGCTTGAACCACTGAGGACGCGATGCTGCAGATCTCGCATATCTCCAAGTCGTACCCCGACCTGCCCGTGCTCCATGACCTGAACCTGACGGTCGATGCAGGCGAGATCGCCTGTCTGTTGGGGCCGAGCGGCTGCGGCAAGTCGACGCTGCTGCGCATCGTGGCGGGATTGGAGACGCCGGACGTGGGCCAGGTGACCTTCGACGGACAGGATCTGGCCGGGACGCCGCCGCATCGCCGGCGCTTCGGGCTGATGTTCCAGGACTATGCGCTCTTTCCGCACAAGGATGTGCGGGGCAATGTGGCGTTCGGACTGCGCATGGCGCGGCTGCCTGCCGCGGAGATCGACGCGCGCGTGGCTGAGATGCTGGCGCTGGTGGGACTGTCGGGCGCCGGCCGCCGCCGCGTGACCGAGCTGTCGGGCGGCGAGCAGCAGCGCGTCGCGCTGGCGCGCAGCCTGGCCCCGCGGCCGCGGCTGCTGATGTTGGATGAGCCGCTCGGCGCGCTGGATCGCGCGCTCCGCGAGCAGTTGATGAACGATCTGCGCGCCATCCTGAAGCGGGTCGGCGTCACCGCGCTCTACGTCACGCACGACCAGGAGGAGGCGTTCGCCATCGGCGACCGGGTCGCCATCCTGCGCGCCCGCCTGGAGGCCGGCCAGGGCGGCCACATCGAGCAGATCGGCGCGCCGCAGGAGGTCTATCGACAGCCGGCCAGCGAGTATGTGGCGCGCTTCCTCGGCTTCCGGAACCTGCTCGCTGGCCGGGTGCCGGCCGCGCCTCCGCCTTCCCCTGCTGCTGCGCCGCTCCTGCTGGTCGAGACGGCTCTGGGGCCGCTCGCGACCGCCGGCGGCGGCCGCGCGGCTGCGGCTGGCGACCGGGTCACCGTGCTGATCCGGCCCGAGGCTGCAGAACTGCTGCCGCCCGGCGCGGCCGGTCCCAACGTCATCCCGGCGGAAGTGCTCGACCGTTCCTTCCGCGGCAGCTACACGGTGATCCGCGCTGCGTGCGCGGGCGGCGTCGTCCTGACCCTCGAGCTGCCCGCAGCCGATGCGATGCTGAGCCGGGGCGCTGAGCGGGTGGCGCTGCGCCTCGACCCTGCGGCAATCAGCCTGCTGGACTGACCTGGGACGCGGAGCGACACCATCGAACGCGTGTTCTGATTTTGACAAACCGGAGCTTCTGCGGTATCATCCTTCTCAGGTCCCGTCCTGGGACCGCACAAACCAGTCGATTCGAGCCGCCAAAAGAAGGGAGCACACGCACCAGAAGACTGTCGTTGTCGGGCACCTTGGACGCGATCCGGAGATGCGCTACACCCCCAGTGGCGTACCGGTGACAAGCTTCACCATCGCCACCTCCCGCAAATGGACGAATGCCAGCGGCGAACCGCAGGAAAAGACCACCTGGTTCCGGGTCACCTGCTGGCGCAAGACCGCCGAACTGGCCGCCCAGTATCTTGCGAAGGGCCGGCTGGTGCTCGTCGAGGGGGACATCGAAGCGTCGGCCTACACCGACCGGGAGGGGAACCCGCGCGCCAGCCTGGAGCTGACGGCAACCACGGTCAAGTTCCTCGGCGGTCGCGGCGAGGGCGGCGAGGGAGCGGCCGCCGGGCCGGGCGCCCCTGCCGGCGAGGGCTATCCGGTCAACGAGGACGAAATCCCGTTCTAGCCTGCCAGCGGCGCTGGCCTGGTTAGCCATCTGCCAGCGGCGAGGAAGGACGCACCCAGCGTCGATCCTCGCCGCTTTTATTGGTCGTGGACTGCCTGGCGGCTGCGGCCGGCTGCGGCAAGGCTGCGGGCCCCTGCCGGCGATTGACGTCCGGCCCCGATTGCGCTACACTCCAGGCTGCTGCTCCACACCACACCCGAGGAGATTCCCGTGACCCAGCCCGCCCCTGCGCCGACCCAGATCAACATCGAGCTGCCCGCCGAACTCGAAGCCATCTACAGCAACTTCGCCATTATCAATCACTCGCCGTCTGAAGTCATCGTCGATTACGCGCGGCTGCTGCCGAACATCCCGAAAGCCAAGGTGTATGCGCGCATCGTGATGACCCCGCTCAACGCCAAACTGCTGTTGAAGGCGCTGCAGGACAACCTGGCAAAGTACGAGGAGAAGTTCGGCGAGATCCGCATGCCCCCCGACGCCGGGTTCGAGGCGCAGGAGCGGTCGATCGGGTTCCGGCACTGAGCGCCGCCTGGCCGCGGCTCCCGTTTTGCCATCATGACCCTCTATGCTATACTCTGATCGATCGGGCGCGTAGCTCAATTGGCAGAGCAGCGGCCTTTTAAGCCGCGGGTTTAGGGTTCGATTCCCTACGCGCTCATGTCCCCTGTGGTTTCGCGGCAGGCATGTCCGGACCGTGACCACATAACCGCAGACTCATCGCGTGACTGTGACCACTCCCCAGGCGGGAGCGGTCAACCGCTCCCTTCTCGATTGCGAATCCGTGAGGCGCTGACAGAGAGCGCGGCGCATTGCTGAGTGCGCGGCATCATTCCGCTCCTTTCCTGAGAGGAGAGATGCATGCCTGCTTTCACGTATACTCGACTCGAAGATGGTGAAGTGGTACTGATCGGTCCGGTCATTCTTTCCAGGACCAGCTCGTTTAGTTTCAGTGCTGGTGGCGTCCAGCATGTCCACATCAGTCAGGCCACCTCGCGCACAGTCGGGGTTACCAACCGGCGTGTGATGATTGAGCAAGGGGGCCAATCGCCTGAGACTCAAGTCATTACCAATTCCGATGTCCGCCGGATTCATGTTCAGAGCAAGCCCATTGGCGCTAAGGTTGAAAAGATGGAAACGCGGCAAGGGCAGACCATGAAACTGGAACTTGACATCAGTCCGGTGGAAGAAGAAGGGTTGTTGGGACTTGATGTTCCGGTTCAGGAGCCCAAGCGGAAGAGAATCACGGTGGAGGTGCTTAGGCAAACCTGAGCCACCGAGGCCGCCAAGGAGAACAGAAAGTCGCGTGCGAGACCCGCGGCATGACGCCGTAGCGCGCGGCCGCGTCCCTGCTTGACGCCGGGCCGGCGACAGGTCGCACGGGCTCGCGCGACCCACCGGTCTCGGGAACCCGCATCCGTTTGTCAGCCGCCCCACGCGCCGTGGTAATAGCGCCATTCGGGATCGTGCCACTCCGGGTGCAGCACCGAGCGCTCTGCCTGGCTGTCGGGCTGGGCCGCGCTCGTCTGGTACGTCGGCTCCTGCCTGGCCGGCACATCCGGCGCAGCCGGTGCGACCGCAGGGGGGTGGTCGTGCTTGTTGGGTGTGGCTGGACGAGATCTGTGTACAGTCATCCTCTGCTCCCCAATAGAAACGCCTGCCGGCGCGCGTGGCTGCGCCGCAGGCGTCATTGCCCGGCATAAGAAAGGCCTCCGCTTGGGAGGCCCTTTGGCTGTGCTGATGCGATGCCGGCGCCCGGCATGAAGCTCCAGGCTCAGCGCCTCCCGAACACGGACAGCTCCTCAATGAGGAGCGCCGGAAGCGACAGGAGATTCAGGCCGACACAAGCAGACATGGCGCACCCGATCAGGTTCGAACTCGATCGCGTTCGAAGTGAACTCGACTGTAACATAGGCGAAACAGGCTGTCAAATCGCGAATTCCGCCCGGAGTCAGGCCCAACTTCGGCCGCCGCGCCCCGGCCGCACCCCTAACTCCGCCTCTCTATCTCTCAAGCCAACACTGCGCCCTGGCTGCCCGAAGTCACCATCGCGGCGTACCGCTTCAGCCACCCGGAAAGCTCCCGCTGCACCGGCTGCCACCCGGCCCGGCGCCGGGCCAACTCTTCGTCCGAGACCTCGACCTCCAGCCGCCGTGCGGCGATGTCCAGCACGATCATGTCGCCGTCCCGAATCAGGCCGATGGGGCCGCCCGCGGCCGCCTCCGGCGAGACATGGCCGATGCAGGCGCCGCGCGTCGCACCGCTGAAGCGGCCGTCGGTGATCAGCGCAACCGACGAGCCCAGCCCCATTCCCATGATGTTCGAGGTGGGCGCCAGCATCTCCTGCATCCCCGGCCCGCCCTTCGGCCCTTCGTAGCGGATCACCACCACGTCGCCCGCCTTCACCTTGCCGTTGAGGATGCCGGCGTTCGCCTCGTCGTGCGAGTCGAAGACCACGGCCGGACCGCGATGGCGCATCATCTCCGGCAGGATGCCCGCCGCCTTGACCGCGCCGCCTTCCGGCGCCAGGTTGCCGAACAGGATCGCCAGCCCGCCGCGCTCGCTGTACGGATTGCTCAGCGGCCGGATGACCGCCAGATCCTGACTCTCCGCGCCCCGCACGTTTTCGAGCAGCGTCTTGCCGGTGACCGTCATCGCGTCGCCGTGCAGGATACCCGGCCGCTTGCAGAGCTCCCACAGGATCGCCGAGACGCCGCCGGCCCGCTCCACATCCTCGATGTGATAGGAGGAAGAGGGCGACACCTTGCAGATGTTCGGCACGCGCTCGGCAACTTCATTCAGGCGGGCGATCGGGTAATCCACGCCCGCCTCGCGCGCCAGCGCCAGGGTGTGCAGCACGGTGTTCGTCGAGCCGCCCATCGCCATATCCAGCGCGAAGGCGTTGTCGATCGCTTCAGGCGTGACGATATCGCGCGGCTTCAGATCGAGCTCGATCAGCTTGAGCGCCTGGTGCGCGGCGCGCTCGGCCAACTCCTCGCGGCGCGGATCGACCGCCAGGATCGTGCCGTTGCCGGGCAGCGCCATCCCCAGCGCCTCGCACAGACAGTTCATCGAATTGGCGGTGAACATGCCCGAACAGGAGCCGCACGTCGGGCAGCCGAACTGCTCCAGCTCGGCCAAGACGGCGTCGTCGATCTTGCCGGCGCGATAGGCGCCAACGCCCTCGAAGACGGACATCAGGTCCACGACTTTGCCGGCCGGCGTGACGCCCGCCTTCATGGGTCCGCCGCTGACGAAGATGGTTGGCACGTTCAGCCGCATCGCGGCCATCAGCATGCCCGGCACGATTTTGTCGCAGTTGGGGATGCAGATCAGGCCGTCGAACCGGTGCGCCGAGACCATCGTCTCCACCGAGTCTGCAATCAGCTCGCGGCTGGCGAGGCTGTACTTCATGCCGAGGTGCCCCATCGCGATGCCGTCATCCACGCCGATGGTGTGAAACATGAACGGCACCCCGCCCGCTGCGCGCACTGCACGCCGCACCACCTCGCCGAACCCGTTCAGGTGGGCATGGCCCGGCACGATGTCGGTGTAGGAGTTGGCGATGGCGATAAACGGCTTGTTGAAGTCGTCCTCGCTCTGAATGACGCCCGTCGCCCGCAGCAGCGAGCGGTGCGGCGCGCGCTCGAAGCCCTTCTTGATGATATCTGAACGCATGGGGTTGGCACTCCTTGAGCCCGCCGGATGAGCAGCGAGTGAGCTGGGCGCTTACTCGCTGCTCGTCACGGGTGGTTTGTGTATCAGTCGTCTCTCATCCGCGTTGATCGATCCGCACGAACGGCCGCCCCATCTCACCTGTGTACTTCGAGGTGGGCCGGATCAGCCGGTTGTCGGCATATTGCTCCATGATATGGGCGATCCAGCCCGCGGTGCGAGACGCGGCGAATACAGCCGTGAAGTATTCGGGCGGGATGCCCATCGCATGTTGCACCGTGGCCGAGTAAAAGTCCACGTTGGGATAAATGCCTTTGGCGTCCATCACCGCCTGTTCGATGCGACGCGAGATCTCATAGAGATGCTCCTGGTTGCGAGCCCTGCACAACAACTCAGAATACTTGCGCAGATGCGGTGTGCGGGGATCCTCGGTGCGATAGACGCGATGCCCGAAGCCCATGATGCGCTTCTTGTTCTCTAGCATGCCCGCGATATAGGACCGCACCATCTCGGGGTCAGGGATGTCCAGGAGCATCTCCATCACGCGCTGGTTGGCGCCGCCGTGCAGCGACCCCTTCAGCGCAGCGATCGCACCGCTCAGCGCTGAATGCATGTCGCTGAGCGTGCTGGCGATGACCCGCGCCGCGAAGGTGCTGGCATTGAGCTCATGATCGGCATGCAGCACCATCAGCTCGCGCATCGCCTCACTCTCGAGCTGGCTGGGAGGCGCACCGCGCAACATGTACAGAAAGTTCGCCGAAAGCCCGAAACCCGGATCGGGCGACAGCACCGGCAGACCGGAGCGGATCCGGTGCAAGTCGGCGATGATGGTCGGCACCTGAGCCACCAACCGTTTCGCCTTGCGCCAGTTCGCTTCCGGCGAAAGATTCTCCGCATCGGGATCGAAGTTAGCCAGCATGCTGATTGCCGTTCTGAGCACCGCCATGGGGTGGCTGTTCGGCGGGGTCAGCTTGAGCATCTCCAGCACCTGGCTGGGCAGGCGCATCTCTCCGACTAACTCCGCGCCGAACGCGTCGCGCTCCGCCTGCGTCGGCAGCCGTCCGCGCCACAGCAGGAACACGACCTCCGCGAAGGTAGTGTGCTCGGCCAGGTCATGAATATCATAGCCCTGATATAGAAGCCGGCCATGAATGCCGTCGACGTAGGATACGCTGCTCTCGGCCGCGATAATGCCCTCGAGACCGCGAACCGCAACCTGTTCTCCTGCTCCGTTTGTCTTCGGATCGGCCATTTGACTGATGCCTCCGTGATGATCCCACAAAGATGACAACTAGCCGGTGAGGTGCTTCACCACCGTATCGCCCATTGCGGCCGTGCCCAACACGATGCAGCCGGGAGTCTTGATGTCGCCGCAGCGATAGCCCGCCTCAAGCACTGCGTCCACGGCGGCTTCCAGTGCAGCCGCCTCGCGCTCCAGGCCGAGGGACCAGCGCAACAGCATGGCGCAGCTCAGGATCGTCGCCAGCGGATTGGCGGTCCCCTGTCCCGCGATGTCGGGCGCGCTGCCATGGATCGGCTCGTAGAGGCCGAACCGGGCGCCGCCGGCGCTGCGCGCATCGCCCAACGAGGCTGACGGCAACATGCCCATGCTGCCGGCGAGCATCGCAGCCTCGTCCGAGAGGATGTCGCCGAAGGTGTTCTCGGTGGCGATCACGTCGTAGTCTGCTGGCCGGCGCACCAGGTACATCGCGCATGCATCGGCCAGCACATCCTCGTAGGCGACGTCGGGATAGTCCTTCGCCACCTCGTGCGCCACCTCGCGCCAGAGCCGGGAGGTTGCCAGCACGTTGGCTTTGTCGGCAGACGCCAGCTTCTTGCGCCGGCCGCGCGCCAGATCGAAGGACACGCGCATCAGCCGCTCGACCTCGGTCGCGGTGTAATACATCGTGTCTACGGCTGCACGGCCCTGCGGCGTATCCACACGGCCCTGTGGCTTGCCGAAGTAGAGGCCGCCGGTCAGCTCGCGCACGATGATCAGATCGACGCCGGTGACCACCTCTGGTTTGAGCGTCGACGCGTCGATCAGCGCCGGGTAGACCTTCACCGGCCGCAGGTTGGCGAAAAGGCCGAGGCCGCCGCGCAGCCCCAGCAACCCCTGTTCGGGGCGCACGGCCGCGCGCGGATCGCTCCATTTCGGCCCACCGACCGCGCCGAGCAGCACCGCATCTGAGGCGCGACACGCGGCGAGTGTCTCATCGGGCAGCGCCGTGCCGGTCTGATCGATGGCGATGCCGCCGACCAGACACTCGGTGAACTGGAACGCGTGACCGTATTTGCCGGCCACTGCCTTTAGGACTTTGACGCCCTCGGCCACGACCTCCGGACCGATGCCGTCGCCAGGAAGAACGGTGACTCTAGCTTGCATGATAAGTCCTTTGCTGCGCACCGTAATGCGTGATTCGTGAAGTGTGATGCGTGAGTTCAGCCCTGCCGAGTGCTCGTCATTCGTTACTCAGCACGCAACACCTCACAACAAAGACCGGCTCCGAGCAGCTGCTTGCCTATGCCACGAGCGCGTACTCGATGCTGTCCGTTAGCGCCTGCCACGAGGATTCGATGATGTTCGTCGAACAGCCGACCGTACTCCACGAGCGATGGCCGTTGTGGCTGTTGATGATCACGCGCGTGGTGGCTTCCGTTGCAGCGTCGCTGTCCAGGATGCGCACCTTATAATCGTCCAGGGAAACCCCGGCAAGCTGCGGATAGTGCGGCAGCAGCGCCTTGCGCAGCGCCTGATCCAGTGCATTGACCGGACCGTTCCCCTCGGCGACGGTGTGTGCGATGACGTCGTTCACGCGCACCTTGACGGTTGCCTCAGCGAAGAGGCCGCGGCCCTGTCGGTGCTCTGTGAGCACCATGAAATCGACGAGTTCGAACGGCCGGCGGTAGCCGGGTTGAAGTCGGTGCAGCATGAGCGCGACCGACGCCTCGGCCCCTTCGAAGTAGAAGCCCTGGCTCTCCAGCGCCTTCACCTGCGCCAACACCTGCCGCACTTCCTCCTTGCTGGCATCGACGCCGAACTCCTGGAGCTTATAGACCAGGTTGCCCCGGCCGGAGAGCTCGCTCACCAGCACCCGCTTCTCGTTGCCGACACGCGCCGGGTCGATGTGCTGGTAGCTCTCCTCGACCTTCAGGATCGCGGCCACATGGAGACCACCTTTGTGGGCGAAGGCGCTGGCGCCCACGTAAGGCTGGTGCGGATCAGAGGCGAGATTGGCCGTCTCACTGACGAAGTTCGACAGCTCGGTGAGCCGCCGCAGCTGCTCATCGCTGAGGCAGTCGATCCCCAGCTTCAGCTTCAGATTCGGGATCAGGGTGCACAGGTTGCAGTTGCCGACGCGCTCGCCGTAGCCGTTGATCGTGCCCTGCACTTGCGTGCACCCTGTCCGCACGGCCACCAGCGCGTTGGCGACGGCGACCCCGGCGTCATCATGCGTGTGGATGCCCAGCCTCACCGGCCAGCTCAGCCCTTCCTCGCGGCGCGCCGCTTCCAGGCGCTCGCCTGCGGCGCGCACGGCCGCCCCCACCTCCCAGGGCATGGCGCCGCCGTTCGTGTCGCACAGGACGATGTAGTCGGCGCCGGCCGCGTACGCCGCGTGCAGCGTCGCCAGGGCGTAGTGTGGGTTCGCCCGGTAGCCGTCGAAGTAGTGCTCCGCATCGTAAAAGACCTGGCGACCGTGGCCGCGCAGATAGCTCACCGTCTCACGGATCATCGCCAGGTTCTCGTCGAGCGTCGTCTCGAGCACATGATGCACGTGCAGGTCCGAGGTCTTGCCGACAAGAGCTACGATCGGCGTCCCGGCATCCAACAGCATGCCCACCTGCGGATCACTCTCGCACGGGGTGTTCGCCCTGCGCGTCGAGCCGAACGCGGTCAGCCGCGCCTGCTTGAGGTTCAGCGAGCGGGCGCGCTGGAAAAACTCAGCGTCCTTGGCATTGGAGCCGGGCCAGCCGCCCTCGATGTAGTGGATGCCGATCTCATCGAGCTTGTGCGCGATGCGCAACTTGTCTTCGACCGAAAAGGAAATCCCCTCCGCCTGGCTGCCATCGCGGAGGGTGGTGTCGTAAAGGGTGACCTGGGTCATCGGAAACTCCTTATACTGGAAGCTGAACGGTGGCCGGACATGGCGGCTGAGCAGGCAAGCTTCAAGCGGAGCAGCCGATGCCCTGGGCGACGGAGCCGCTCGTTACGGCCAGCGTCGCCCAGATAGGTCTCCCTCGTGCAGGTAATCTTGACATGGAGCGTATTGCCCTCTGATCGTTGTAAGAGCGGTGGGGCCGCGTGCGGGACTCGCACAGTCGCATCACGCATGAGGCCATCTTCGCGTCCTCGTGCGAAACCCGCGAGGGCGGCCCTTATGCACTCGTCAGCACCGGCGCCGGATGCGCCGCCTCGAAGGCCGCGATGGCGGGATCCTGCTTGAGCAGATAGCCCAGTTGGTCGACCCCCTGGAGCAGACAGGTCTTGCTGAAGGCGTCGATGGGGAAGCGCACGTCCCGGCCATCGGGAAGCCGCAGCGCCTGGGCTGCCAGGTCGATGGTGAGCGTCAGCGCTCGATCTTCTTCCGCCAGGCTCAGCAGCTGCCAGTGTGTGTCACGATCCACGATGATCGGCAGCAGGCCGTTCTTGAGTGCGTTGTTGCGGAAGATATCGGCGAACGAGGTGCTGATCACGGCACGAAAACCGTAGCCGGTAAGCGCCCAGGGCGCGTGCTCGCGTGAGCTGCCGCAGCCGAAGTTGTCGCCAGCCAGCAGAATCGCCGCGCCGCGGCTCTCGGGCTGGTTCAGGATGAAGTCGGCCCTGGGCCGGCCGTCCCGGTCATAGCGCCAGTCGGCGAAAAGATTGTCGCCCATCCCGGCCTTATCGGTCGCCTTCAGGAAACGCGCCGGGATGATTTGGTCGGTGTCGATGTTGTCGATGGGCAGCGCAACCACGCGCCCGGTGAGGGTGGTGAATGGTTCCATGGTCTGCTCCGTCCTGGTGTCCGTGAGTCGTGAGACGTGTGAAGTGCGCTAGTAGTCTGTCAATGATCAAGTGATGAGTTCGTAGTAGCGGCTTTAGCCGCTGGTCCGGCACGAAAACGACTGAAGTCGTCACTACCACCCTGTCAAATCACGGCTGACAGACCACTAACTGCTGATGCCTGGCATACACGCATCACTTGTCACTCAGCCCGCATCACGCCGCCATCGTTCTCGGATCGGCAATCGCGCCGGCGATCGCGCTCGCTGCGGCCGTGAGCGGGCTGGCCAGAAACGTCCGGCCGCCCGGCCCCTGCCGCCCCTCGAAGTTGCGGTTGCTGGTGCTCACGGCATACTGGCCGGGCATGAGCTGATCGCCGTTCATGGCGATGCACATGCTGCACCCCGGCTCGCGCCACTCGGCGCCGGCCTCACGGAACACGGTGTGCAAGCCCTCGGCCTCGGCTTCGGCCTTGACCTGCTGCGAGCCGGGCACGACCAGCGTGCGCACGCGCGGATTCACCTTGCGCCCGCGCAGGATGCCTGCGGCCGCGCGCAGATCGGAGATGCGGCCATTGGTGCAGCTGCCGATGAAGACCACATCGACAGGATGGCCCAGCAGCGGCCGGCCCGGCTGCAGCGCCATGTAGGCGAGCGCCTTCTCCAGCGCGCGACGCTGATTCACGTCGACCACGGCCGCCGGATCGGGGATGCGGCCGGTGATCGGCGCGCCCATGCCGGGATTGGTGCCGTACGTAACCATCGGCTCG